>CAYQOQ010000069.1:0-24041 GCA_964419175.1 uncultured Occallatibacter sp. | reverse complement strand
TCACGATTTTCCGCCAGAAACAGGCCTTTTTCCGCGGCCTGTTCAGCCCCGGGGCAATGCCATCCCGAACTGACCAATGAAGCCTCATTGCAACGTGCCCCTCAAGTACACTTCTAGAGAGAGCAACCATGACGGGCATCCTCCACAAAACGCGCACCACTCTGGAAATGATCAAGTGGGAGCACTCCATCTTCGCGCTCCCCTTTGCGCTCACGTCCGTGCTGCTGGCCTCGAACGGACATCCCGCCGGACGCACCGTTGCCTGGATTCTGGTTGCCATGGTCGCCGCACGCTCCGCGGCCATGGCCTTCAACCGCTGGGCCGATGCGGACCTCGATGCCACCAATCCCCGCACCAGCAGCCGCGCCATTCCGGCCGGCCTGCTCTCGCGCCAGTTCGTCTTCGGTTTCACGCTGCTCATGGCGCTGGTCTTTGTCGCCGCCGCCGCCGAACTCAACCGCCTCACTCTCTACCTCGCGCCTCTAGTGCTGTTGGTTCTCTTCGGCTACAGCTATATGAAGCGCCTCACGCGCTGGTCGCACCTGGTTCTCGGTCTCGCGTTGGGCCTTGCGCCTTCGGCTGCCTGGATCGCCGTCCGCGGCAGCCTCGACGTGCGCATTCTCGTGCTCACCGCGGCCGTCACCCTCTGGGCCGGCGGCTTCGATGTCCTCTACGCCTGCCAGGACTACGAGCACGACCGCAAGGCCGGTCTCTACAGCCTGCCCCGCGCCATCGGCATTCCTGCGGCCTTCTGGGCGGCTCGCGCCATGCATCTGGCCATGCTGGTCCTGCTCGTCTGGTTCGGCCTGCTGTTCCAGTTCCTCGCCATCGGCTGGATCGGTATCGCCGCCGTAGCGCTGCTGCTTGCCTACGAACACTCCATCGTCTCGCCCAATGACCTGCGCCGCCTCAATGCCGCATTCTTCACCATGAACGGCGTCATCGCCATGGTCTTTCTAGCCTTCGTCGCCGCCGACCTCTGGATGAGGCTCTAAAGCCGCCAACCCCTGTAGTATGGTCAATTCCATGAACATTGCAATCCAAGGAGAACCCGGTTCCTTCAGCCACGAGGCCGCGCTCAAACTCGTCCCCGGCGCCTCCATCGTCCCCTGTGCCCTCTCCGCCGAAGTCTTCGCCGCGCTCACTGAAGGCAGGGTGGATATCGCCGTCATCCCCATTGAAAACAGCCTCGCTGGCTCCGTCTCCGAGCACTTCGATCTACTGCTCACCCACGACGTCAAAGTCGAGCGCGAAACCCTGCTCCGCATCCGCCACAACTTGATCGCGATTCCCGGAACGGCAATCGGCGAAATCGAACGCGTCTATTCGCATCCCGTAGCCCTGGCCCAGTGCCGCCAATACTTTGCCCGCCACCCCCGCATGAAAGCCAGCCCCGCCTACGACACCGCAGGCAGCGTCAAGCAACTGGCCGCACTCAACGACCGCCATGCGGCAGCCATCGCCAGCAAGGCGGCGGCTGTTTGTTACGGAGCCGAGATTCTCGATGCCGACATCGAGGACAACCCGGAAAACTTCACGCGCTTCTTCCTCGTCCGCCGCGCCGCCGAGTCGGTCGCCGATCCCGAGGCAAACAAGATCAGCCTGGCCTTTTCCGTTGAAAACCGTCCCGGCTCGCTGGTCGCCGTACTCAACGAACTCGCGGCCCTGGGCACCAACCTCACCAAGATCGAGTCCCGCCCCGTACACGGCAAGCCCTGGGAGTACATCTTCTATGTCGACTGCCAGATCCAATCCCCAGGCGAAGGTTTGCGGGCCCTGGAAGCCCTCACCCGTCACTGCGCCATGGTCAAGGAACTAGGCCGCTATCGCGAAGCATCGCGGTAATCATCTCCCGGAAACACAGCCGAAGAAAACAGGCTGCGGAGAACCCCATTCGAGCCGCAGTCAGTGTCAGTCGTCCACCGGCTTCGCAGACCCGCAAGCCATGAACCTCGTCGTTTCTCCTCCCGTAGGGAGGCAGTGAAAATAGCCCAGGCCGGACCTGGAGCAAAGCGAAGGGGACGTCCTGGGTTAGCAGTCTCCTCTCACCTTTGCGTCCCGTAGGGCCGCAGCGAAATCGTCCAGTGCGCTTTACAGACTGCGGAGAAACTCCTCCAGACGGTAGGCCGGGGTCCCCACGGGCAGGTCTTCGTCCGTGGGGTGGTAGCCCGGGGATTTATCCCCGGTAATAAGTGCAATGGAATGAATAGGGCTTCAGCCCCTGAGGTATGCCTTTCGGACCGCTAATCAACAAGGGCTTTAGCCTCTGCGGTATTCTCCCCAAACTAGCCCGCCGTTCCCCCATGCCTTGCCGATAATTACCCATCGAAAGCGCACAATCGAGACATGGGTTCCTCTATCCGCATCCTCGACAACCCGCAATCCGACCTCACCCCGCCCCTGCCGCGGAACAAAAAGCATCCATTTGGCGTCTCTTCGACCCCAATTTCCCCGTGACCCCCTACCCCCCTCCCCGTCAATTGCACCGATTATGGTGCACCTAAAATATAACCAATGCATAATCAACATGTTACAAGAGCATCCAAGTGTACAAGTAGTAAACATGGCGTCATTTTTCATGCATTTTCGGCGGTTTTTTTGCCAAAATCTGCCCCCTCAAGCCCCTTTTAGGGCCGCAATCAATGATTTTGAACACGGCAAAATGGTCGCCACCGCTGCGGCGCAGCGTTGACGGGTGCAAGCTGTACAGGCGTGGAAAAACGCGATGCAAGGCTGTCTTTGAAGGCTACGGCTTTAGCTGAAGGGTACGGGCTTTAGCCCGTACATAAACCCTGCAAAATGAGTTGGGCTTTAGCCCCTGAGGGAATGAGCATTCCTCTACACGAACGGCACTACTCGTACTCGTGCCGCAAAAAGGGGACAGGCTTCAGCCTGTCCCCTTTTAATCGTGTGTGCTCGGTTTTAGAAGTGGTAAGCCACGCCGATGACCGGATTGCTGATGTTGTACCACCGGTTGGTGGCGAACTGGGAAAGACCGAAGGTAGGCACCTTGGTGACCCACCCGCGATACTCGGCACGGATATCGAAGCTGGGGCTGATCTCGTAGGCGATGCCAGCTCCATAAATACCGCCCACCTCGGTTTGCTGCTTTACATCTACGTTTTGAGTTCCCATATTACGGATGGGCAGGAAGATGAACGCGCCCGGGCCAGCTTCCACAAACGGATTGAAATTCTTGTAGACGAAGGAGCGGACGTAAGCGGCCGACATCTCCTGGGTGCGGGTGTTGATGTTGTAATGATTGGGATTGGCGAAATAATGGATGTTGTTCTCGTACGTCATCGAATAATTGGCTTCGACGGCGCTGGTCGGTGTCAGCATGAATCGATAACTCAGCAACCCGCCGAAGGCGCGGTTCGCGCTCACCTGAACAGTGGTGGACGAGGCCATGAACGGTTCAATAAGCGCCGTTCCACTAAGGCTGATGTCTTGACGGCTTTCCTGAGCGCGGCCTGCGGCCACACTCACGGCCAGCAGGAATGCTATTAAGGCGATCTTCTTCATTCGGTCCTGAACCTCACGACTGCACAACCGTCCGGCTGGCAACGAGCTTGTCGATTCCGGCGCGCCGGTTGGATCCGGGCCCCGCTCTCAGCATTGTAAATGGCCTGACCGGGTCGTGTCGGAAACCGCACGGCAGCCGGTACATAGGCCGGTAGATAAGATTGTTCCATGGCTATAGACGCAGCCCAGGGCAAAGTGGCACCGGCCGGAGCAGAAACTGCCCGAATGGCCCCTCAACCGGCCCGTTCCACATGGAAATAGAAGGGCGGTCCCTGTTGGCGGGCCAGATCTCTGATGGTGTGGAGAAAGGCCTTACCCGCGTAGGAAAGCGTCGATTGCCGGCGGTGCACCAGCCGCAGAATCCGGCGCATTTCCAGCTCGTCGACGGGAATTCTCACCAGCTCTCCGGTTTCCAGCTCCTGAGCCACGGTGAGGTGGGGAACCAGGGCCACGCCATTGCCCATGGCCACAAAACGCTTGATCGCCTCGATCGTCGGCAACTCGATGCCCATGTTGAGCGGCGTGCGGTAGCGCTGGAAGGCCTCAATCACCTTGCGGCGCAGCGGCGAAGCCACGTTGTGGGCCACAAACAGCTCGCTTCCCAGATCGTTGATGGAGACGCGTTGGGCCGAGGCCAGGGGATGCTTCGGGCCGACGATGAAAGCCAGACTGTCTGCGTAAACGGCAATGGTCCGGAACTGCGCCGGATCCGGCTTGAATGAGACCACGCCCAGTTCGAAAGTGCGCAGGCTAAGCTCCTCGGGGATCCGCGAGGCTAGCATTCGCTGCACGGTCACGTTTACGTGGGGGAATTCGCGGCGAAAGGCATCGATGGCGGGCAGCAGGTACATGCAGGTGTATTCGTTGGCCGCCAGTTGCAGGTGACCGCGCTCGAGGCTCTTCAACTCGCCTAGCGCGCTTGATGCCTCGCGCCGCAGCGCCAGCAGCCGCTGCGCATAGTCGCGCAGAAGCACCCCGGCCGCCGTTAGCGACCCGTCACGCGCTGCACGGTCAAACAGGGTTTCGCCCACGGACTCTTCCAGCTTGCGGATCACCTGGCTAACAGCGGGCTGGGTGCGGTGCAGACGCACCGCCGCGCGCGAAAAACTTCGCTCCTCCGCTACCGCAAGAAAGGTTTCGAGCTGATTGAGTTCCACTGGAGCCTCCGGTCCTGCTCGCATCATAAGCAATTCTAATCGCTTCTACAAAAAGAATAACTTTGCCTTATACAAACCCAATGCGAGACACTATATGAGTTAAATGTTCGTTTCCCCTTGGCAGGCGAGTTCATGAGCTCAAATCACGTAGTCTTCTTCGACACCACTTTGCGCGACGGCGAGCAGTCTCCGGGCTGCAGCATGACCACGCAGGAAAAGCTCACCATGGCCCATGCCCTTGAAGATCTGGGCGTGGACGTGATCGAGGCCGGCTTTGCCATGGCCTCGGAGGGCGACTTTGCGGCGATCGCTACTATCACGCAGGCCATTCGCAAGCCACGCATTGCGTCGCTTGCCCGCGCCAAGACCGAGGACATCGAGATGGCTGCCCGCGCGCTGCAATTTGCCGATCGCGCCCGCATCCATGTCTTCCTTGCGTCGAGCGACCTGCATCTGGAATACAAGCTCAAGATTGGCCGCGCGGAGGCGCTTGAGCTCACCGGGGAGTCGGTACGGCTGGCCCGCTCGCTTGTCGACGACGTTGAGTTTTCGCCCGAGGATGCCACGCGCTCCGACCGCGATTTTCTAGTTGAGATGGTGCGCATTGCCGTCGAGGCTGGGGCCACCACCATCAATATGCCCGACACGGTGGGCTACAGCACCCCCGAGGAATACGGCCAGATGTTCCGAGAGGTGCGCGAGCGCATTCCTGCCATCGACGCGCAGGGCATCATCCTCTCCTCGCACTGCCACGACGATCTGGGCCTGGCTGTGGCCAACTCGCTGGCCGCCATCACCGCCGGCGCGCGCCAGGTGGAGTGCACTATCAACGGCATCGGCGAGCGGGCCGGCAATGCGGCTCTGGAAGAAATTGCTGCTGGACTGTATGTGCGCGGCGACCACTACGGCATGACCACATCGATCAAGCTCGAACAGCTTTATCCTACCAGCCAGGTGCTTGGGCAGATCATCACCTTCAAGCCCTCGCCCAACAAGGCGATCGTGGGTGATAACGCCTTTGCGCACGAGTCCGGCATTCACCAGCACGGCATGTTGGCCAATCCGCTTTGCTACGAAATCATGACCCCCGCTCTGGTGGGCGTGGCCAAGACACATCTCGTTCTCGGCAAGCACTCCGGACGCGCGGCCCTGCGTCATCGTCTCGAGCAAATGGGCTTCGCCCTCACGCGCGATGAACTCCAGCATGTCTACTATCGCTTTGTAGCCCTGGCCGATCGTAAGAAGAACATCTACGACCAGGACTTGGTGGGCCTGCTGCCCGATCAGATTCGCGAAAAGCGCCATGAGACGGTCGCGGAACTGGATTGAGCGCTGTAGAACGTTACTGATATTAGATCTCTGACCACTGATCCGAGGAAAAGGTACGAATGAAGCTGAAGATTCTAATTACGGCCGGCGACGGCATCGGCCCGGAAGTCACCAACGAAGCAGTTGCTGTGCTCAAAGAAGTTGCTGCAATTGGCGGGCACACGTTTGAGTTTGACTCGAAGCGCATTGGTGGTGTGGCCATTGTGAAGGATGGCACTCCTCTGCCTGCCGACACGCTCGCAGCCGCGCTCGACTCTGATGCGGTATTGCTTGGTGCGGTGGGCGGCAACGAGTTCAACTCGATGGCTCCCGACAAGCGCCCCGAGGCCGGCCTGCTGCAGATCCGCGCGGCGCTTGGTGGATTCGCCAACCTGCGTCCGTCCTTCGCCTTCAAGGAGTTGGCCGTCAACAGCCCGCTGCGCCCCGAGATTATCGACGGCGTCGATATTCTCTTTGTCCGTGAACTACTGGGGGGCCTCTACTTTGGCCAGCCCCGCGAGTGGAATCGCACCACTGGCGAAGCCTGGAACACCATGCGCTACACCAAGGGCGAAGTCACCCGCGTTGCCCGCGTTGCCTTCAAGCTGGCCCAGAAGCGCCGCAAGAAACTGACCAGCGTGGACAAGGCGAACGTGCTTGAAGTCTCGCAACTATGGCGTGCCGCGGTGATCGAAGTTGCAGCCGAATTTCCCGACGTGACGCTGGAACACCAGTATGTCGATGCCATGTCCATGCACATCATGAATCGCCCGCGCGACTTTGATGTAGTGCTGACAGAGAATCTGTTCGGCGATATTCTCACCGACGAATCCGGTGTCATCACGGGCTCGCTCGGCATGTTGCCGTCGGCCACCATTGGCGGCAAGGTGAATTTGTATGAGCCGGTCCACGGCTCCGCGCCCGACATTGCAGGCAAGGGCCTGGCTAATCCGCTCGGGGCCATTCTGACCGCCGCGCTGGTTCTGCGTCACTCCGGCGGGCTTGAGGCCGAGGCCGCGGCGATTGAAGCGTCGGTGCGCAAGGTGCTTGAGCAAGGCTTCCGCACGCCCGATCTGGCGCGCGGCAATGCGCAGGGACTTACGGTGCTCTCGACAACGGAGATGGGCGCTAAAGTGCGCGAGACGGTGAAAAAGCAGCTTCTAGCTGTTAACTCTTAGCTTTTAGCTCGATGTTCTGGAACGAGCGGCGGAACCGACTCCGAACAAGAGCAAGGGCGAACTTGTAGAGCCGAAGAACTTTCGATCGATAGCACCGAAGCTGAAAGCTGAGAGCTATAAGCTGGCACTTAAGGAGTTTCATGAGTACCGAACCAAAAACGCTGTTTGAAAAGGTATGGGATCAGCACGTCGTTGTCGCGCCCGAAGGCGAACCGACGCTGCTCTATATCGACCTGCAGTTGCTGCACGAGGTGACATCGCCGCAGGCGTTTGAAGGACTGCGGCTGGCTGGGCGCAAGGTGCGCCGCCCCGATCGCTCGATTGCAACGGTGGACCACAACGTTCCTACAACGCTGGAAGGTCGGCTCAACATTATTGACCAGATCGCGGCCACACAGATTGCGACGCTGCGCAAGAACTGCGCCGAGTTTGGCGTCGAACTCTACGACGTGGATTCGCGCGATCAGGGAATCGTACACGTCATTGGTCCCGAACTCGGCATCACCAAGCCGGGCATGACCATCGTCTGCGGCGATTCGCACACCTCGACGCACGGCGCATTTGGCGCGCTGGCTTTCGGCATCGGCACCAGCGAAGTGGAGCACGTTCTGGCGACGCAGACGCTGCCGCAGTCCAAGCCGAAGACCTTCCGCATCGCGGTCGAGGGCAAGCTGCCGCAGGGCGTCACCGCCAAGGACATCATCCTCGCCATCATCGGCAAGATCGGCACCGACGGCGCAACGGGCTGCGTGATTGAGTATGCCGGCTCGGCCATCCGCGCGCTCTCGATGGAAGGCCGCATGACCATCTGCAACATGAGCATAGAAGCCGGCGCGCGCGCGGGCATGATCGCTCCTGATGCGACAACCTTTGCGTACCTGAAGGGCCGCCGCTTCGCGCCCCAAGGTGCTGCCTGGGACAAAGCAGTAGCAGAGTGGAGCAAACTACCGACCGATCCCGGCGCAAAGTTCGATCGCGAACTTGTTATTGACGCAGCTACGCTTGTTCCTTATGTGAGTTGGGGTACGAGCCCGGGCATGGTCGCGCCTGTGACTGACGCTGTTCCTGATCCGGCTGCTGCAACCAACGAACTCGACCGGAAATCTTTCGAGCGCGCTCTCGAGTACATGGATCTGAAGGCGGGAACGAAGTTCGAAGACGTCGCTATTGACAGAGTGTTTATCGGCTCTTGCACCAATGGGCGCATTGAAGATCTGCGCGCGGCGGCTCGCATTGCAGCGGGTTACAAAGTTTCCAGCCATGTCGGCGCGATGGTGGTTCCCGGCTCGCAGGCCGTCAAGGCCCAGGCCGAGCAGGAAGGCCTCGACCGCATTTTCAAGGAAGCCGGCTTCGACTGGCGCGAGCCCGGCTGCTCCATGTGTCTGGGCATGAATCCCGACATTCTTTCGCCGGGCGAGCGCTGCGCCTCCACCAGCAACCGCAACTTTGAAGGCCGCCAGGGACGCGGCGGCCGCACGCACCTGGTTTCGCCTGAGATGGCCGCCGCTGCCGCCATTGCCGGCCACTTCGTAGACATTCGCAACTGGACCGTTCGTGAAGAGGTAAAAGCCTGATGGAACCGTTTCGCACACTCACGTCGCTGGCCGTGCCGCTGGACCGCACCAACGTCGACACCGACCAGATTATTCCCAAGCAGTTTTTGAAGCGCATTGAGCGCACAGGCTATGGCGATTTTCTGTTCTTCGACTGGCGGCGCACGGCCACGGGCGATCCGGACCCGGCGTTTGAATTGAATGATCCGCGCTACAAGGGTGCGCAAATCCTCATTGCTGGCAAAAACTTTGCCTGTGGCTCCAGCCGCGAACACGCTGCCTGGGCGCTCTCCGATTACGGATTTCGCGCTGTTATCGCGCCGACTTTTGCCGACATCTTCTTCTCGAACGCGGGCAAGAACGGCATTGTGCTCGTCCGCCTGAGCGAAGAACAGGTCGACCAACTGCTCAACAACGCAAAGACGATTCCCAACTATCAACTCACGGTTTCGCTTGAAGCGCAGACCGTGACCGACGGCCGCGGCTTCAGCGCGAGCTTTGACGTCGATCCCTTCCGCAAGTTTTGCCTGCTGGAAGGACTCGACGACATTGGTCTCACTTTGCGTCACGCAGCAGCTCTGGACACGTTTGAAATTAAGCACGACGAAGCAAGCTGGTTAAAAGCAAAATAACCGCGCTAACACCGCACTAAGGAAAGTGATGACCATCGAAGGCAAGCGACAGAGTATTCCGTTGACCGAGGGACCCAGCCGGGCTGCAGCCCGCTCATATCTGCGCGGCTCCGGCTTCGCAAAAGACGACCTGCACAAGCCCATCATCGGTATCGCCAACACGTGGACCGAGATCGGCACCTGCAACATGCACCTGCGCGAAGTGGCGGAGGCTCTGAAAGAAGGCATTCGCGAGGCTGGTGGCACGCCGATGGAGTTCAACACGATCACCATTTCCGACGGCATCACCATGGGTACCGAGGGCATGAAGGCTTCGCTGGTTTCGCGCGAAGTGATCGCCGACTCGATCGAACTGGTGGCGCGTGGTAACCTGTTCGACGGCCTAGTCGGTATTGGCGGCTGCGACAAGAATATGCCCGGCATCATCATGGCGCTGTGCCGGCTCGATATTCCCGGCATGATGCTCTATGGCGGATCGATTGCGCCGGGCAAATTGAACGGCGCAGATATTTCCATTCAGAGCGTGTTTGAAGGCATCGGTTCGTACGCCGCGGGCACGATTGATGCCGCGGGCCTGGAGGCGCTGGAAGCCAATGCTTGTCCTGGCGCGGGCGCATGCGGCGGCCAGTTCACGGCCAACACGATGGCGATGAGCGGGGAAATTCTAGGCATCTCGCCGATGCAGCTTTCCGGCGTTCCCGCCACCGACAAGGACAAGTACGCGGCCACGCGCGAAGCCGGCCGAATTCTCATGGATGCTGTTCGGGCCAATCGCCGCCCTTCGCAGATCATCACCCGCACGTCTCTGGAAAACACCATCGCCAGTGTCGCGGCCAGCGGCGGCTCCACGAACGCCGTTCTGCATCTGATCGCCATCGCGCGCGAGATGGGCATCCCTCTTTCGATTGACGATTTCGATACGATCTCGAAGCGCACCCCGTTCATCTGCGACCTGATCCCGGCCGGTAAATACATGGCTTCGGATTTCCAGGCTGCGGGCGGGACACGCTTGCTGGCCAAGCGCCTCATCGACGCCCACCATGCCGATGGATCGACGCTGACCATCAGCGGCAAGACGCTGGCAGAAGAGGCCGCGCTGGCCGAGGAGACGCCCGGACAGGTTGTTATTCAAACATTCGAAAAACCCATCAAGCCGGTCGGCGGACTGGTGATCCTCAAGGGAAACCTGGCTCCTGAAGGCTGTGTGATGAAGGTGGCCGCGGCCAACCGCTACGAGCATCGCGGCCCGGCGCGCGTCTTCGAAACCGAAGGCGCCTGCTTCGAAGCCGTACAGACCGGCAAGATCAAGCCCAACGACGTGTTGGTGATCCGCTACGAAGGCCCGAAGGGCGGCCCCGGCATGCGCGAGATGCTGCAAGTGACAGCAGCCGTCAGCGGCAATCCCGAACTTAGCCCGACAGTGGCGCTGTTAACTGATGGGCGCTTCTCGGGCGCGACGCGCGGCTTCACCGCCGGCCATGTGGCTCCGGAAGCCTTTGTCGGCGGACCCATTGCCGCTGTTCGCGAGGGCGACATCATCCACTTCGACATTGCCAATCGAACACTGAATGTGGAGATCAGCGACGAAGAAATTGAGGCGCGTCTGAAGGGCTTTGAACCGCCGCCTTTGCGCTGGCCTAAAGGCGTTTTCCGCAAATATGTGGATCGCGTCAGCTCCGCATCCGAGGGAGCAACAACGTAAGGAACAGCTGCTAGCTTCCAGCCTCTAGCTAAAGGCTTGAAACTGGTAACTGATGGCTAGTCGCCATTTGATGAAGTGATTTGGCGGCGAAATTTGAAGAATGAGACGTAAGCCGGCTTTACCAGAAACGAGCTAGAAGCTAGAGGCTAGAAGCTAGCAGCTAACAAGGAGCTTATATGGGGACCAAAACAAACGCGAACGCATCCAAGGCATCTGACACGAACGCTCACCTGACCACGCCCACGCGCCTTACGGGCGCTGAGATTTTGTGGGCCACGCTGGTGGGCGAGGGTGTCACGGATGTCTTCGGCTATCCCGGCGGCGCTATTCTGCCTGCTTACGACGCGCTGCGCAAGTTCCCCATTCATCACGTTCTGGTGCGTCATGAGCAGGGCGCGGCGCACATGGCTGACGGCTACGCGCGCGCATCCGGCAAGGTTGGCGTTTGCATCGCCACCAGCGGCCCAGGAGCGACGAATCTGGTCACCGGCATCGCTACGGCCATGCTGGACTCGATTCCAATGGTCTGCGTAACCGGCAACGTCTCCAGCAAGGTGCTGGGCACCGATGCATTTCAGGAAGTGGACATCACCGGCATCACGCTGCCTGTAACCAAGCACAACTTCCTCATCAATCGCACGGAGGACATTGCAGCGGCGCTGCGTTATGCCTTCCAGATCGCGAAATCGGGCCGCCCCGGCCCGGTGTTGGTCGATATTACCAAGGACGCGCAACAGGGAACGGCAATCTTCGACTTCGAAGCTGCCAAGCCGAAGCCTCATAGGCCGCATCCGATGCTGCACGTGGAAGACAGCGGCCTCGCGCAGGCCGCAGAACTGATTCGCAACGCCAAGCGCCCGGTTATCCTGGCCGGTCATGGGGTTTCCGAATCCGGCGCCATGGAGCAGGTGCGCACGCTTGCTGAGCGCGCGCAAATTCCCGTGGCTCTTACGTTGCTCGGCCTCGGCGCATTTCCCGCTTCGCACGAACTTAACATGGGCATGATGGGCATGCACGGCGAGTCGTGGGTCAACCATGCGATTCAGGAAGCTGATCTCCTCATTGCCTGCGGAATGCGGTTCGATGATCGCGTTACAGGAAGCACTTCGACTTATGCTCCGAAGGCGAAGAAGATCCACATCGAGGTCGACCCCGCCGAGATCAACAAAAATATCAAAGTCGATGTAGCTCTGGTCGGCGATCTCCGAAATGTGCTCGAGCAGTTGCTGCCGCGCGTCTCGGGCCGCGACGGTTCCGCCTGGCTCAAGGCCATTGACTCCAGCAAGGGCGCGGCCGCAGTGCGCGACATCAAGAACCTGCCCGACTCCGGCCACCTCTACGCGGCCCACGTCATGCACGACCTGTGGCGCATCACCGGCGGCAACGCCATCGTAGCCACCGACGTCGGCCAGCACCAAATGTGGGAGGCGCAGTACTTCCACCACGAGCATCCACGCACGCTCATTACCTCTGGCGGCCTCGGGACCATGGGATTCGCGCTGCCCGCGGCCATCGGCGCAAAGTTCGCTTGTCCAGACAAGGAAGTCTGGGTGATCGCCGGGGACGGCGGCTTCCAGATGACAGCGGCTGAACTTTCCACCATCGTCCAGGAGAAGATCAAGATCAACATCGCTGTCATCAACAACGGTTATCTGGGCATGGTTCGCCAGTGGCAGGAGTTTTTCTACGACAGCAACTATGAGGCCACGCCTTTGGTAAGCCCCGACTTTGTGAAGCTGGCTGACGCGCACGGCATTGCTGGCCGCGCTGTCCGCACTCGAGCTGAAGTGGCTGCGGCTGTTGAAGAAGCTCGTACTGCCAAGGGTTCATACTTGCTCAACTTCATGGTCGAAAAGGAAGATGCGGTCTACCCGATGATTCCTGCCGGTAGCGCATTGCACGAGATGATCCGTCGGCCCGAGAAGGACCCTCTGCTCGAGTCGCCGGACGACAAGTAAGAAAGACAGCTTCCAGCTTCCAGCTCCTAGCTTTTCAGCGCCAGTTGCAAATGTGTTGCGGGCGCATTGAAGACAGGAGCAACGAGCTAGAAGCAAGAAGCCAGGAGTTGCTTTTATGCTGCATACATTCGTCGCTTACGTTGAAGATTTGCCCGGCGTACTCACGCGCGTGGCGTCACTTTTCCGCCGACTGAACATCAATATCAACTCGCTCACGGTGGGGCGCAGCGAGCGCGCGGGACTGTCGCGGCTGACGCTTGTCTGCGAGGCTTCTTCCGAGGCCGGCCACCGCGTCCGTGCCAGCCTGTTTAAACTAGAGAATGTAGTGGATGTGGACGACATCGCCCAGGCACCGTCGGTCACACGCGAACTGGCGCTCATCAAGGTAACCGCCTCACCCCAGAATCGGTCCCAAATCTTCGATCTGGTCGAGGTCTATCGCGCACGTATTGTCGACCTCACCTCGGAATCGCTCATCATCGAGATGACTGGGGTGGAAAGCAAGATCGAAGGCCTCATCGAAGTGCTGCGGGAAGATGAAGGCCGCATTCTCGAAATCTGCCGCAGTGGCAAGATGACCATGCGTCGCGGCCAGCACACCAGTGGCGTGCTCCGGGCCATGGACGCCGGCGAAGACGAGCCCGCCGAGAAAAATGCGAAGGACATAACGTTGGCCGAGTTCGAGTAACTGCGCCCGGCTGTCCGCCCAATGAGTTTTTTTGAATCAACCCTAACCGCACAAGCAAAAAGGAAAACCGAGAAAATCATGGCGAAGACCTATTACGATCACGATGCTGACCTCTCCCTCATCCAGGCAAAAAAGGTAGCCATCATCGGCTACGGCTCTCAGGGGCACGCCCACGCACTTAACCTGAAGGATTCCGGCGTTCAGGTGAAAGTCGGGCTGGCTCCAACATCGAAGTCCATCGTCAAGGCGCAGAAGGCCGGCCTTGAAGTGGTTACAGTTGCCGAAGCCACCAAGTGGGCTGACGTGGTGATGGTTCTGGTTCCCGATCAGACCGCAGCCAAACTGTATGCGGAAGAGATCGGACCGAACCTGAGCGCGGGTAAGCTGCTCATGTTCGCCCACGGTTTCAACATTCACTACAAGACCATTGTTCCCGCGGCGGGCATAGACGTGGGCATGGCCGCTCCCAAGGCGCCGGGGCATCGCGTGCGCGAAGTCTTCACCGAGGGCGGCGGCGTTCCCTGCCTCATCGCCGTGCACCAGGACGCGACCGGCAACGCTCACGCACTCTGCCTTAGCTACCTCAAGGGTATCGGCGGTACGCGGGCTGGAGTGCTGGAGACGACGTTCAAGGAAGAGACCGAGACCGACCTGTTCGGCGAGCAGGCTGTGCTTTGTGGCGGCGTCAGCGCCCTCATTAAGGCGGGCTATGAGACCCTGACCGAAGCCGGCTATCAGCCGGAGAGCGCCTACTTCGAAGTTCTGCATGAACTTAAGCTCATTGTCGACCTCATCTACCGCGGCGGCCTGGCCTACATGCGTTACTCCATTTCCGACACCGCCGAGTGGGGCGACTACGTCAGCGGTCCGCGCGTTATTAACGAGGAGAGCAAGAAGGCCATGAAGCAGATCCTGACCGAAATCCAGGACGGGACATTCGCGAAGAGATTTCTCGCTGACCAGAACTCCGGCCGCAAGGAGTTTCTGGCCTTCCGCGAAGCCGAAGCCAAGCACCCCATCGAGATTGTCGGCAAAAAGCTCCGTGCCGCCATGCCCTTTCTCGATCCGGTCACGGTGGAAGAAGTGGCCAAGAACAGGTAGGCTTCAACAAATGTTTAAATCGCGGCCCGGCAATCGACCATTGCCGGGCCGCGCTACTTCAAGCCGCTTCCACAGGCCAACCGCCTCCGGCCTTGTAGAATCAAGCTAAAACCCGCCTCATTCCGGCATGGGAGGCCCCTTGCTCTACTGGCTGCTCTACGAAAAACTGTTTCCGTTCTTTCACCCCTTTCGAATCTTTCGCTACCTGACTTTTCGCACGGCCTTCGCCTCTCTGACGGCGCTGATGATTGCCTTGTTCATCGGGCCTTACGTGATTCAAAAGCTGCGCGAGTTCCAGATTGGCCAGTACGTTCGCGAGGACGGGCCTCAGTCACACTTGAAGAAAACGGGCACGCCCACCATGGGCGGTGTCCTCATCTGTATCGCCATCCTGTTGCCCACGGTGTTGTGGTCCGATCCGGCCAATCCCCTGGTCTGGGTTGCGGTTTTCTCCACGCTCGCCTTCGGCGCCATTGGCTTTGCCGACGACTACATCAAGGTGGTCCAGCGGCGCAGCCTCGGGCTCACCGCGCGCGCCAAACTTCTCTGGCAGGGCATCGCCGGGGCTGCGGTTGCCGTTGCGTTGGCGGTTCTGTCGCAGTTCAGAATGTTTTCCACGCAACTAACCGTGCCATTCATCAAAAGCTGGCGGCCCGACCTGCTTTGGCAGTGGCCCACCACAATCCCGCATTTGGGCTTCCTCGCGTTTCTGCCATTTCTTGTTTTTGTCGTCTTCGTGCTGGTCGGCTCTTCCAACGCCGTGAATCTGACCGACGGCCTGGACGGGCTGGCCATCGGCTGCACCATCATTGCCGCGGGCGCACTCACCGTGCTCACGTATGTCAGCGGCAATGTGGTGTTTGCCGACTACCTGGAACTGCAGCATATGCCTAAAGTGGCAGAGCTTACCGTGTTTTGCGGGTCGATGGTGGGCGCCTCCATAGGTTTTCTTTGGTATAACGCCCACCCTGCGGAAATTTTCATGGGCGACGTGGGCTCGCTGGCCCTGGGCGGAGCTATAGGAACGATCGCAATCGTCATTCGCCAGGAACTGCTTCTGCCGTTTATCGGCGGAATCTTCATTATCGAGGCGCTTTCCGTCGTTCTGCAGGTGGGCAGCTATAAACTGCGCAACGGAAAGCGTATCTTCAAAATGGCGCCGCTGCATCATCACTTCGAGCAACTGGGCTGGAGCGAATCCAAGATCATAGTCCGCTTCTGGATTGGCGCCCTGGTGTTTGCACTGTTTGCACTCACCACCCTCAAACTGCGTTAGACACGTCCTGCGCCATGCCCCGATCGGTGCACAATAAAAAAAGAGGTCGCGAGAGCCCGAGGAAGAAACGCGAATGTTGGAACTCAAAGGCAAGAAAGTTCTGGTTGTGGGACTGGGAAAATCCGGTCTGGCGGCGGCCCTGTTTCTGCGCCACCAGGGTGCGCAAGTTACTGTGTCCGACGTGCGCAGCGCCGAGGCGCTGGCCAAGGATATCCCGGCCCTGCTTGAAGAGGGCATCATGGTTGAGGCGGGTGGCCATGGCCTGCTCACCTTCCGGCGTCAGGACCTGATCGTGGTCAGTCCCGGCGTGCCCCTCGACACGCCCGAGCTTGTGCAGGCAAAGAACTTCGGCCGTCCCGTGATCGGCGAACTCGAACTGGCCGCGCGTTTTCTCCAGGGCAAAATCGTCGCCATTACCGGTTCCAATGGCAAGACCACGACAACCGCCCTGCTTGGCGAGATTCTCAGCGGTTCCGGCCTTCCGACACTCGTGGGAGGGAACATCGGCGTGCCGGTTGTTGGTCTTATCGACGAGAGCACTCCTGATACCTGGTCGGTGCTCGAGGTTTCCAGCTTCCAACTCGAGAGCACCATCGAGTTCCGCCCCACTATTGCCGTTATTCTGAACATCACGCCGGACCATCTTGACCGGCATGGAAGCTTCGAGAACTATGCGCGCGCCAAGGAGCGCATCTTTGCCGCGCAGGATGAGAACGACTTCGTAGTGCTGAATGCCGACAATACGCCCGCAGCCGAAGCCGCAACGCGCGCGAAGTCGAGGGTCTACTGGTTTTCCGTCGAGCACCCGGTCGAGCAGGGCGCCTGGCTGCAGAATGGATTCGTGGTCTACCGGTCAGCTAAGGAGGCATCCGTTGAGCAGGTAATGCCGCTAAAAGGAATTCCGCTCAAGGGCACGCACAATGTTGAGAATGTGCTGGCAGCGGTGGTAGCAGCCCGTCTGGCCGGCGTGCAGGTGGAAGCGATTCGGCGAGCCATCGAGAAGTTTCAGGCTGTCGAGCACAGGCTCGAGTACGTGGCCACGATCAACGGCGTCGAGTTCTACAACGACTCCAAGGCCACCAATGTAGATGCCACCGCCAAAGCCGTCGCCGCGTTCTCCTCAGGCATTCACCTCATTCTCGGCGGCAAGGATAAAGGCTCGGACTACACGCTCTTGTCGCAACTGCTGCGCGAGCGAGTGAGTGCGGTCTATACCATCGGTTCGGCTGCCGCCAAAATCGAGTCGCATCTACGCGGAGTGGTTTCACTGAACTCCTGCGAAACTCTGGACAAGGCGGTGAGCGCCGCTGCGAGCGCTGCCCGGCCCGGGGAGATTGTACTGCTGGCGCCGGCCTGCTCGAGCTTTGACCAGTTCGAAAACTACGAGCAGCGCGGTCGCGTCTTCAAGGAACTCGTTGGCGAATTGCGGGGGTGGAAGTAGTGTCAGCTCGCGTTGGGGTGGACAAGTGGTTATTTTTTACCACCCTGCTGCTGGTTGTGGTTGGACTGGCGATGGTTTTTTCCGCCTCGGCGGTGGTGGCGCAGGAGCGTTACCACTCAGAGTTTGCGGACTTGGGCCGTCAGGCGGCGTGGGCACTGAGCGGTGTGCTGGTCATGTTTGCCCTCATGCACATCGATTACAGCCTCTATAACTCACCCCGTTTTATCTACCCGGCGCTGTGCGTTACCACGCTTCTGCTGGTTCTGGTGTTCTTCATTCCCGGTTCGCACAACACCCATCGCTGGATTCGCTTTGGGGGCCACTTCACCTTTCAACCATCTGAGATAGCCAAGCCGGTTCTGGTGCTGTTTCTGGCCTGGTTTCTGCACTCCAGGCTGGAGCACATGCGGGATTTGAAACACACCCTGTTGCGTGCGGTCGTGATGCCCGCGGTTTTTATCCTCCTCATTGTGAAGCAACCCGATTTGGGGACCGCCCTGGTTCTGGCGGGTGTAACCGCGATGGTGCTGGTGCTGGCGGGCATGGAATGGAAGTATCTGCTCGCCGGTGTTTGCGCAACGCTTCCCGGTCTTATAGCCCTGCTCTTTATGGTGGCCTGGCGACGGCAGCGCATGCTGGTCTTTCTCCATCCCAACTGCGACGCAAAAGACTCCGGCGCCGGGTACCACATCTGCCAGTCGCTGATCGCCGTGGGAAGCGGCGGGTTCACGGGGCGCGGCTTCATGGAAGGCATGCAGAAGCTCTTCTACCTGCCTGAGGCCCAAACCGACTTTATCTTCGCCAACATCGCTGAAGAGCTGGGTTTTATAGGCGCGATCGCTATCGTGTCTCTGTTTGTGCTTTTTGGCGTGCGCGGTCTCCGCACCGCCTTTCGCTCCCAGGACCCGTTCGCGCGTCTGGTCGCCTTCGGCATCACCACCAGCATCTTGCTCCAAGCCTTTTTCAATATCAGCGTTGTGCTGTCCCTGGTGCCAACCAAGGGAATTCCGCTGCCGCTGATCTCTTCCGGCGGCTCGTCGTTATTCTTCACGCTGGCCAGTATCGGCATCCTGCTCAACATTTCAAGAAAGGTTGACTAGCGCAGGTACCGTGAGGAGGAGTAAGCAAGTCTCAATTCCAAGACTTCCTGGGCGTGGACGGTGCATCTTAGTTCTTCAAGGCCATTCGTCTGCAGAAATTGACCGATCAGGCCGTTTAGGGGCTTGAAAGGTCGATTTTTGTCGAAAAAACGCCGAAAATTGCTGAAAAACGACGCCATGTTTACTACTTGTACACTGATGGCCCCTGGTATCATATTGATTATGAATGGGTTATTTTTGACGTGCACCATAATCAGTGCAATTGACGGGAGGGGGGGGTGGGGGTACGACCCGAAAAACAGGGTCCAGGGAGCAGAAAAGCTGGCTGGCTGAGGTCAGGCTGTACCCCCCTGGCTGGATCGATTTGGATAGATATCCCATGTGTTCATTGTGCGCTTTTGGGGGGAAATGATTGGCAAGGCCTGGACGAAATTGGCGGACGGAAATGCTGGACCAAGGATGGACTCTGCCAAGCAGTGTCGCATATGCCTTAAAATGAACGCTGGTCTGGGCATCCGGCGCTGGTACTTTGGGGTGAACGATTCCCGGAGCCAGATGCTCCTTTGGATTGCATTGGTTTTGGTTAGAAAGGTAAGAGGTTGTCGGAACTTCGAATTCTCATTGCCGGTGGTGGCACCGGCGGTCACATTATTCCCGCCCTTGCTGTAGCTCACGAGTTGGTTGAGCATCACGGGGCCGAGGTTCTTTTTGTAGGTACCGCACGAGGTCTGGAAACTCGACTTGTGCCCGACGCGGGTTTTCGCCTCAGCCTCATTGATGTGGGGCCGCTCAAAAACGTGTCCCTGGCCACGCGGCTGCGCACCATGCTGCAACTGCCGCGCAGTATCGGCGAGTGCAAACGGCTGATAAGGGAGTTCAGGCCGAGCGTTGTTTTTGGTGTGGGTGGGTACGCTTCGGGGCCGGCGATGGCGGCGGCGCTGTGGATGAAGGTGCCGACCATGGTTTTTGAGCCGAATGCGATGCCGGGGCTCGCCAACCGGCTGGTCGGCAAAAGAGTGCAGGCCGCCGCGGTCAACTTTCCCACTGCTACCCGGTGGTTCAACAACAGCGAGGTAACCGGGATTCCCGTTCGCCCGCGGTTTTTCACGATTCAAGCGCCGACCGGTGCCGCGCCTCAGTTGCTGGTCTTTGGCGGTTCTCAGGGGGCGCGTATCTTCAATACGCATCTGCCCGCGATCATGCAGGCGCTGCTGGACGTGGTTCCGACGCTCACGGTGGTGCATCAGAGCGGCGCGCGGCATTTCGAGGCTACTGAAGCGGCCTATGCCGCTAGCGGCGCTGATCCTGCACGCTGGCAGGTCTGCCCATTTTTCGACGATATGCCCGCATGCTTCAGTTCTGCCAACCTGATCATGGCGCGTAGCGGCGCGTCCACGGTGGCCGAACTGGCCGCGGCCGGGAAGCCGGCGCTCTTGGTACCCTTCGCCGCCGCGGCTGACGAGCACCAGCGACGCAACGCCGAGGCCATGGTGGCTGCGGGGGCTGCCGTCATGCTCCAGGAGAGGGAACTGGATGAACCGGGCAGGTTGCTGTCTGAACTCACGGGCCTGCTTGCGGATAAGGAGCGTCTGGTGGTCATGTCCGCAGCGGCGCGAACCCAGGCCCACCCCAGCGCTGCCGAGAAGATTGCCGAAAGGCTTGTCGCGCTGGCTACAGAGAAGTTGGCGTTAGCCCGCTAAAGACTGCGGCACGCATAACATCCGCCTGAAGAGTGTGAGCGCTGTTTAGAGAATTGCCTGGAATTTCGATGCAAAGAAAAGGCCCGCCTGCCGAAGCAGACGGGCCTTTCAGTGTGCAATTGTTGAGGTTACCGGTGTCCACCACCGCCATGGCCGCCGCCGCCACCGTGTCCGCCGCCACCGCTGAAGCCGCCGCTGGCATGTCCGCCGCCGCCGTTGCTGCGCCCGCCACCGCTGTATCCGCCGCCGACGTAGGCGTGTCCGCCACCATTACCGCCGTAGGCACGTCCGCCGCCGTTAAAGGCCTGCCCCTGACCACCATAGCCGCCACGGGCTCCTCCTCCGCTGGCATAGGGAGCGCGTCCAGCATATCCGCCGCGGTTACCGTTTCCGTATCCGCCCCTTCCACCGTATGCGTATCCGCCACGGTTGCCGTAGCCATATCCGCCGCGTCCACCATAGGCATAGCCGCCGCGATTGCCGTATCCACCCCGGCCCCAACCGTGACCGTAGCCCCATCCGTACCACGGGCCAACGCCAATGAACATCCCGTTATAGAACCACTGCGGCCCGTAATAGCCGTAGGGGGCGCAGGCATAGGGGGAATAATTGTAGTAACCCCAATCGCATACAGGCGGACCGTAGTCGTTCGCGTAATCGTACGGAGCGTCCACAACCGCGGGGCCGACGCCAACGCCAACATCAACCCCAACCTGTGCTTTAGCTGTTACCGCAAACGGAACAGCCAGAAGCATCGCCAACAGAACCAAGCGGTAACTCCACATGACGTCCTCCTTGTTGTGCTGCCTTGCCTTGCTCGTTCCGGGTCTGGGAATCGGGGGGCGAGCTTTGTTTTCAGCACTTGCCGGTCTTTGGGGTTCTTCTCCCTACCAGCTTCTGTTCTTTCAAACAACTTTTCCGCTGTTTAGTTGCGGTGGCCGCTCAAAAAGAATTGTCCGCCGCAACGGAGCGAGGAAGGCCATTTTTACTTGATTTGCCGCTCTTTAATCATTAGATGTTCCAGCCGCGGATCGGAGAGCCACAAAGTTCGGCAAATAGCTCTTAAAACGCAAAAAAGCGGCCCCTCCATTGAGGAGAGGCCGCTTTTCCAAGGCAACTTGCAGAAGGTCAGGCAGAAAGAGGTAGCCTACCGGCGGAAGCGATCATTGTCGTGATCGCGGCCACGGTCCCGGTTGTGCCGGAAGTCGTCCCGGTCTACGAAGCGATCCCGATCGCGATAGCCGCCGAAGCTCCAGCGGCCTGGAATCCAATAGCCGTCAGACATGTAACCGGCGGTCCAGACGTAACCCGGTCCTGGGCAGGGCGGAACGTAAGGGACCGGTCCGCGAACGTAAAATCCAAACTCGGCTGCCTGCGCGGGGATGCTTCCCAAAGCCGCCGCGCCTGCCAGTACTGCCGCTCCAAAGATCCAGTTCTTCATGCTGCCCATAACGCCTCCGTCTCTGCCGGCGGCGGCAGTCTCGCAGATCCGGGTCCGCCGCCGGCCCGGCCCGTTCCGGTGGGGGCTTGTCTGTTGCTGCCTCCCCGGTGGAGCCGGTTATGTTCTATGCAAACACTGCTCGTTCAAAAGGTTGCGGCCTGGGGAAGAAATAAACTTGCGCAACTTTCGCCAAAATCGGTGTTGGCGCGCGGTTCAAGAGATTCCATATCGTGCCCGCCGTGCGCGGCGTGGATGTTAAAGTAAAGTTTCAATCTCCATGTTTGCTACCTCCCAGCACGCGCACTTCATCGGTATCGGCGGAATCGGCATGAGCGGTATTGCCGAGATTCTGCTGAACCTCGGCATGAAGGTCTCTGGTTCAGATCTGCGGCGGGGGCCGGTGACCGATCGGCTTGCCCAACTGGGCGCAACGATCTACGAGGGGCACGAGGCCGGGCACGTCGCCGGAGCCACGGTTGTTGTGACCAGCTCCGCGGTGAGTTCTGCCAATCCAGAGGTGGTCGAGGCGCACGCGCGGAAGATCCCCGTGATTCAGCGCGCGGAGATGCTGGCCGAACTGATGCGGCTGAAGTACGGCATCGCGATCGCCGGCATGCATGGCAAGACGACGACTACGTCGATGGTGGCGAGCGTGCTGACGGCAGGCGGACTGGACCCGACGGTGGTTGTGGGCGGGCGCGTGGACGCGATGGGATCGAACGCACGGCTGGGCACGACGCAGTACCTTGTGGCCGAAGCCGACGAGAGCGACCGGTCGTTTCTGAAGCTGTCGCCAATTCTGGCGGTGGTGACGAATCTGGACCGCGAGCACATGGACTGCTATCACGATATGTCGGACGTGGAGAGCGCGTTTCTGGACTTCATGGATCGTGTGCCGTTTTACGGTGCTGTGACCGCGTGCATCGACAACCCGCTGCTGAAGGGAATTCTGCCGCTGGTGCGGCGGCGGGTGTTTACCTACGGCGTGGATGCGGAGGCCGATTACCGGCTGGAGTTTCTGGCGTCCATTGAAGGGCGCTTTGCGCGGTTCCTGATCCATACGGCAACTGGGACGCTGGGGCCGTTTGAGCTCCATGTCCCAGGTCGCCACAACGTGTTAAATGCGACGGCGGCCGTGGCGATTGCACGGCAGCTTGAGGTGCCCGCCGAAAAGATTGCCGAGGGCCTTGGGCACTTTCGCGGCGTGGACCGGCGCTTCCAGCTACGGGGCACGGCGCGCGGCGTGACCGTGGTCGACGACTACGGACACCATCCGACGGAGATTCGAGCAACGCTGGCCGCAGCACGCGAATGCGGCCACCGGAAGATTTACGTCATCTTCCAGCCGCATCGGTATACGCGGACACTCGATCTTTTGGACCGCTTTTCAGACGCGTTTGTTGACGCTGATACGGTGCACGTGCTGCCGATCTATGCGGCGAGCGAGGAACCGATTGAGGGCGTGACCGCCGAGCGGCTGGCGGCGAAGATTGTTGGGCCGCAGGTCGAATACGTTGCCGATTTTCCGGCCGCTGTTGCCGCTGTGGTTGCGGTTGCCAAGGAAGGCGACTTGATCATGACTCTGGGCGCGGGCAACGTGAGCCAGTTGGCTCCGCAAATTCTGGCGGCGCTGGAAGCGGCTCACTAGAGCTTTTGCGAGGCGGACGGCGGTGCTGACGCCGTGCTGCGCACAAATTCGTGTTTGACCCCAAAAAAGATCGATGAGGCCCGTTTTTCGGGCTTAAATCTTCGAAAATCTGCGCCTGAAAAAGGGGGACGATTTGAGGATAAGCCTATTTTTTTGTGCTGGTTAGTGGCTTGTATGGGGGAGACCGCTCGTTACTGGATGGTAACGGGGGTTGTGGGCGTAAATAGTTTATTTTCTGCTGGTTGGTGGAGATCTCACAGTTTCACGGGAAATAGGGGGGGAGGGGGTAAGGCAGGGGTTAGGGGTCAGAAAGGCTGCGCGGGCGGGGTGCATGGATTCTGTCCATGAGTTGATTGTGCGCTTTTTGGGGGTAATTCTCGGCAAAAGGCGGGGCCGAAAAAGCGGGCTAGTTGAGTGCATTGCTATCCCACCCAAACCGCAAAGAGCGCGGTTTGGATGGGGCACACGGACTTGATGCAACGACTGAGGGCGCTTAGCCTTTGCGGCCGCGGACGGCTTCCTTGGCTTCGGCGGGGCCGGCGGCGGGGACTTCGGGGACATCCGCCTTGACGGCGCCGATGTTGAGGGCCTTGCGGAGCGCGGCGTCCATCTTGGCGAAGACGTCCTTGTTTT
>CAYQOQ010000068.1:0-24043 GCA_964419175.1 uncultured Occallatibacter sp. | reverse complement strand
ATAAATTGCAGTTGATGAATGTATAGATTTATGTTGCATCAGTGTCAAGAAAAAAACGCAGGAGGAGTGGAAAAATCGTCAACAATTTTTCGCGACTCTTTGCGAGCCAAAAAGAGGATTTCAAAACCGTCGGCTACGAATCGCATTTTTTGTGGATCGCGGCGGTGAAATCGCGTGCGCGGAAGCAATGATCGCCTGTGTGCCGTCTCGTTTTCTCAGCACTCGATCTGATTCAGCGCAAGCCCCGCGAGGCTTGTTTCCTTATAGCGCGACTGCATATCGAGCCCTGTTAGATACATCGTGCGAATCACCTGGTCGAGAGAAACCTTATGATCGCCCTCCTCATTCAGAGCGATGCGCGAGGCCTGCACCGCTTTGGCCGCGCCCATTGCATTGCGCTCGATGCAGGGTATCTGCACCAATCCGCCAATCGGGTCGCAGGTCATGCCGAGGTTGTGTTCCATGGCGATCTCGGCGGCGTGCTCCACCTGACCGTTGCTGCCGCCGAGCGCGGCCGTCAGTCCGGCGGCGGCCATGGAACAGGCAACACCCACCTCGCCCTGGCAGCCAACCTCCGCTCCGCTGATGGAAGCGTTCTCCTTATAAAGGATGCCAATCGCGGCCGACGTAAGAAAGAAATTCACGATGCCTTCGTGATCCGATGCGGAGATGAAGCGCTCGTAGTAGTGCGCCACGGCGGGAACCACGCCGGCCGCGCCATTGGTGGGCGCGGTCACCACCCGTCCCCCTGCCGCGTTCTCTTCGTTGACCGCCATGGCGTACACGGTAATCCAGTCGAGCGGGGCCAACGGATCGCCGCGTAAACCCGTCTCCTCTTTCTCGGCGAGCCGCGTAGCGAGATGACGCGCACGGCGGCGAACGTTCAGGCCGCCAGGCAAAATTCCCTCAGCCGCAATTCCGCGCGCAACGCAATCCCGCATCGCCGTCCAGATGCGGTCAATGCCCTCCCGCACCACTTCCACAGGAGCCCTATCGGCATCGTGCCCGACCAGCGCGCACTCATTCTCAAGCATGAGCTGGCTGATGGAGAGTTCATTGGCCTCTGCTATCGCAACCAACTCCGCCGCGCTGTGAAATGGGAAGGGAACGGCAACCTGGCGTAGATCGGTGGAGCGTTGCCTTCCGTCGCCGCCGGGCGCAACATCTTCCGTGATAAACCCTCCGCCGATGGAAAAGAAAGTGCGCTGCTCGACGACTACGCCCGCCGCATCGAAGGCTGTGAGGCGGAGTCCATTGGGATGCTGCGTCTGTGCGCCGGGAGGAAACATAGTCTCCCGGTGGAGTAGCATGTCGCCGATTTCATCAAAATGGATGGGGCGTGTACCGGCCAACTCAATGCGCTGCGCTACGCGGATTTCTTTAACGGTTAAATCAATCGCCGCGGGATCGATCGTAGCCGGCTCGTTGCCCGCCAAACCCAGCAGCACGGCCCTGTCGGTGGCATGTCCTTGTCCGGTCAGCGCCAGCGAGCCGTAAAGATCCACCTGCACACGAGCAACGTGGTCCATCAGACCACGAGTCACTAGCTCGCACGCAAAACGGCAGGCTGCGCGCATAGGCCCCATCGTATGCGAACTCGAAGGACCAACACCAATCTTGTACAGGTCGAAGAGACTCGTCGTCACGAATTCGATTCTATCCCGCTGGCAGCCAGACAGCCGTGCATCACAGACCACAGGCAACTCTCTTCTGTTACACTCGCTGCAACCTTGGGCCATGCTCTTTAAAGTTCTCAGCGCAGCAGTTTACGGAATTGACGCCAACCTCATTGATGTTGAGGTGGATTACAGCGGCGTGGTGGCGGAGAAGGATGTTTTTCATACGGTAGGCCTGCCCGACGCCGCCGTGCGCGAAAGCCGCGACCGCGTCCGCGCCGCAATCAAGAATTCCGGCTACACGATCCCGCCCACGTTCACCACCATCAATCTGGCCCCCGCCGACATTAAAAAAGAGGGCTCCGGCTTCGATCTGCCTATCGCAGTCGGCATACTTGGTGCATACGGCGCGCTGCGTACAACAGATCTCAGTCAATTCCTTCTGGTGGGCGAACTAGGACTCGACGGCAGCCTGCGCCCTATCCCGGGCATGTTGCCGGTCGCGATCCTAGCCCGCGAAAGAAATATCCCCAATCTGATTCTGCCCGCCGCCAACGCAGCCGAGGCCGCCGTAGTCGAGGGCGTCAATGTTTATCCTGTCTCCTCGCTGCTGGATGTTCTTGAATTGCTGAACACTGCGGTCGTGGGCGTCATCCAGCGCGAACCCTACCGGGTGAACACGCAGGAGTTGCTCGGCGAGCTGCAGCACTTCTCCGTGGACTTCAGCGATGTGCGCGGTCAGCAGACGGCCAAGCGCGCGTTGGAAGTGGCCGCGGCAGGCAGCCACAACATACTAATGATCGGACCGCCCGGGTCTGGCAAAACCATGCTGGCCAAGCGCCTGCCGTCGATCCTGGCGCCGCTCACGTTTGAAGAAGCTCTCGAGACGACGAAGATTCATTCCGTTGCCGGAGTCCTTGACGCAGCAGCCGGCCTGGTCACGCAGCGCCCGTTTCGTTCGCCGCATCACACCATCTCCGATGCCGGCCTGATCGGCGGCGGTGTCGTGCCTCGTCCTGGCGAGGTTTCGCTAGCCCACAACGGCCTGCTGTTTCTGGACGAGCTGCCCGAGTTCCCACGAAACGTACTCGAAGTCATGCGGCAGCCGCTGGAAGATCACACAGTCACCATCGCGCGTGCGTCCATGTCGCTCAGCTTTCCCGCTCGCTTCATGTTGGCAGCCGCCATGAATCCCTGCCCCTGTGGTTACTTCAACGACAAATCACGCGAGTGCATGTGTACGCCGCCGATGATCCAGCGCTACGTGGCCAAGATCTCCGGACCGCTGCTTGACCGCATCGATATTCATATCGAAGTTCCGGCGGTGCAGTACAAGGAACTGCGCGGAGGAGCGGCGGCCGAAGGCTCCGCGCAGATTCGCGACCGCGTAATGGCTGCTCGTGAGCGCCAACGCCAGCGCTTCAGAAAGTCCGGCGAAAAAATCTACGCCAACGCGCAGATGACCACGCGCCAGATTCGCACCCATTGCGAACTGGGCGCCGATGCAGAGCGCCTCCTTGAGCGCGCGATGCAGCAGCAGGGCCTCACCGCGCGCGCGCATGATCGCATCCTCAAGGTGGCCCGCACCATCGCCGACCTCGAGGGTGCCGAGCACCTCGCCGTCTCCCACCTCGCCGAAGCCATCCAATACCGCACGCTCGACCGTAGCTACTGGGCGTAAAATTAGCAGCCGTCAGACCTTCGCGGGACAAATATGCTCCGAATTCTGAACCGCATCGACCGCTCAACCGGCAAGGGCTCATGGTGGCTCTCGCAACGGTTCGTCTGTCTCGCGCATCGGCATCTGATTTCTGGCTAAGCCTGTTCACGCAACGGCCTTTCAAAAAAAGGAGAAGGAATGAAACTCCCAGTAATTAAATTTGCCACAGTTTTCTTCGTGCCGTTCTTTTGCCTTGGTGTTGTTCGAGCGCAAAGCAAGCCAGACGCGCTCAAGAATGGCTTTGAGAATCCGCCGCAAAGCGCGCAACCGCGGGTGTGGTGGCACTGGATGAATGGCAACATCTCAAAGGAAGGCATCAAGCTCGACCTCGAGTGGATGCACAAGGTTGGCGTGGCGGGATTCCAGAACTTCGACGCAGCCTTGTCCACGCCGCAAGTAGTAGACCATCGCCTGGCCTACATGACCCCGGAGTGGAAGGACGCTTTCAAATACGCAACGACTCTTGCCGACCAATTGGGCATGGAAGAGGCAATTGCCGGTTCGCCCGGATGGAGCGAATCGGGCGGCCCATGGGTACCTCCCTCCGAAGGCATGAAGAAATATGTCTGGAGCGAAACCTTTGTCGAAGGCGGCAAACCCTTCACCGGCACGCTTGTTCATCCGCCATCGAGCACGGGCGCATATCAGAGCATCAACCATCCCCGCATTTTGGAGGGCCTGAAACTCACTGCGGCCTCTTCGGAGTTCTATGCCGATGCGGCAGTCATTGCCTATCGCAGGCCGGCAAACGACTTTCCCGCCGAGTCACTGCATCCGGTCATCACATCAAGCGGCGGGTCGCTGGATCTTTCTGTACTTTCCGGTGCTGATCTTGAAAAGTCAACCCAGCTTCCGATTGCGCCGCTCGGCAGCAGCGCCTGGATTCAATATGAGTTTCCCGAACCTCAAGCCATTCGCGCAATCACTTATGCCGTCAAAGACCCAGGTCGGCTCAGGGCAATCATGTATCGCATCGGCGCCCCCGAGATATCCATCGAGGCAAGCGACGACGGGCAGAACTTCCACCTCGTCGCGAACCTGACAGGCGGCAGATCCCCAGTACACACGATCGCCTTTCCCGCCGTCACGGCGAAATATTTTCGCGCCGTGTTCAAGCCGACACCTCCACCTGATATCCCCGCCGCAATCGCTGGCGCTAATCCAGCCAAATTCGGACCGTCGCTCACGAACTACGAGATCGCCGAGTTGGTCCTCCATCCTGGAGCACGCGTCAATCATTTCCAAGAGAAGGCCGCCTTCGTTACGGAGCCAGACCTCTACGGGTTCGCAACTCCTGCTGTCGCTCCCGCAGATGCCATCGCAAAATCCGATGTTGTTGACCTTACAGCAAAGACGCATTCCGATGGCACGCTCGACTGGACCCCGCCGCCCGGTAACTGGATCGTTCTCCGCTTCGGTTACTCCCTGCTCGGAATCACCAACCATCCCGCCACCGCCGAGGCCACCGGCCTTGAAGTCGACAAAATGAACCGCGCGTACGTGAAGAAGTACATGGACGCCTACCTCGACAGTTACAAACAAACAGTCGGCGCCGATCTCATCGGCAAGCGCGGTCTTAGCTATGTCGTCAACGATAGCTGGGAAGCCGGTTCGCAGAACTGGACCGACAACATGATTGCCCAGTTCAAAAAATTACGCGGCTACGATCCGGCGCCCTGGATGCCGGTCCTGGCCGGACAGGTCGTGGAAAGCTCCGAAGCCAGCGACAAATTCCTCTGGGACTTCCGTAAGACGATCGCCGACCTGATCGCCACAGAACACTACGGGCAGTTGGAAGCCACGCTGCACGAATGGGGCATGGGCCACTATGGCGAATCGCATGAGGCCGGGCGCGCTTTTGTTGCCGATGGCATGGAAGTGAAGAAATATAACGAAGTGCCTATGGGGGCAATGTGGGTGCAAACGCCTGGCATCAACCCTGAGCAGTACGGCTACAACGCGGATGATCGCGAATCGGCGTCGGTGGCGCACATCTACGGGCAGAACATCGCAGCGGCGGAGTCGCTCACCACGTGCAATCCTCTCTCTGCCTGGGCATGGTCGCCGGCAACGTTGAAGCCCACCGCCGACTTGGAATTTCTCAACGGCATCAACCGTTTTGTCATTCACGAGTCGGCTCACCAGCCGCTGATCAACAAGGCGCCCGGCATGACGCTGGGCCAATGCGGCCAGTGGTTCAATCGCAACGAAACCTGGGCCGAGCAGGCAGGCCCGTGGATTTCCTACCTGGCCCGTACAAGTTATCTGCTGCAGCAGGGACACTTCGGCGCGGACCTCATCTACTTCTACGGTGAAGACTCTAACCTTACCGCGATCTTCGCCAATAAAGCACCCGATGTGCCCCCCGGCTATGGCTTCGACTACGTGAACGCCGACGCCCTCATTCACGAACTCCGCGTGGCCAATGGCCGCATAACAACTCCAGGAGGCACGAACTACCGCGTACTCGGGCTCGATACCTACAGCCGTCACATGTCGCTGCCTGTCCTGCGCGCTATCCACAAACTCGTCGTGGATGGAGCAGTTGTTGCCGGATCAAAACCGAATGACGATCCAAGCCTCGCCGACGATCGGGCTGAATTCCTCAAATTGAACGACGAACTCTTTGGTGACGGCACCGGCGTGCACAACGTTGGCAAGGGCACGGTCTATGCCGGGCAGAATCTCAGCGACGTTTTCAACGCTCTGCATGTTGCACCCGACTTCGACTACACCAAGCCGAAGCCCGACACGAAATTGCTCTTTGTCCATCGCAAGCTTAACGATGGTGATCTCTACTTTGTCGACAACCGCAACGACCGCACCGAGCAGTTGGAAGCAACCTTCCGCGTTGCCGGCAAAGCGCCCGAACTGTGGCACACAGACACCGGAAAAACCGAACCCGCGTCGTTCAAGATTGCCGACGGACGCACGACTGTTCCGCTCAAACTGGAGCCATGGGGTTCCGTCTTAGTCGTCTTCCGCAAGCCTGCCAGCGAGACCACCCGAGCGCTGCCTGCCCGTGAAGAAACTCTGATCATAACCGTGGACGGCCCTTGGAAGGTCACGTTCCAGCCTGATCGTGGCGCGCCACCCTCTATCTCCCTGGACAAGCTCTCTTCGTGGAGCGATAGCGCCGATCCAGGAGTGAAGTACTTCTCCGGAACCGGCGCCTACACAAAAACCATCGACATTCCCGCAGCCTGGCTCAAGACCAACGCGCAGGTCTGGATCGACTTGGGCGATGTAAAGAACCTGGCCGAGGTAACGGTCAATGGCAAATCTCTGGGCATCGTCTGGCACACGCCTTATCGGGTGGACGCCACCGCCGCTCTGAAGCCCGGCGCAAACGAAATCTCCATCAAGGTTACGAACGCCTGGGTCAACCGCCTCATTGGCGATGAACAGCCGAACGCGGTCAAGATTACCTTCGCCGACGAAAAACCGTACAAAGCTAACTCGCCGCTTCAGCCCTCCGGCCTGCTCGGCCCGGTAACCATCAACTCGGTTGCCGCGGAATAACCTGGCCGCAACCGCCCCAGCCGGGCGCGGAGTTCAGCAAAGCGCCCGGTTCCCTCCAGAAAATCATCTCCTGGCTCTCAACGCCCCCAACTTGTTCCGAGCGGCATCCCCCACTCCCGCAATCAGATGCTCTAAAAGTGCTATTCCCCATGCCGCCAACAACGTGATTACCTTGGTTTCTAAGGAAACTCTAATTCTGGGCCGATAACCTCCATGACTGCATAACGCATTGAATGCAAAACATTGAGGATCGGCGGGTGCCACCAGTGCATGACGCAGTTCTGAATTCGGGATGGGACACATTCCTGTGCGCGGTGCCGGCCCTTCTTATGCTGGTAGCCGGAGTGTTCCATCTTGACGAGATATGCGCGGCCCCGCGGCAGGCTGTCAGGAGAAGGAGAGCGCCCTCCGTAATTGATGAAAATGGCCAAGCCGTGCTGTGCGATCCCGACGGACGCCCGTTTCGCTTAAATCCATAGGCGGAAGTAATCGGAAAGGTCCGCTCAGACGGCAAACTGCCAGCAAGTCATTGAATTAGAAGCCAGATACCTTAAATCCGCTCGGTCAGTGCGCCGAATGCGATCTCCTATCTATCTGGTAAGAAACAGATTAGCAGGATGAACCAGCAAGCCTCCCGGGAGCGGTCAATCTGGTAGGTTTGCCGCTAAAAAACAGTTGACCTGAGGCGTGGCCGGGTATACATTCATGAGAGCCATCCATATAGGGCAGCTCGTTTTTTTTTGATCCTGTGTGCCTATGAGCCAGTTTCCCGCATCATAATTAATGAGCTGAGGCTTCTTGTTGTATTGAGCTGAGGTTCTTCGCTGGTGCTTCTGGTGTGTTTGTAAGCCGCCGGAAGGGGAATGTCGGGTGCGTGGATTCCCAGGACTGCAATCTGTTTCGCCCATACGGAGATTGTCCTGTCTGATTACGTGCGAAAGTGCGTCAAGATTTTGAACTAGATGCGTAGGTTGTGCGTCTAAAGAATGAAAGTAGGAATTTGGGGCAGCCCTCGATTGAATTGGCTCCCCGTGCTGCACCGGCGGCATCAAGCTTTACCAGCCGGGCAGGCGACTGAAGAAGGAGAGAATTGCAATGCGTTCCGATTTAGTTTTTGGGGCACTTTCTCATGTGCCCAATCGCTACCAGCTCTGTCAACTGGCCAGCAAGGCAACACGTAAGTTACACAAGCCGAACACACGGCTGCAAGATACTGCCAATGAAGTTCTGTGCCGCTTTCACACCGCCAACCCTGGTACCCTGGGACCTGTTGAGGCACCCGCGGCACAGCCAGTTGAGCGGCGCCGCGCGGCCTGACGACGTCTGTCAAACCAGGTAATCGAATAATAGGACGAATTCAATAAGGCGTTCCTTCGTGGACGACTGTGTTTCCCCGGCGATTCGATACTCCTCATGAGTCCGGATAATCCTTTGGGCTCGGTCTGCGCCTGTTGTATTCTCGTATTTCCATTTTGTTTCTGTCTGGAGCACTTCCCCCTCCCGCATCCCTTCACACATATCCCGCCTTGCAGGTGATCATGACCATCGCTGAACTGAAAGAAAAGAACATAACGGAACTGAGCCGTATTGCGCGCACTCTGGAGATTCCAGGGACCAGCGGCCTTCGCAAACAGGACCTCATTTTCAAGATCCTCCAGGCACAGAGCGAGAAGGAAGGCCACATCTTCGCCGAGGGCGTCCTGGAGATTCTCCCCGATGGCTACGGCTTCCTGCGCTCGCCTGATTACAACTATCTTCCCGGCCCCGACGATATCTACGTCTCTCCGTCGCAGATCCGCAAATTCGATCTCAAAACCGGAGACTCGATCAGCGGCAACGTCCGGCCCCCGCACGAAGGCGAAAAGTACTTCGCGCTGGTCAAAATCGAAGCCATCAACTTCGAGTCGCCCGAGGAGACGCGCAACAAGATTCTCTTCGACAACCTGACCCCGCTTTACCCGCAGGAACGCATCAAGATGGAGACCACGCGCGAGGGCATCAGCGGCCGGGTCATGGACCTGCTCACCCCCGTCGGCAAGGGCCAGCGCGGTCTCATCGTCGCTCCGCCGCGCACCGGCAAGACGATGCTTCTCCAGTCCATCGCCAACTCTGTTTCCACCAACCATCCCGAGGTCGTCCTCATCGTGCTGCTTATCGACGAGCGCCCCGAGGAAGTCACGGACATGCAGCGCTCAGTCAAGGGCGAAGTCATCAGCTCCACCTTCGACGAGCCGGCGGCGCGCCATGTGCAGGTTGCGGAAATGGTGATCGAAAAGGCCAAGCGCCTTGTCGAGCACAAGCGCGACGTGGTCATTCTGCTTGACTCCATCACGCGCCTCGCGCGCGCCTACAACACCATCGTGCCCCCCTCGGGCAAGGTTCTTTCAGGCGGCGTCGACTCAAACGCACTGCAACGGCCGAAGCGCTTCTTTGGCGCGGCCCGGAATATCGAAGAGGGCGGCTCGCTCACTATCATCTCCACCGCGCTTGTCGACACCGGCTCGCGCATGGACGAAGTCATCTTCGAAGAGTTCAAGGGCACGGGCAACATGGAAATCATCCTCGACCGCAAACTGGTCGATAAGAGAGTTTTCCCGGCCATCGACATCCAGCGCTCCGGCACCCGCAAGGAAGAGCTGCTCATTCCGAAAGAGGATTTACAGCGCATCTTTGTTCTTCGCCGCGTCCTGAACCCGCTGTCGCCCGTCGAAGCCATGGAATTGCTGATCACCCGGCTTGAAAAGGTCCGCAACAATGCCGAATTCCTGCAGAACATGAACCAGTTATAGGATGCTCCGGAAGACTGTTTACCGGTCTTCCGGAGGGCTCCTCCAATACTTAAAGCGCGAAGCGCCCTTCCGGGATTTCGCGCTCACTGATAAGATAGAAGAGTCGTGGGGCTGTAGCTCAGCTGGGAGAGCGCCTCGTTCGCAACGAGGAGGCCAGCGGTTCGATCCCGCTCAGCTCCACCAAAGACTTTCGCGCGGCCACCCAGGCCGTAGGACAGATATATACCCCCTCAACGCCGCGCCCAGTGATTTTTGATACGTGTGGGGGTATCTGTATACTTGAGCCGTTTCATAAAGTCCACGGCCTGCGTCGGCATCCTGCTTTATGGACGCCCCGGAGGGAATTGAAAGCACTTTCCAGAGTCTCTCTGAGCCGACGGTCTTCGGCGAGGTCAACAGTTGCTCAAAACAGTCTCCCAGCCTGAATCTGCCGGCGCAACATTGCGGCCTCTCTGCGTCGATCTGGATGGCACCCTGGTCAAGTCGGATACGCTTGTTGACGCACTGCTGGCACTGATGCGCACCCGCCCTGCTCTCGTCTTTAAGCTGCCTGTGCAACTGCTTCGTGGTAAGGCTGCATTTAAGGCATTCGTCTCAGAATCCGTGGCGCTCGATGTTGTGCATCTGCCCTACAACCGAGCCTTGTTGCAGTTTCTTCGCGATCAGCACGCGCAGGGCCGCAGCCTCTACCTGGCCACAGGCGCGGATATCATGCTTGCCCAACGCGTCGCGGACCATCTGGGTATCTTCAGTGGCGTACTGGGCTCCGATGGTGACACCAACCTGACAGGGAACAACAAGCTCGAGGGCTTGCGCAACCGCCTTGGTCCGAGTGAATTCGATTATGTGGGCAACGCCTCGCCAGATCTGCCTCTGCTGGCCCACGCAACCGAGGCGATGGTGGCCAATCCAAGCCTGGCATTGCGCATCAGGCTCCGTACTCGCGATATCGGGCCGGTCCGCGAGTTCCGTGACGGCAGGGCTTCTTTCGCATCCATACTGCGCGCCATGCGCCCCCACCAGTGGGCCAAGAATCTGCTCATACTTCTGCCGCTACTCCTGGCGCACAGTTTGGAGATTCACGGGTTAGTCACCGCTCTGCTGGCTTTCTGTAGTTTCTCGCTCACCGCTTCCGCAACTTATATCGTCAATGACCTCCTCGATATCGACACAGACCGCCGCCATCCACAAAAGAAGACAAGGCCATTTGCCGCAGGAGACCTTTCCGCCTTGAGTGGTATTGGCATGTCGGTGGCTCTTCTTCTTCTGGCGTTTTGTGGCGCGCGCTTACTCCCCATCGGCTTCATTGCCTGGCTGCTTCTCTACCTCGCTTCGACCTTGGCGTACTCCTCTTTTCTCAAGCAAATTCCTCTTGTTGATGTGCTCATGCTCTCCGGGTTATATACGCTGCGGTTGTTCGCAGGCAGCGCCGCCACCGGGTCGCACATCTCCCACTGGCTTGGTAGCTTTTCGGTGTTCCTATTCTTTTCGCTGGCCATCGCCAAGCGATTCGCCGAATTGGAAAATCTGAGCGCTAGCAACTCGGCGCCCAAAAACGGACGCGGCTATCTGCTAACTGATATCGATCAGTTACGTAGCTTCGGCACCTCCAGCGCCTTCGCCGCAGTAGTGATCTTTGCCATTTACATCAGTGGTCTCGATGTAACCAAACTTTACCGGAACCCGGCACTGCTGTGGCTCATCATGCCCCTCATGATTCTCTGGCTCTGCCGTGTATGGCTGCTGGCCTCGCGCGGAGAGCTTCACGAGGATCCGGTCGTCTTTGCTTTGACTGACCGCATGAGCCTGCTCATTGGAGTTGCGGTGGCCGTGGTAGCACTGCTGGCAGTCTGAAAGAAAATCCTAGTTGTCCCGATCATCGGCACCTTCTTCAGTTTTGTTGCCAACCATTCCCACCCGTGTGATACGCTGCTGACACTTGGCCTGAAACGCCAGGCTTCCTTCCCCGGATGAGTGTCTTCCCTAACAGGTAACTCCACAAACGAAATGAATCAAGGAGGTAGGTTATGCAATCTGCGAACCGCGCGGATGGTCTGTTGACCCCGGCCATCGTCTTCGACATGCTGCAGGCGCATCAGCGCACAGCAGCTCTTAAGGCGGCAATCGATCTAGATGTTTTCCGCGCCGTCGGCGAAGGTCCAGGCGACGTGGCTTCTGTCGCCAGCCACTGCAAGGCTTCGGAACGCGGTATCCGCATCCTGTGCGATTTCCTCACCATTAACGGTGTTCTGGCCAAGGAGAACGGCCACTACAAGCACACCCCCACCAGCGCCGCCTTTCTCGACCCGCGTTCGACCGCATGCATGGCTTCCATTGCACAGTTCCTCGGCAATCCGGCCATGCACGAGCCTTTCAACCAACTCGCGGAGGTCGTCCGAACAGGCCGCACCAGCCTGCCCGGAGATGGCACCGTCGAACCCGATAACCCTGTCTGGGTCCAGTTTGCCGAGACCATGGGACCGATGATGGCTCCCATGGCGGGTCCGCTGGGCGCTGTGGTGCTCGAAGGAAGCACCAGCCCCATGCACGTACTCGACATCGCCGCGGGCCACGGCCTGTTCGGCATCGAGATCGCCAAACAGAATCCTAATGCGCGCGTCACCGGACTCGATTGGGCGCCGGTTCTCCGCGTCGCTCTTGAAAACGCCCGCAAGGCCGGTGTCCACGACCGCTACAACATGCTTCCAGGCTCTGCCTTCGAGGTCGACTACGGCGGCCCGTACGACGCGGTGCTGCTCACTAACTTCCTGCACCATTTCGACAAACCAACCAACATCACTCTGCTGAAAAAGGTCCGTTCCGCGCTCAAGCCCGGCGGGCGCGCCGCCACTCTCGAGTTCGTGCCCAACGAAGATCGCGTTTCTCCACCCATGCCCGCAGCCTTCAGCATGACCATGCTCACCTCCACCGCCGCCGGCGACGCCTATACGCTCACCGAACTCACGGCCATGTACAACAATGCGGGCTTTAGCGGCATCACCGCGCACCCCATCCCCATGAGCCCCCACACCGTCGTCATGGGACGGGCATGAACTCTCATGCCGCGGACCTTCGGTGACTTCCCGCATTAACCATTCCCGGCTCCAATCGATTAGCCCCTCAGCGCGGGGCTAATCGGCCTTTGCCTTATATTTTCCTGTGCACGGAATCCTTCGATACCTCGCCGCTGCCGTATTCTGCGCTCTAAGCGACGCTTGCAGCCCGCATCCTTCCCCCGGTTGGCAGACTGTGGCCGCTCAGGCATTCCCGCCAGCGTCATCGCCAGCCTCAGGCAACGGTAGACGAACAGAATCCTCGCGACCGCCCGGATCAGATCGTACTGGTTCCGGTACTAGCGAATCGTCGCTCGGCGGGTTCATGCGAGTACCAGAGCGCCTCAGCAGCACCGCCGCCCACGCCAGCAGTAGCACCCAGCAACCTACCGCCAGCACATAGATCACCGCCAACTTCAGCACCACCATCCACACCTGATGCATAACCGTTCCATGCGGGAGATCCACAAAGAAATGACCCGGCAGGGCCACGCCCACAAGCGAAGCAAGCACCACCGCCGGCCACCAGCGCCAGTTCAGCAGCAGCCGAATGATCTTGCGCCACGGCACACGCCAGCCCCACTGCGCCGACGCCATCGCGTAGGGAAGCAACTTGCCAGGAACGATAATCCAGCGCAGCACCCACTCGGCGAGCATCATCCACTTTTGAAGATGGTCGTAAGTCAAGACGGTTGCCCGCGAGCCCGCCGAGGCCCGGGAGTTCAGATACCCCGCCCAGAGTGGAATTCGGTCGTCGCACCAGTCCAGCACTGCCCAGCACGCCCAGAACAACGCTACCCACGCCAGCAGCGTCATTGCGCCCCACACCAGCTTTAAGCGTCTGCCGTCGTCGTCCGCCAGCGCGCGCATCGTCCCCGCTTCGAGTTCCAGCACCGAAATCGCTAGCAGCAGCGGCACCAGCAACGTCAGCGCCACCTGCCACAAGTGTTTATCCGGCAGCCCCGTCCAGGCGAGGCCCACCAGAATCAGCAACAGCGTCAAGCCAAACTGCAGCGCAACCCAAAGCAGGCTGCCGCGGAGACGGAGAAGAAGATCTTTGCAATAATTCACGTCTGCACCTCCAGTGTGGCCGGATCGGTTTTGGTCTCGACATTTGACTGATACATGGGCCCATCCTGCGCCGGGTGGATCGCGAATCTGCCCGCATTGACCACTCTCAACAGATAAACATACTCGTGCCGCCTATTAGACTCCGTATTGAAAAATGCCGCCCGGTCGTCGTGGAATTCCCTGCGTGTAAACCAATCGGCCCACCAGTCCGGCTTGTTGTTCAGTTTGTAGAGCCCCGTCTCGGCCAGAAACTCCGTGCCCGCCGGAATCGGATCCTCGGCCAGCAGATACTTCCAGTCCGTTCCGCTCAGCACCAGCCGCACCGCCGCAATATCGCCATACACCGGCCCTTTCAGCAGAGCCATGTCAGAAGAGCTTTTGACGCAGGGCGAGGATTTGCGACTTGCGGAAGATCTCAATCCGGAGAGAAGCAGGCGCCTCAAAATCTCCGGATCGGATGTAAACTCACTCGAAAAAAACGATCAAAATTGAGCCGCTAAGCCCCTAGTTGAACAGGTCTTTCATCTTCTCCATCAATCCGGGCGAGGTGGGTTTGTTCTCCACGGACAGTGTTTCGGACAACTTGCTGACAAGCTCGCGCTGGGCGCGGTTCAGCTTCCGGGGAATCTGCACGATCAACTTGACGATCAGATCGCCGTGGCCCTTTTCATTCAGATAAGGGACGCCGCGACCGCGCACGCGCAACTCCCGCCCACTCTGCGTGCCCTCGGGAATCTTCAGGTTCACCGGGCCGTCGATGCCGGGAATCTCGAACTCGTCTCCCAGAGCCGCTTGAGGAAAGCTAATGGGAATCACGCAGTGCAGGTCGTATCCGTGGCGCTCGAAGAAATCGTGCGGACGGACGGAAAGCACCACGTACAGATCGCCTTTGGGACCGCCACCGCGTCCCGCATCGCCTTCGCCGGCATAGCGGATACGTGTTCCATCTTCCACGCCCGGAGGGACCTTTACATTGAGCTTCATCTCAGTGGTCGCGCGGGTCTCGCCGCGGCAGGTTGTGCATGGATCGCTGATGACCGAGCCCGTACCGCCGCAGGCTCCGCACGTGCGCGCCACGGAGAAGAACCCCTGCTGATAGCGGAGCTGGCCTCGGCCCTGGCACTGGGGGCAAACGCTGGGTCCGCGTCCTGATGCGCTGCCGCGGCCTTTGCAGGCGGGGCAGGTCTCAAGGCGCCGGATTTTCACCTCGGTCTCAGTGCCGAAGAATGCGTCCTCGAAGTTGATGGTCATGTCGAAGCGCAGATCGTCTCCGCGCTGTTGGCGCGAGGCGCGTTGCCCGCTGCCCCCCATCGAAAACATCTCGCCGAACAGATCGCCGAAGATGTCGCCAATGTCGACACCGCCTGCGAAGGGATTGCCGCCAAAGCCCTGACCGCCCAGGCCGGCATGGCCGTAGCGGTCGTACGCGGCGCGCTTATCGGCGTCGCACAGCACCTGGTAGGCCTCGCTGGCCTGCTTGAATTTTTCCTCGGCTGCATGGTCGCCCGGGTTGCGGTCAGGATGGTACTTGAGCGCCTTTTTGCGATAGGCGCTCTTCAATTCCTGGTCGCTTGCGTCACGGGATACGCCGAGAACCTCGTAGAAATCTTCTTTGCTCACTGTATTATTAGAAACCATTCTCTCGTCTGCGATTCAAGCCATTCGCTGGCTCTGGATTCGAACTGATTCTCTTGTCGGGAATCCGAACTCATTCGCTTGTCTGTTTGGGATTGTGCGCCACACGCACCAGAGCGGGCCGCAGCAGCCGATCGCGCAGCTTGTAGCCGCGGCGGATCTCTTCGGCCACGTGCTGATCGGGCAGGTCGTCGCGCTCGACCGCGCCCAGCGCCTCATGCACGCGCGGGTCGAAGGCCTCGCCGACGGCAGGCACGGCAAGCACCTGCATCTGCTTCAAAACGTCTTCCATCTGCTTGACGATCAGCGCGACGCCGGAACGCAACTGATCGGCCGAACCGTCGGACTTGAGCGCGAGCTCGAAGTTATCCAGGACGGGCAGAAACTGCTCCACCACGCTCCCGGTAGCGTAATCGCGAAACTCCAAGCGCTCCCGCTCGGCACGCTTGCGCGCGTTTTCAAACTCCGCCTGCAGCCGTGCGATCCTGTCAACAAGCTGATCGCGCTCAGCCTTCAACTGCTCAAACTCCGCGCGGGAAACGGGCTCTCCAGGCTCTACTGACTCGACGCTATCGGGCGCGCGTTCTCCAGCCGCCGACGTGGATTCCTGTCCACTGTCCTGCATAACTCTTTCCGTCTTCCCGCTTTGCGCGGACCCGGAAGTGATCTCAAGGGGTTCCAACTCCGTCAATTTTTTCTCCTGCTTCCGCATATCTCTATTCATTGTCTCAAGAAATAGGCCATGGTTGATTCCATTGTGTTTTCTTCGCAGCGCGCAGCATCCGCCGCGAGTCGCAGACCTGCCGCAACCGGGAGGCTCCAAGCCGGCCCCAGTTCGGAGTCGCCAGAACCAGGCTAGTCGGCGGGGATTTCGAGCAACCGCTCGGACAGCCGTGCGATATAGCTGACAGCCTGAATCATCTCTTGATATTGGATGCGCGTAGGTGCGATGACGGCGACAGTTCCCAGATTCGCCCCGCCAAGCCGCGCCTGAGCGCCGATCAGCACCAGATCCTGCATCGCGGGAGAAGCTTCGTCCAGGCCTACCACGACGCGCACTTCCTGCTGCCGCCCATCCACGTAAGCATTGAGCAACTCCACCAGCCGCTGCTTGGCCTCGAGGGCAACCAGCATCTGGCGCAGCCGCTCGCGGTCTAATTCCGAAGTGATCAGGTTGGCCATGCCGTCTATGAAAAGCGTGGGGCCAGTCTCGCCGGCTACCAGCGCGCCCTTGCGGCACAGTTCCTCAATCGAGGACAGCATCTCGCGATAGGCTTCCCGCTCCATATCCACGCGCCGCGCCACCTCGGCGCGAATGCGCTCAATTTGCCATCCGCGAAAGCTCTCATTCAAGTAGCGCGCGGCCGTCTCCAACTCCACATGGGTCAGTTCGTGGTCGAGCGCCAGCACGCGATCCTGCACGGCTCCGGCCTGCGTAACCAGCACCGCCAGCACCCTGCCCGTCGAGAGGCGCGAAAAATGAATGTGCTCCAGAACCTGGCTCTCGGTTGAACAGGCAAGAGCGATGCCGAGACCGCTCGATATCAGCGCCAGCACGTGCGAAGTCCGCTCCAGATACTCATGGCTGCTGGCGACGCCGCTGAAGCTATCCTCAATCTGCTGCTGGATTTGCCCGCGTCTGGCGTCACTGAAGGTCGCCAACCCCTGCGTAAGGGTGCTCGCGGGCTGCTGCCCAACGGCAAGCTGTCCTGAGTGGGCGATCTGCTCGACGTAGTAGCGAAAGGCGGAGGCCGTAGGAATGCGCCCGGAGGAGGTATGCGGCTGCTCCAGCAATCCCGCCTCGCCCAGAACCGCCATCACATTCCGCAGGGTGGCGGAACTGAGCCCCTCGCGGTCCGCAAAATAACGGGCAAGCGACTGCGAAGCCACCGGTTCGCCTGTGGCGATATACATCTCAATGATCGCTGTAAGCACCAGCCGCTCGCGCGGGCTGAGGCGCAGATCCGGCATCTTTTCTGCTCCCGGTCCCTGTCGCCGGATGGCCTGCAGAACGGCAGCCAGCCTTGCTTGGACCCTGAAAACTGTCTACTAAGTGCTTATTCCAACTGCACTTATTTGAGGAAAACGGATACAGTACCCCACTTTGATTTTAGGTACCGCGGAATAGGCATGTCAAGGCACGAACGGCAACGTTCACTCCGCCCAGCGGTCGCTGTTTCGTTGCCCTCGGGCGGCGGATGGAGGAAGATGGTTGTGCGTACCGTCCAATTGCCTGCGCATGAGTTGTGGTGTCCCATGACGCTGTACCCATCACAAACCTGCGTTGGCAGAACAAAAGGAGTTCTCCGGATCATGCACGGTTTTCATCGTCTGTCTGCGTTTTCACTAGCGCTGTTTTGTATCGCAGGACTCCTGCCCCTCGCCGCCCAGACCGCTCAGGCCCAGACCGCAACTGCCCCCACTGCTCCAACCGCGGCGGAACTGGCTCAGTGGCGGCAAGATATCTCTGCCTGGCGCGCGCACAGGGAGTCTGAGGTCTCCGCGCAGGATGGGTGGTTGACGTTGGCGGGGATGGAATGGCTGAAGCCAGGGATCAACTCCTTCGGTTCGGCTGCGGACAACCATATCCGCCTGATGGCGCCGGGCCCGGAACACCTTGGATTGCTGACTGTAAACAATGAGACTGTTCAACTGCTGTCGCCGGCAGGGGGGTTTCCTGCGGACCTAACCACGGACGGCAAGCCAGCGCGCGAGGGCTCTCTTATCGTCGACAATGCTCACCCCACCACGATTGCGTGGCGCGGGATGTCGCTGGTTGTACTCAAGCGGGGCGATCGCTTTGTGCTTCGCATCAAGGACGCGAATGCGCCGGCGCGCACCGGCTTTCACGGGCTTAACTGGTACGAGCCCAACCCCGATCTCCGGGTGACGGCGCGCTGGGTTCCCTTCAAGCCGCCGCTGATCGAGGAGATCCCTACCGTCATCGGCACTACGCTCAAACTGCCCGCGCCGGGACTGGCCTTGTTTCTGATCGATGGCAAGGTTCTGCGCCTGGAACCGGTGCTCGAGGACCCGACGGGAAGGACGCTGTTTTTTATCCTCAGGGACGAGACCAGCAAGACGACTACCTACGGCGGCGGACGGTTTCTGCATACCGGTTTGCCTGATCATGGGCTTGACCAACCCGGCAACCTGATTCTTGATTTCAACAAGCTTGAAAACCCGCCGTGTGCCTACACGACGTTTGCCACGTGCCCGCTGCCGCCGGAACAGAATCAACTCGGCGTGGCGCTGGAGGCAGGCGAGCGGCGTTACTAAAGTTGAAGCAGATTCACGGCATGGCGCAGTACAATTCACTTTTCTGGAGGCGGTATGAAATCTCTCTTCGGCGGTAAATCCGTGCTTTGTCTGGCGGCAGTTCTGTTAGTTGTGGCATGCGTACCCGTTTGCCAGGCCCGCTCCGGATCGAAAGCGGACAAGCATGCGCAGAAGATCGGGAAAACGCTGGCCAAGTATAAGACCGGCACCTTTCTACATTTGGAGTTCAACAACAACACGGAGTGCACCGGCACAGTAAGCACGCTCTCGGAAACATCGTTCACTTTCAACAACTCCGAGACCAACGCCAAGGAGACCCACCAGTACAGCGACGTCTCAAAGGTAGAGAAGGGCAAGCAGTACATTGGCGAAGGCTCCGGGCCCAAGCGGCACATCCACATTTTCTGAGTCCGCTCGGTCGTGACGGCCGCTGCGGCTGGGAGCGGCGAGCTGCGGAATTTCTCCCTTCTCCGATTCCGCCGGCTGTATGCCGGACGGCACTCACACGCACAAGGCTGATAGATTTTAAAGAGAGGCGTTATTCAGCCCACGGCTGCGGCTGCGTTCCCCGTAAGGCAGAGCCGCGCCAGGAAAGAGCCATGCTCCACAATACCGAAGACATTCACATTCAATGGACGAAGGTGGTACTTCCGCCCGTCTTTCTGGAAGAAGAGTTCCCCGTCACCGAAGCGGCAACGGAAACGATCTTCAAGGCACGCAACGAGATTACCGAGATTCTCGGCGGGCGGGATTCGCGGCTGCTGGTTCTGGTGGGTCCCTGCTCGATTCACGACACCAAGGCCGCGCGCGAGTACGGCGCTCTGTTGAAGGATGCGATCGCGGAATACTCCGAAGACCTGCGCATCGTGATGCGCGTCTACTTTGAGAAACCCCGTACCACCATTGGCTGGAAGGGTCTGATCAACGACCCGTATCTGGACCAGTCGTACAAGATCAACGATGGACTGCGGCAGGCGCGGCGGCTGCTGCTGGACCTGGCCGAGGCTGGCGTGCCTACCGGGACAGAGTTTCTGGACATGATTTCGCCGCAGTACATTGCGGGGCTTGTGAGTTGGGGAGCGATCGGCGCGCGCACTACGGAGAGCCAGGTGCATCGGCAACTGGTGTCGGGGGTTTCGTGTCCGGTGGGTTTCAAGAACGGGACCTCGGGCGATGTGCAGGTGGCGATCGACGCGATACTCTCGGCGGCGCATTCGCATACGTTTCTGGGCCACACCAAGCATGGTCAATCGGCGATCTTCGTGACGACTGGGAATCCGGACTGCCACATCATTTTGCGCGGCGGACGGAAGACGGTGAACTACACCGCGGAGTGCGTCGCCGACACCGCTGCGAAGATGGAAAAGGCCGGGCTTCCTGCGCGGATCATGATCGACTTCAGCCACGCCAACAGCGGCAAGGATTACCGACGGCAAGCGGTGGTTTGCCACGATGTGGCGGCGCAGGTTGCGGGCGGCGACGCGCGCATTATTGGCGCGATGATCGAGAGCAACCTGGTTGCCGGCGCGCAGCCGCTGGTTGCAGGAAAGCCGCTGGTCTACGGACAGAGCATTACGGACGCCTGCATCGACTGGACCGAAACGCGGACGCTGCTGGCTGAACTGGCTGCTGCTGTGCGGGCGAGACGCGGGTAAAGAGCTGCGCGCGGCTGCGCCAAAACTCGGCGTTTGGGCCGCTTGAGGGTCAAAAATTGGCCATTTTTTGGGCCAAATTGCGCAGGCGCGCAAAGGCCGGATTCTCGATTGCCGGCCGTTGAATGATTTCTCTAACCCGTTTATCAAGAGATGTTTAGCTGGAGAAATGCGCGGCTAGCGGCGGGGAGTTTGTGTCTTTTTTACTGGCATACAGCGCCAGTACGGGAGGCGCTTCAGTCTCGTAAATGCTTATTTTTTAGCTATTTGGAGAGAATCTCACAGTTTCACGGGAAAAGGGGGGGAGGGGGTGCGTGGCGGGGTACGGACCGGTCACATACCTGACAGATTGGGCCGGGTTGCACGGGTGTTCCGCATGAGCGCTTCTCTCCTCTATTCCCATTGTGCGCCGGGAGAGGGTAATTCTCGGCAAAGCGCGGGGCTTGTGGGGGAGGGATTGGGCGTAAATCCAGAATCCATTTTGGTGATATCGGCGTTTACGAGGGCAGATTTGGAACTCGGACGATTAGCCATGCCCATCTTCCCGCAAAGAGCGCGGGAAGATGGGCAGTTCATTGACGTAAGGGGAAGCGGCTCCCCGGCGGAAATCGCTTGCTGGGGGCCCGGGCCTGGGTTGTATGACCGTGATGGACCGCTGAGACTTGGGGAGAGGCGGGCGAGTACAACTTTGGTGTAAAGGGAATTGGAAAAGAACTATTTACAGAAGGAATCAAACGTAGATAATTGGGTGCACCGATCATTATTCAAGTGAGCAAGAATGAGCTTCCTATTTGAGTCGTTACGGGAATTGGACGGCGAACGGGCTACCATTGCTTCGTTTCCGCAGCCAGAAGAAGTTGAGTTCCTTCGGTGTGCCGAGCGCAAGGCCGCGTTGAAATTGGAAGCCGTGCTGAAGGCGTCAAACGACAAAGGCCCGTGGCCGGAAATCGAACCTGAGCCGCGTCCGCGCGCAGTCAAGTGGCCTCAGCCAGCCAGCGACTTGAATCAGGCGGACCTTTCCGATGCCGTCAGCGACCCTCCAGCCTTGACTGGCGCCACGGAGGCTCCGCGCAAGGCACCCTCCGGGGCACAGCGTGTCGTGTCCGCGCTCCGTGCGGCGCTGCCGTTTGTCGAGCTCATTTTGCCCCTGCTTGACGGTGTGACCGATACGGCCGCCTCGAACGTTCCCGCTCCGCAAGCCCCGGCGTCGCCGGAGTCTCTGGCGCCGCAGACGACCGAGGTTGCCCGCATCGAAGCCAGCATTGGCGAACTCAAGACTCAGCACCGAGAGCTGCGCGATCAGGTTGTGGAACAAAACGAATCGCTCAAGCGTGTGGAAGAGCATTTGGGAATGGTCCGCGAAGCCACTTACCGGAATACCCGCGAGCAACAGGAGCTCATTGAGGAACTCAAGGGCGTCGGCAGTAAGTTCAACTTTCTGGCGCTGGTGGCTCTTGGCCTGCTGGGGGTTTCGGTTGTGATCGACATCGCTCTCTGTCTCCATATCTTCAATTTCCGACTCTGAGGGATGCGTTTCGGGTTAGTGTCCTGAGTCTGAAGTTGTTGCCATGAATCTTTGGTTTTTGCGGAGGGGGAAGGTAAGGACCAAAGCAGATCCTTCACTCCGCTTACCCCACGTTCAAAAAGCGAACGCGGGGTCCCAGACGCGCTCCGTTCAGGATGACAGCCTCTCGTGGGTATGAAGAATGGCCGCATTTATGGAATGAACTTTAGAGACAGGACACTAGGATGACAGTCTTCTTATTTATCAAGTGTTTACCATGTGGCTCTATATGTCGGCACGGGCTAAATCATGCTTTTTTGTCGCAGCCTCTTTAGCCGAGCCGCAAATCCGGGGAGCCGCCGAGCGAGGAAAACGCCTGGTTCCGCCTCTCGATGGTCAGGCTTCGTCAGAAGGGTCGTCTTTTTTCAATACTAAATTGCGTATTTTTGAGATTTTGACCCGTCAACGAAGTGTTTCTAGGGTATTTTTGTACCACTATGCGGTCGCAAGCCCGCGCGCCAGCACAGAGGCTGCGGCGATAACTCCGACCTTCAACCGCCCCGAGGTGTGCGCTTTCTGGCGCATCCAATACGGATAACTTACTTATTTTAAATATGTTGTAATTTCTTATTCTGTCTCAATGCGGCCATCAGCGCCGCTGCTCTCCCTGGAAAATGTCTGATGTTTCGATGCTCCAAAGCGAAAAACGACAGATCCTGGGATGAATGCAAAAGAATTTCGATTTTTGTATTTGCATTCTTCTCAATCTATGCTAAGGTGTATTTATTCCACTGAGAGAGCGGCTAACACCTGCTCCTCCCAGTAGGAAGTAGTTTGCGTCACTGGCCTCCCGGCACGAACAGATAACCGTTCGTGCCGCCTTTTTTTTTGTGCCGGGCGATTGCACACAATCTGGACTGGCCGGCGGTGGTCGGGGACCGTTTCCCTTTATGCCGGATCCGGATAAAATCAGAGCCAGAGAGGTGCCATGAAACTCCCGATCAACAGTCGCTGGGCGCTGGGTCTGACCGTTTTTGCGTTGACGGCTGCAAGCTATGCGCAGTGGTCCAACCCGGCCGACGATGTAGCCGCCTATCACCCCTCGGCGCCGCTGAAAGTCAGCGCCCTGCCGCCCATCCTGTCGGGCGCCAAGCTGAGAGGCGAAAACTTCCGCTTTCCGTGGCAGGTGCATGTCTACCAACAGGTGGCAAAAGTGAGCAGCGTGATCTATCAGTTGCCCTGCAACTGCCGGTGCGACCGCGCGCTGGGGCACACCAGCCTGCGGAGCTGCTTCGAGGGGTTGCATGGGACCGAGTGTTCGACCTGCGCTCAAGAGGGGTTCTTCGCCTATGAGCAGACGAAGCTAGGCAAGACGCCCGCACAGATCCGGGCTGCGATTGCCCGGCACGAGTACGAAAAGATCGACCTCGACAAACAGTAGAACAGGTGGGAGCTTTCTCCGATGCCCGGCGTTGATCCGCCGGGCATTGGTGTCAGCGGCCGATTCCCATCCAATATTGGTACATGACCGCACCGAGGCCCGCCGCCATTGCGGAAACCTTCGGCCCCGGGTCTCCATAGAATTCGAATCCATCGACGCTGCAGACCGCGGCGAGCTTCGGCACCAGTTGCTGGGCCACCGGGCCCATGAAGTGAGCTTCCACGGCGCTTGCATCAGCATAGGTTTCGACCAGCCGGCACTGCTTGCGATCCGCGCTGACAAACCACTCGTAGCCGAGCGTTCCGGGCTCCGATCTGGCGCCTTCGGTCATCTCCAAGGCGATGCTTTTGAAGGCGCTCATCTGTGCGTCCGTTACCGAAAAATTCACTGTCAGCCGAACAACCTGCTCAACCATTTTCGACCTCCACTTTCATTTCGTTGGCGATAGGTACCTGGCCACACTAACACCTTCGCGCAAACCAGGGAAACAGGAAAAGGCGTAGAATGAAGATAGCAGCACGAGCTGGTTGTACCTGCTCGCACCTGAGGGTTTGGGGGCGTCACGGTTTCGACGGGATCGATTGCGGCTTAGGAGGCATGTCAGGGTGTGGGCACCTGTAATCGCCTGCAAAACAAAAGTTGCCAACGATAATCTGGCACTTGCAGCTTAATTAAATAAGCTGCCGTCTTCCACGGCTTCGCCTATGGGCTGTGAGCGGACGTCATACAGTAGGCTGGCGTGAGCAGCTCGGTCCGTGTTG
>CAYQOQ010000067.1:0-24559 GCA_964419175.1 uncultured Occallatibacter sp. | reverse complement strand
AATACCGCTTTCGCAGACCCGCAAATTCGCTCAGCAGTTTATGCGAACTCTTCCCCTTCAGGTATTGCACTGCCCGCGACACCGATATCTGCGGCGGGATCCCAATCAGCATGTGAACATGATCCCGATTGATCGATCCTGCGTAGATCACCATCTCTTGGCTCCGAGAAATTTCCCGAAGCAGTTCGCGGCATCGCTGGCCCACATCCCCACCAAGAACCGCATACCGGCACTTCGTCGTCTACACCAGGTGATATTTGCAGTCCCACACCGTGGGACTGCCACGCTTGTAGTCTTCAATCCATACAAGCCTAGTACCTTCCGTCGCCTGAAGGCGAGGGGTTTACCGATCCCCTATCGGAGACTCTAAAGAAGTTAGCTGTAAATTAGAGAAATACGCTCACCCGCAGTTCACCCGTGATTGTCATTGCACCGCCCGCGTAGACGGCGCGGAGAACGTCGTCGGCGAATCGTCCTCAGTATCCGGTTAGGCTCGCGGCGGCAAGGCATAAGAGCCCTTGGTTTGCCTACGTTTTGAGAACTTTGACGATTCGGTCAAGCAGGCCCGCCTCTGTGTTTCGCCTGCTGACCTAGCCGCACCGCAGATTTTTTAGACTGGGACCCGGCTTTTTGCCATTCCGGGGTGTCCAGCAGGTCCAAATCAGGGTCGGAGACGGTTTGGCGACTAGAGCGGTTTCGATTCAAGTGCTGCCATTTGAAGATCATGCGAGGTGGCATTTTCTTGAGAAAAATGCCACTTCGCGTCTACGTTTCTGTAAACAGCAGAATCGAAACCGCTGTAACCGTCCGGAACCGGAAGTTCACGAAGATATCACGCCATTTGCCTGCTATTTCTTCTTCTTTTCCGGTTTGGGTATGAAATATCCGCGGCGTGCCTGGATATCGACGCTGGGGCGATTCACCTTGACCTTCAGGCGGTGATAGGATCCGTCCTGCTTGACCCCGTCGGGCGACAACTCCAGCACATAGACAACCTCCGGCGGCTCCGTCAGGCGTTTGAATCCGGCTCCCAGGTCGTTGCTGTTGTGAAAAAACGTACCACCGGTGCCATCAGCAAGAGCGGCCATGGTGCTGTCAGCAATCAACATCGCACTGCGATGGTAGTCAGACTGCTGCTGCAGGGTTGAGCCTGTCATCATCGGGCCGCTCTGGGTTGCGTCAGCGGAGAGGTCGCCGACGTACAACCCTCGGGCATCAAGAACGCTGATGGTGACATTGGACTGCGCCGCGAAATCCATGACCCGCGATTCGAAGCCGATCGATTCCTGTTCCACGGCAAGGAAACCGGGAGAGACAAATATGATTATGCGCTGACCAGGCAGAGTACCTATGGTACGCACAAACTCGGCAATGTTGGAGTAGGTGACCTGGGCATCCTGACGGCCCAGGTTGAGAACCCGATTTGTGGTCGTGACGACCTCGTTTTCGATGACATGTTGTTGGTAAGTGGGATCCAGGCTCGGGTTGCAGGTGAAGACTTGATTAAATGCATCCTTAAATGCCGGGCCGTCGTGGCTGTGCTCGTTCTCGATCTGCACAGCCTGGTAGTAGGAGATGTTTGGACATGCTCGGGGATCGGGGCGAAAGGTGGTCCGCGTCTGCATGCTCATGATGGCCTCGCGCAAGATTGCGTGATCGCGGGTGAGGCCGCTGTTGGTGTTTCCAGATAGCGAGAGGACGGCCGCGATATCCGAAGGAGCCAATGCGCCGTCGAGCACCTTTGCGCCGGCATTTCTCACGCGCACCAGATCCTCAGTGTCCAGATGGAGATCGTCGAAGAGGAAGACGATGAAGCGCTGCCCGACGGGCTGCGGCGCTGCATTTGCGGAAGGTGGTGCCGGAGTTTGACTCGACGCGTTGCCTGATACATTCGATTCAGCGCCACGCGGCTCTAAGGTGAACCCGATGATAGACTGGGGCGTGTCGTTGTCGAATACCTTGAAATCTTCCTTCTTCAAGCCACTAACTGTGCGCCCACTTTTGTCTCGAACAACAACCGGGACCAGGACGCGATTCACATTCAACTGAATCGTCTGCGCTGCGGTCTGAGGCTCATCCGCATGGTTCGCAACAGATACGGGTGGTATGGATTCCAATAGAGTCGATACCGCTGCAGTGGATGCGGTCGGGGCGGATACTGGTTGAGTTGGAGTTGTGGCATTGGATTCCGTTGAGGTAGAGACGGGTGGTGTGGAATCTACTGGAGTCGGAGCGGAAGCCGGAGTGGAGATCGTTGAAGAGACACCGGATTGAGCCAATAGCTTCCCAGTCACGGATGCTGTTTCATTGGACTCCGGCAGCGTAATCCGGGATACTTCACGCGCGCCCTCGGGCTTTCCCGATTGCGCTTCAAGCGTGCCTGACAGAATGCGGGTCGTCGATGCGAAGCGATGGTATGCGGCGAATAGGGTAACGTTCAACCAGCGGGTGGGCGTGTCTTTCGTGACATCCGACGCGTCGGCCATTGCATCGGAAAGCGCGAGGCTGCGCACCGGGCAGATAAACTGGCTGGCGCCGATCTGGACCGGGCCATACTCTACGAGAATGGCGGCCCGACGGTAGGGGGAGCTGTCTTTCGAATCGGCTTCCATCGTGATCCGGAGGACGGTGCCGGTGACCGGATCCAGCCAGAGCGAGCCGTGATAGCCTGGCTTGGTGGTGGTCATCGAAATACGGACGGGATTGTTGTTCGGCCGTACTCCGATGCCGGAAATGCCCCTCGAGCCGCCGGTGGGTGTTGCCAGGCCTTCGATGGCCGCCTGACGCTGAAGAGTGCTGATGATTTCGAAGTGCGAGGCGGATTTGGGCACCGAGTATTGGAAGACTGCGGTCAGCCCCGCCGCGATCTGTTCCCAGTGGCTCCAGGTAATCTGGCCTCGGGCTGAGTCTGCCAGGATCATGCCCAGCGTGGTGCCGAACTCGCCTCCGGAAATCAGTCCGATCTGTTGCTGCCATACGGCGGACCCTTGCGTGGGGGGCTGATTCTCGCGTTCGTCGCGTACAGAGATCTCCCGGCTCGAAGTGTCCACGCGGTGAAGGCCCGCGCGCACCGGCCAGGCGCCTTTCTTGAGCTCCTGGGGACTGTCGTCGTAGCGGTTGATGGTCCGGGTGGCCAGGAAGTTAGGCAGCCCCGGCAGCACCTGTGCTCCGTACCTCTGTGCTGATTCGAGCATGCGCTGCTGAGCAGTTCCATCGGGAGCGGCATTGGGCGGCAATTCGCCGGGCGGCGGATCAAGAAACACCGACTGATCCGCGAGGAGTTCCAGGGCAAGGACCGCCTGTGAGCCGGGCACCATCTGCGTGCTGAGCCGGCGCAGAGTGTCCTGAGTGAGCCGCTCGGAAAGTTCCATACCGATAATTTGGCGAGCGATCTCAGCGTCCTGCTTATGCGAAGCGTAAGCCGCAGTCAGCGTTTGTTCCAATTGGGCGACAGTCTCGCGTTTTGCCGCAGTGGCCGGGATCGTAGCCGCTGCCAAAAGCAAGAGGAGGATTCCGCGTCTCATTGCACCATCCCACACTTTGCGCATCCTCTGTTGTCGAAAACAGCGAAATGCGGCAGGCTTTAACTGCTGCCGTGCTAGCGTCACCAGGCCCCGCCCTGTCCCTGCTGGCCGATTGTCCTCGCTGCAATGAATTCGAGCAGGGTGCTCCCCCGCCCTTCATTGGACATGGAAATTCTATTCCACGTTAGTCGAATTGTCCGTTTTGTCACATGATCGGCACGGGAGCAGAGACAACTCTTATCGAGCACATAGTCGCGTACGCACGAATTGACCACCGCATCCTCCCGAGGAAAACTTCGAAATACTAGGGGCCCGGGAGTGTAACCGTCTATTCGTCAGTAACCACAAAGTTAACATCCAGGCCGGCCTCCGGCGAGGATGATGCTGCCCGCTGCCAACTCATCCGGTAGCGGGATTCCGCTGCACCGGGTGGTGGCATCACCGTATAGCGACTGGCGGCACAACAAATATCAGGTGGCGGAATTGAGTGCATTCGGCATCCAACAATTCCAAGTCAGATTCGAGCCTTCTCCCAGCCGGCGATCCCCCCAACGTCTTGCCGATAATTAACCCCGAAGAGCGCATAATCAATACATGGGAGCTCTATCCAAATGTGCCTCGGCCGGGTCGTACAGCAGGAATTCGACCGAGCGGCTTTTCTGTTCCCTGTTCCCTGATCCCTGTTCCCTTGCTCTTACCCCCTCCCCTCTCCCCGTCAATTGCACCGATTATGGTGCAGTCAAAACATAACCGATTCATAATCAATACGATATAAGGGCAACAACATACTTGGGTCATCAAGTCCGGCGCGCTTCTTTTAGAGTCTTGAGGTTACCTGCTTTTCCTTCCTGAGCGGCTTTGGGCAGTCATCCGCGTTAGACTCTATGATCAGGGAATCCCAATGAAATTCATCAGGAACATTTACTTTTGGCTGGCCTTGGGTTCGGTCGTCGTCGTAATCGGCGGTGATGCGCTGTACCGGGACTACAGCCCAAACAGCAAAGAGGCAATGCAAGCCGCTGAGGAGCGGAGGGCCGAAGGAGAATCCTCGACCCTTTTAGACCCGTACCTGGCTGGATTCTTCACGGCTGTAGTCTTGGGCGGCGGCTGGTACGCGATCTTGAGAAGGCGTTAAAAAGCGGTGCGCCATTCCGTATTTGGACTGATGCCAAGTGCGCGAAGTCCCTTTTCCGACTCAACTATGGTGTCCTTTGCCAGTTGAATATCTCCCACGAGCCGCTTGATTTTCTCGGCGTCGAAATGCGCCCACGGCACAGTTAGGATTACGCATTTCTGGGAGGGGTTCACAACCTCCAATTCCTTTTCCCCAATCTGAAAGGACCATGAAGAGGAGTACGTTTTCCCAAGTTGCGCCCACGAGACTGCAAACTCTTTAAGTTCATCCTCTAAGAACTTGTTGAAAAACTCCACCGAGTCCCGGAAAATGGGATAAACAGGGGTTCACAAACCCTTGCCAACTCTCCGCGGATCGCTCCTGGGGCATTCTGGCGCGATCCGTTCTTCACAACTTCTGGCATCGCAGCGTTTTTCAACAAGTTCCTAAAGCCGCCAAACGAGCCTTCAGCGCCTTATCCTTCTCCTGCATGTCCCACTTTTTAGCCTTCAACTCAACGTCCGTCACGAAGTATCTCCATGTTGACATGACACACAATTCCCCTTACACTTGGATTGTGCCCAGAGTTTGACGATAGCCCGCCTGCCAGCGGGCTTTTCGTATTTAGGTCTAATCGTATGCCGGTACACGCCACACCGCCACAGGAAAGCGCATCACTCCCGCTTCCCTCGGCCTTGGCGCTTCTTAGAATGGCCTCGCATCGGCCTTGCCGGTCAGTTCCTTGTACGTGATGCGCCGCCCAACTATCTGCGAAACAACCAAAGAGAAGCGGTCTGAGTCGTTAAGCGGATTGTCTGGGGTGGCCCGGTTGTTGTTCGGCTCTATCATACCGCGTTATTCGTGCAGGCGGGTAGATAGAAGTTTCATAAAATCCAGCACATGCCCCATGGTTTGCCATGCTTCGCCAGCGCCATAATCCTTCCGCATGTGGGCTACATGGTTACGCCATGCGTCTTTGAAATATCGGAATTGGGCTGCGCAGCCCGAGAAAAAAGTGAGAATTTCATCCCGTTCGTCAGTCTTTGGCCTGTGCCGGATTGGCTCGATCTGGCTCTCAATCCCTGAGATCACGGCATTCCACTCCGTCAATTCGATGGAGTGTTTGAATGAAACCTTGAGTTCTATAGCCATCGCGTAAAGCCCACTCTGCAAAACACCCATGCAATGAAAAACGCAGGCCGTATAACAACCCACTGCATAGCACCGGCTTGCTTCCACAGCGTCATGTTTGGCAGAAGGAAAGGCCGTCAGCGCCTTCCCCCACAATTTCTCCGGGGCGCGGAGGAGCTCGGCGTTGGCCAGCGGAACGTATAGAAACGTTCGCCGGCGCAACTCGTCCTCCATTACTTCAAGCAGAACCGTCAGCTTATCGGCCATGTCGTCGATATGGCGGTCTGGATCGTCTAGGTATTCAAGAATCCGTTCCAGCCGGTCAATCGTGGACTTAAGGCCATACAACTTAAGCCATGGACGCATCAAATTGTCCATCAACAAGATGCTCTGACGGTCAGTAGCGGAAAACTCAATCTCCCCCAATCCGTGCCCGCAATAGGCGTGATAACGAGTCTTCATATCGTCACGGATTGCGGTCAGCCCGGAGGCGTGATTTACGAGGGTCCAAGTCTCTGTCGGGATCATGTCCAACAGGGTAACCAAATGGGGCTGCATCTCAGGGAAAAAACTTGGGAGCGGTAAATCGAGGGCGTTATTCATGCTTCGCCCCCTGTTCGCCAAATTGGCTCTTGATGAGCCAAGTATATTTTTGCCGATATAAGATCCATCCGGTGTATAAGTAGTAAACATGACGTCATTTTTCGCGCATTTTCGAAGGTTTTCTTGCCCACAAATGCCCTCCGAAGCGCCTTTCTTGGACCAACCCTGTTCACACCGGCAGGATGTAGCGAGATAGGAGGGGGCGCGGAGCTTTAACTTCCAACAGCCTTGGGCGCGAAATCGGAAGCAGCGAGCGGCCGCCAGAGCTGTTAGCTACAACTCCGGGGCCGCTCGTCAGTTTCCGTTACTCAGTGCAGGGCTAGTGTTTAGCAGCCCTGGCGCCGGCCGCTTTCGCGTCGGCTTCCGTCATGAATTTGCCGTTCTTGGTCGTTCCGTACTCCTTGTCAGCGGAGGGATGGTAGACCTTGGTGTTGAGGTTGACCCAGACGAGCCCTTTCGCTTTGGCAGCAGCGATATCGCCAGCGTTCGGCGCCGCGGGTTTTGCCGCAGGGGTCTTGGCGGCAGCCGGAGTTGCTGCTTTTGCCGGCGCGGCTGCGGTTGTCTTGGTGGGGGTTGTTTTGGAAGCGGTGGTGGACGCGGCGGGTGCCTGCGCCATAACGAGGCTCGCGGATAGCATCGAGCCGAGCACGAATACCAGAGTCTTCTTCATAGTGATTCTGACGTTCCTTTCACTTGCACCACAAGCCGCGAACCTGAACACGGCCAAATTGCGAGATCACGAGTTGGCGGGAGCCCGCTGGGTGGTCTCGCGCTGGGGTAAATTCTCGACAATGGGCCGGTTACTTGCCGGGTTTTGCTGGCTGGTTAGCGATTACCAACTTGACGATCTTGTCGTAGGTGGCTGCCGGGACAATGTTCTTGGATTTCAGTTGTGTCTTGTTGGCGTAGGGGCGCCCAGCGATAATTTTCTGCGCGTAGACATCGCCGACGCCGGGGAGAGCCTTGAGCTGATCCTTAGTCGCGGAATTGATATCAACAAGCGAGCTAACGGCAGACGTGGCGGCTGCCTTGGGCGCGGCCTTGGTCGCAGGCTTGGCCTGTAATGCCATTGCAGGCAGCGCTGCAAACAGGACGGAGGAGGCGAGAGTCACGATTGCGAGTGTGACACGAGAAAGTTTCATGCGTATCTCCTTGAGTTGTTTCTTGCGGTTTTGCCGGAGCGACGAGCGCAGACGATGAATCGGCAGCGAAGGTCCGGCCAGGACATGCGATTCCAGCAAACGGGGTTCTTCGGGGCGATGGCGCTTTGAGGCGCACTAGCCCTTGTTGCCGAATAAGCCGGATGCGGCGCCGAGGAGGCTGCCGAGTTCACCGGATTCCGCAGGAGCCTGCCCATCGGCCGAGGCGCTTCCCTGGCCCAGCACCGAGCTCAACATGCCCTGAAACTCGGGCGGGACCTTGGATCTTGCATATTCGAGGACCACTTGCTCGGCTTCCTGGGCCTTCTCAGGGCTGAGTCCGGCCTTGCTTTGCAGCAGATCTGAAATTTCACCCATGACGTACTTTTCTCCTTGCTTTTTGTTTGGCTGAAGCGCCGAATAGCCGCTCTTGCGCGTTGGTATTTTCCGGAGGATCGCGCCCGAATTGCGGCGAGACCTCAAGAGTACAAAACGTGCCCCAAGCGGGGCTCAACAAGGATATAGTCAACGGGACAGGAACTGGCAAGGCAATTTGCAAAGTGTCTGTAGTTTTTCTGTTGAGGCCGCGCCAGTGGCCAGCGGCCTTCTGCACCCCTGGTCTGCGGCCATTTGCATAGGGTCAACCGGATTGCATACTATGGCTTTCGAATGCGAGGCTTCCATGAACCGTCGTGAATTCTCCGCTCTCTTGCCGATGTTGCTGGCCACTCCCGCGCTTGCGCCTGCCGCTGAGGGCCAGACTGCCGGACAGCAATCGGCCACACCACAGGAACACACATTGGCCGCGCTGGCTTCAGGGCAGTATCCGGCGGGGCCTGCTACGGCTCCGCCAACGGCCGCGCATATCTCACACCACTACATGCTGGGCATGCTGCCGGATAATATCCGCATGGAGTCGCACGACTCGATTCTGGCTCCTGGCGCGCCGCACGAGGCAATCGGGCACCACAAGCACTCCGAGATCTGGTTTATCCGCGCAGGCGAGGCGATCCTGATGACCGCAGGAGTTTCGCGCACACTGAAGGCGGGCGATATAGGGCTGTGCATTGCCGGGGACGAACACTACATTGCCAACGCCAGCCAGACCGAGCCAGTGACGTACCTGGTGATCACGGTGGGGCCGCCGGAGTAGCGAGAATGACAGTTGCATTTGCTTCAGACGGTCCCGATCCGGGCCTAAACAGACTGCGGAAAAAGGCCTTGATTTGAAAGAAGAACCCGAAAAGCATCCCTCAGGGGCTAAAGCCCTCGTTGATTTTGCGGCAGTTATGGCACGACTGAAGTCGTGCCCTTTCAAAACAGCGGCTCAGCCAGAGTTTTTCCCGCAGCCTGTAAAGCCCCATTCATTCCATTGCATTTATACCGGGGATGAATCCCCGGCCTACCGCCCGGAGGAGTTTTTCCGCAGCCTGTAAAGCCTGTACCCTTCACCGGGAGAAGTTTTTTCGCAACCTGCTCAGCCGCCTACCGGCGCTCCGCGCAGTGATACCCAGTAGAACCGCCGCCAGCAGAACATGCAGCGTACCGGGCGGAGCAAGAACAGGCCAAGCACCGCATCGACTGGCCGCAACTCCGCCGCTTTGAATTTGACGGAGTTGCAGCAGGGACATTTGCGTCGCAGCAATGGCAGCCACGGCGCCCAGTTGGGCTTGAGCCAGTTTGTGTCGCTCATGCTCTTCGCTCCCTTCACTTATGTTGTGGAGCGGGCTAAAGCAGTTTCAGGAATCGTGTAGTAGAACAAGCATTCCCTCAGGGGCTAAAGCCCACGTTCCTAATACTCAATTAAACGTACGGGCTAAAGCCCGTACCCTTCAAAGCCGCTCTACACCAATGATGAAAATGACTAGGTCTCTGACCGTGTGATTTCGTACCTTTAGTTCATGCGATCCCAGGTCCCAAAATCGGAACCTGGGGCACCCGCAATTGGTACAACAACAAGCGGTCAGTGACCTAGTGTCCAGTCTCCGAAGTAGTTTGAAAAACAACAGCAGATCCTTCGACTCACCACCCCCACGCTCCACCCCAAAGAGCAAAAGCGCTCTTTGGGGACCCCGGAAAGCGCTTATGGCCCCGTTCGCTCAGGATGACAACCTCTCGGGGAAAATCAGAATGACAGCCTGTAGCTCAGGATGACAATCTGTGTTTTGCCGCGCATATCGGAGACAGGACACTAGCGAGCGCTTGGCTCTCCCGCACTTGCGTGCGCATCGAGCCATTCCAGCAGGCGGCTTATGCTGCCCGTTGCCAGCGCCATGCTGGAGTCGGCTGCTCCGTAGTAAAGGCGAATCGTGTCTTTGTCGTCGTCGATGGTGAGCCCGCAGGGAAACACCACATCCTTGACGTCTCCGCCGCGCTCGTAGGGCTCTTCCGGACCGAACATCCAGGAGTCTCCGCGTTGCAGGCAGGTGTCGGGGTGTTCCAGATCGAAGAGCGCGAGTCCGAGGCGATAGATGCTGCCCGATGCCGTCTGGCGTACTCCATGATAGATGGCCAGCCATCCCTTTTCTGTTTCGATGGGCGGAGGGCAGAGGCCGATCTTGTTCGCATCCCACCAACCGCCGCGGCGCGCTTCAAGAATGATCTTGTGGCTGCCCCAGTGCCGTAAATCCGGCGAATAGGAGATCCACATATGCGCTCCCAATGTTGTCACCGGGCGATGAATGAGTGCCCAGCGGCCACCGATTTTGCGTGGCAAGAGTGCGGCGTCCTTGTCTTCCGGCTGCATGATGACGCCGAAGCGCTCAAAGTTCTTGAAGTCTTTCGTCAGCGCGAGAGAAACTCCTGGGCCACCACGGGCGAAGGAGGTGTAGGCCACCGCATATTGATCCAGTTCCGGCACGAAGGTGATGCGTGGATCTTCAATGCCCCATAGCTCCTCGGGGAACTCACGCGGATTGCCGGCGAGAGTCGGCTTTAAGTCGATGCGCCAGCCGTCGATGCCGTTGGCCGAGCGTGCGGCGCACAGATGGGAAAGACCGCTGCGGCTCTCGACGCGGCACAAGAGCAAAGTGTCTCCGTCGGGGAGGCGTACCGCTCCGGCGTTGAACACGCTGTTGATGGGATAGGGCCATTGTTCCCGGCTGAGAATTGGATTGCCGGTGTAACGCGTAAAGAGGGGTGCTTCGGCGTGCGCCGTCAGCCTTATTTCTTCCAGGGCGATGGACTTCGCCGATTCATCAACCAGGTTGCTTGAACTCAATAAGAGACACTCATTTCTTTATGCTGTTCAATTGCGCTTGTTATTTTGGCTGCCTGCATTTCGAGCAGGGCCATCAAAAAGGAGAGCGTCGATTCAGCGCCCTGATTCTCATTCACGCGATCGGGATGAAGTCCGTCCCTGCAACCGCCGGTGGACGCATCGTAAAGCGGCACCTGCAGATCGTTCTTACCTAGAAACCAGCGGAAGACACGCTGCGCTTCCTCAAGCCAGCGCTCCTGGTGCGTAAGCCTGTAGGCTTCAAGGCACGCGCAGATGGTGGCGCAGGCCTCCACCGGCTGCTGATCGAAGCGGGCCTTTTCCCCGCCTTCGGCATAGAAACCGTTTGAGCCGATGGGGACAAAGACCTCTCCTTCGACGGAGTGTTGCGCCGCTACGAGCCATTCCAGCGCTTCGATTCCCGCGGCAATCATGCGCCCGTTTTCGCTGCGCCATCCGCCCAGGATGAGGGCCTGCGGCAGGCGCGCATTCGAGTAGGAAAGACTCTTCTCGAACCAGTTCCAGCCTTCCGAGCGGCTGCGGTCGTAAATATCAAGCAGTCGATCAGCAAGCTCATTGCGAATGCCCTGCATGGCGCGATCGCCGGGGAACCAGTCGAGGTACGCCTGGATTCCAAGGATGCTGAATGCCCATGCGCGCGGACTGCTGAACTTAGTAACCACCGGCACGGCTGCTTCAAACAACCTTCCTGCCGCACCGCGCAATCCTGCATCCTGGGAGTGGCCCAAGACGGAGCCCAGTGCCCACAACGCACGACCGTGGCTGTCTTCAGAGCCAGTTTCTTCAAGCCACTTGCGGTCGTATCCGAGAAAATTTCTGAATCGCCCGGTGTCGGTATTGAAGGCAAGCCATAGAAAGGCCAGATACCTGCGCGAGAGGTTGGGATGCGCCGTTTTGCTGTCGTACGCGGCGCACTCGTCCAGCCGCACGGACACGACCAGCGCCCGCGCGTTGTCGTCCGTCGTATAGCCCTCGCGCGTATTCGGCACCGAAAAGATGGCGTGCTGCAACATGCCGGTGTCGTCGGTCATCGTTAACAGATGGCCTGTATTCAATGCCGGCAGGCGATCCATGGGGCCAGCACGGTCGATTGCGCTTCCATCCACCTGCGCGGCCCGCGGCTGCAACGAGCGCTCGAAGCGTGCGCGCTGAAAGCTCGCCATGTAGGCATGCGCCGTCTTTGGCCACGTCGTTCCGCGGGAATAGAGATAGGCCCGCTTGCGCATGGCATGGCGCTCGGCATCGTTTTCAAGCAACCCCAGAACCGCGTTCGCAATTGCCTCCGGATTCTCGAAGGGAACAATGACGCCGCGCTTGTCGGCGAGCAACTCACGGGCGTGCCAATACGGGGTGGAGACGATCGCCTTGCCTGCACCGAGCGCGATGGCGAGTGTACCGGAGACGACCTGCGCCTCCTGCCGGTAGGGGGTGATGTAAATGTCCGCGGCGCCGACGTGCTCGACAAGCTCTTCCGCGCTGACAAAACGATTGTTCAAAATCAACTGCGCGGAAACGCCGAGTTCCTCGGCCAAGGCCCGCAATCCTTCGCGGTAGCGCTCGCCTTCGCGCTTGCGGATATGCGGATGCGTAACGCCGGAGACGATATAGACGACGTTCGGATGCCGCGCCAGAATTGCCGGCAGCGCGCGAATCACATTCTCGATTCCCTTGTTGGGCGAGAGCAGGCCAAAGGTAAGCAGAACCGACTTGCCTTCCGTGCCGAACTTGTCTTTGAAAAAGTTGGGATCCATGAAGGGAAGATCAGGCACACCATGCGGGATTACGTCGATTTTTCCAGCGGGAACCCCGTAAATCTCACGCAGCATTTGCGCCGCCAACTCGCTCATGACAACCATGCGATCGGAAAGACGCGCAATTTCTTCGAGCACGGCGCGCTGCTCAGCGTCCGGCTCTCGTAGAACGGTGTGGAGTGTAGTGACGAGCGGCATCTTCAACCGGCGCAGAAGGGCGAGAATATGCCGGCCGGCGACTCCGCCGTAGATGCCGTATTCGTGTTGCAGGCAGACCAGATCGTTGCCGTTGAAGTTGAGAAAATCGGCAGCCCTCTCATAGGAGGCTACGTCTTCCTGGGTTAGCTCCAAACGCACCTGTTGCGGATATTCGTAATTCGAATCGGGATCGTTGACGGGGATGGCAAACAGGCGCCCCTCTCCGTATTCTGTGGCCAGCGCAGTGCAGAGGTCGGTTGTGAAGGTAGCAATGCCGCACTCGCGCGGCAGATAGTTTCCGACAAACGCAATGCGCGTAGGCAAAGGCAAAGTACTCTCATTCAGGGGCAAGGACGGAGCGGCCGCGCAAGAGGACCGTGCTGCGTGTTTGTCTGGATGCAACGTTTCGGAAATCGGCATCTTGTCCTGCTTTCAACCGTCTCTGTTCCTGTTCCTGCATTAGGCCCAATCGGCATATCACGCGGGAGCTTTCCCGCTGTTTTCGCATTCCCGGATTCAACATTGAAGTTTGCCGCCGAGCCTAGGGGACACGCGCGAAAGCAAACCGATTCTGGCTTTAGATGCTAGAGCGCTTCGCGGCCTTCATCGACACGCGGCGCAATGGGCTTTGGAGAAGTCTGCGAATGCTCCCCGAGAAAGTCCTTGCGGAATTTGGATGGATTTGCGGGGTTTGCACCCGGCTTCGATGCCGAAACAGCAGGCGGGCTTATGGGGGTGCACGGTTGTATGCGTGCATGCCGGCGTGCGGCAAAATAGTTCGGCACATCGCATTTCTTTATGAGGGTCATGGCAACTCCAGTCGTTCGGCTGCGTGCTTGAGCGGTACTCGTCTAGAGCGAAGCCTGGAATGCCGGAGGCGAGAGGGGGAGACTCTGACTACTACTTCGAGCTTACGCGCTTTCGAACTCGCGTGCCGACGCAACCGCAACCCCCACATCGCCCATAAGCAGTGCCGGGCGTGCCACAACGAGCGGTCCGGAAAAGAAAAGACCGCTCTACAAAACTACTTTGCGAGCGGCCCTTCTTGCTGGTCAATATAGCTCTAGAACTGGAGCTTAACGCCGAACTGGATCTGGCGCGATGTGGTGGAGGTTGCGGTAACGACGCCTGCTGTGGGGGAAATTCCCGAAGTCGCCGAGGTGTCGACAACTTCGTTGGGCGTCGAGAAATTGGTGTGGTTGAGGACGTTGAAGAACTCGGCGCGGAACTGCAAGCCCAGACGTTCGGTGAGATGCGCGCTTTTGACCGCCGAGAAATCCAGCCCGAAAAGGCTCGGCCCGGTCAGCGCGTCGCGGGAAACATTGCCGAAGGTTCCGGTGGCAGGCGGTAGAAAGGCGAGCGGATTGAAGTATTGGCCCGGCGTGCGCGGATAGAGATTGCCGCTGAAGGCCGGGTTCCAGTTGGGACGTATGGGGTTGCGCGTGTCGCCGTTGCCGGTGGGGTTGTAACCGAGTTGGGGCGAGAAGGGAAAGCCGGTTTGCACGTTCACAATCGCGCTTGTTGTCCAGCCCGCGGCGAAAAGATTGACCGGGGCCGATGCGCTATTGAGGAACCGCTTGTGCGGGCCGAACGGCAGCTCATAGCTTCCGTTCAGCGAGGCAAGATGACGGACATCGGTTGCAGCCGGGCCCCAGTCGAGTTCGGGGTTGAGCGGAAACGAGACGAAGGCCGGCGTGTTGCCGCTGACGCTTGTGTTCCAGGCCGACCCGTTGTCGAGGTTTTTTGCGAAGGTGTAGTTGCCGCGGAACTGCACGCCGTTTCCGAAGGAGCGCCGCACATCGACTTCAAACGCGCTGTAAAAACTGACCCCCTGCGAAACCCATGAGGTGGTGTTGGCGAGGTTTGGATTGGCGAGCGCTGCCCCGCTGGTGTAGTACGGCGCGCCGGCCGCGGTGTAGAGGGGGACCGGTTCGTTCATGTCTTCAGACAGGATCTGGTGATAGCTGTGCGAACCGACGTAGCCCAGGGTGAGCGATGTTCGCGGCGCGATTTCCTGTTCGACGCGGAGGCTCCACTCGAGTACGGCGGGGGTGGCAATGTCGGGCTGCACATTGCTTGGGGAGACCTTGGTTCCGGCCGGGGGCGGCGTACCTGGCGTGAAGTTAAGGTTCGAGACCGCGATCGACTTGATCGACTCGGCGGTGTTGAAGGGCGCGGTCTGGTCGAGCCGGTAGTCGAGCGTGTCGAGCAGGCCGTGATAGAGTCCGAAGCCGCCGCGGACAGCGGTTTTTCCATTGCCCCACACATCCCAGGCAAAGCCGACGCGCGGGGAGGGCAGAAACTTTGCGCGGTTTGTGGTCAGCGCCGAGTTGCCCACCACCGGGGTGGTTTGCAAGACGCCATTGACGAGAGCGTAGTTGGAAGCGCGGCCCTGCGCTTCGTTCCAACCGTTGGTTGACTCGCTGCGGAAGCCGGCGCGCAGTTCCAGACGCGGGGTCAGCTTGATGGTGTCTTCGACGAATTCGGCGACCTCAAGGGAACGCCAGCCGAGTTCGGTGGGCGAAGGGACTACGGTGAATGTGGCCACCGTGCCCTGAAGGAAGGTTTGCAGAGTGCTGAAGGAGGCCTGTCCGTACTGGTCTTGCGCAAGCAGATCGTTGGACTGCACGCGCTGGAGCCACACGCCTGCCTCAATCTGCTGGCGGCCACGCGACCAGTAGATGTGGTCGTCGGCCGTGAAGAGATTGCGCGCGGTCTTGTTGTTGCTGCCCACGTTGGTGCCCGCGCCGGTGATGGTGGATGCGCCGTTCGAAGCGGTACTGCCACTGATAACGATGGCGCCAACCTGCTTGCCCGTGACCCAGCCGGGGACCGATACCGGCGTGTATCCCGTAAAGAAATAGCTGGCCCGCGAGAAACCGATGCGCGCGGTATTGAGGAGCGACGGCGAAACTACATGCTGCTCCTGTACGCTGGCCACCTGTTCGCGCAGGCTCTCGTTGACAAGGCTCAGGGGATTGGCGGTGGGCGTGTTGGCGGTGCTGTCGTCTACGGTGAATACGGCGAAGAGGAGATCTTTGCTGCCGATGTTGTCGTCGAAGCGGGTGGTGCCGAAGTCCTCGCGGATGTGTTGCGGGGGATGGCTGAAGGCTTCGGCAATGCCGCTGGGCAGGCCGTTCGAAAGCAACTCAGGTCCATTCTGCACGGGCCACAGAGCTAGCAGCGGCGCAATGGCGGAGTTGACGCCTACGTACTGCTCGACGCCTGAGGAGTTGGGCAGATAGCCTTGGCGCGCCTGGTTGTCCGGAACCAGCGAAACGGCGCTGAGGCCCCAGTTTTGCCTGAAGCCCTCATAGCTGCCGAAGAGAAACAGCTTGTCGGCGCGGATGGGACCGCCGAGTGCGCCGCCGAACTGATTGCGCTGGAACTCGGGAATCGATCCGGCATCGAAGTAATTTCTGGCATCGAGGACACTGTTGCGGAGAAACTCGAATGCGGAGCCGTGCAGCTGGTTGGTTCCCGAGGTGGTGACGATGCTTACCTGCGCGCCGTCGCGCTTGCCATAGCTGGCGCCGTAGGTGTCGGTTTCGACGTTGAACTCGCGCACGGCGTCGACGCCCAGCAGTTCGCCGCTGGTGCCGCCGGGCGTGACGTTGATGAGCGATGCGCCAGTGTATTCAATTCCGTTGAGGAGAAAGAGATTATCCTGCGGGCGGCGGCCACTGACGGCAAACATGTTGCCGACCGACGAGTTGGAGGTGCCGATGCCGCCGGAACGCTCGTTTGTGTAGTTGACCGTGGCGGGATTGAGTGTGAGCAACTCGTCGTAGCTGCGGCCATTGAGCGGAAGCTCTTTTACCTGGCGCTCATCGATCAGGCCCGAGGTTTGCTGCGAGGTTGTATTCACGCTGACGTCGGTCGCATCCACGACAACATCCTGGCGCACTGTATCGAGGCCCAGATCGAACTCCAGCTGCAGGCTTTGCCCAACCACCAGCGAGATGCCGGTGCGGTGCTGCGCGGCAAAGCCGTCGTGCGCGACGGTGATGGTGTAATTGCCCACAGGCACGGACGGCGCATGGAAGCGGCCTTGCGCGTCTGTCGTCAGAGTGCGGGTTGCTCCCGTTTCAAGCTGGCGAACCGTTACCTTTGCTCCGCCGAGCAGAGCGCCGCTTGCGTCTTTCACGGTGCCGCCGATGGTTCCGCCGACGATCTGCGCGAATGCGGCGGAGGCGCCGCCTCCGAGAAGTGCGATAGACCAAGCGAGAGTGAGAGCAATCAGAAATCGATGCAGTTTAGCTGTAGGTGTCACTTGAATCTCCTGAAATTTTTGGTTGACCGGCCGTCTTTTTTCCTGAGGCGCGGGGGAAATGAACGCCAACGGCAGAGGCGGCGATGCGAAGCCTGCTGCGCGTTTCAGAGAAAGTTGTGTGGGGAATCAGCTTAGCGGCAACAACAACAGCCAGCCCGCCGGGAGGCAGGCATGAGGAGCCGAGAAGGGGAAGAAGAGAAGTTCATACTTTTTTGACTCTGAACCGCGTAATGAATCGGTGCTGCGCCGGAAATGGAAAGGCCGCGTCAGCAGAAGTGCTGAAACGCGGCCTTATGGGATCGGCTGAGTCTGTCTAGCTGCTCACCCACAAGACCGATGTGACGTGCAACAACACGCGGCACAAATCATCGTCTTGAGGCAAAGGCTCATATCCAAACTATAACAAGGCCCGGTAATCGAGTCAATCTTGCGAACGCAGGGGCTTGGGTGGCGCATCGCAGGCGGTTGCCGTACGGTTTTGCGGTGGGGGTAAGTCTCTTACGCATAGGCGAAGTCGGGGAGTTAGCTGACAGGCTTTAGAGATTGAACAGTTCCCGGAGGCGCTTGGTTTGGGTGCGGCTCACGGGGATTTCGGTCTGGGCCTTGTCGTTCATGCGCAACTGGTAGCTGGACTTGAACCAGGGAACGACTTCGCGGATATGGTCGATGTTGACGACAAAGCCGCGGTGGGCGCGCCAGAAATGAGCTGGATCAAGCTGCTCGAGCAGCTCTTCGAGCGTGCGGCACTTGGATTGGCCTTCGAAGGTGCGCGTGACGATGCGGATGACGCCCTCGTCGATGGCCGCAAAGCAGATCTCGGCCTGGCTGACGAGGAGCAGCCTGTTCTGTGCCTGGACGACAACTTTGGCAGGCTGAGGCGTGCGGTCGGCGCCTTGCGGATTCTTAAGCAGGCGCAGCAGCGCTTCAAGCTGGGACTCGATTGGAGAATCGGTGGGCGAGCTCACGGCTGCCGTGCCCACGCTGCCTCCGGCGATGCGGCCGCGAACGCGCTCCACGGCTTCGAGCACACGGTTCCGGTCGAAGGGTTTGAGCAGGTAGTCCACCGCGTTAACGTCGAAGGCGCGGACGGCGTACTGGTCGTAGGCGGTGGCAAAGACGATCTGAGGCAGCGGCACGGCAGCCTTGCCGGGAGCGCGCTCGGTCAGCTTGCGGATGACAGCGAAGCCATCGAGTCCCGGCATCTGTACATCGAGAAACACGAGGTCGGGGTGGTGCTGCTTGATCAGAGCGACAGCCTCAATGCCGTTGGCGCCCTGGCCAACCACGTCGACGCCGCCCACGGAATCGAGCAGGTACCTGAGCTCTTCGCGGGCCAGTTGTTCGTCGTCGATGATGAGCGCCGAGATAGACATGCGGAAGTTCGATTGTAGGAAGCTGGTGTGGCCGGGTCAATGGGGGCAACAGCGGAGCGAACCCGGCCGGAACGATAACGCCCGGCCGGCGGGAACTACTCTCCAAGCACTCTGAGGCGTGTGGGCTGCTGGTCCTTGGCCAGTTCATGGCCGCAGCGCGTGCAGTAGAGGTCCGTGGCTCGGACGGTGCGGAAGCAGTTGCCGCAGTTTGCGGTGAGCTGGTAGTTGCACTGTGGGCAGAAATGGAAGTCGCTCTGCACATGGGTGCCGCAGGCCAGGCAGCGGGTAACCTCGGGCTGGCGCAACAGGAAGTAGAGCACCGCGCCAATGCCGCCGGGCATGACAAAACAAATCAGCATCCAGAATCGCGTGCTCATGGCCCGGCGGGGCGCGTCCTTGCTGATGTAGCCCACCATCAGAAAGTAGAGCGCGGCAACAATTCCCCAGGAGAGGTTGAAGTAGATGCGGAAACCGATGGGGGGCGGCGCGTGGTGCCGCTGTTCTGGCGCAATGATCCAGAAGTAGTACTCGACCAGCACAAACGCGACGCTGGCGACAACGATCGACCAGACCGGAATCATCCGTTCGTCTTCGTTCACGGCAATGGATTGTGGATCACGCATAAGCAATCCCTCCCCAGGAGGGCCTCTCACAGGAGCAGACGCAGACTGACTCTTATTTAGTGGACGGGAAAGGGAAGAAGGAAGTTGCTAAGTTTGGTTATCGGATGCAGATTTAATTCGATTCAGGACCTGTGGCGCGACCAGCCGGCTACGAGCGCCGCAGCCAGCAGGGCCGGCCACAGAATGCACACCCAAAGGCTGAACTGTGTGGCCAGATCGCCGATAAACTCGCCTTCAATGAGGTCGTCGGCAACGCGCCAGAAAAACGGGCCGAGCGCGAGAACCACCAGCAGAATGGCGGCCAGAGCCACGGCGCGGCCGTGCTTGCGCCCCGCCTTCTGGTCCCGCATGACGCCCAGCGAGGCCATTACGACGTTCCGTGTGTTGTGGGCGACGGCGCGTTCGCGCCCAGCCTGATTTCCGGCCAGCGCCGAAAGCAGGTCGCTGCAGACGCCATTCTCAGCGCCAATCCCTGGCTGGGCCGCCGCAGTGGGGGTGCCCAGTTCGCCGGTTTTCACCCTGGCTCCTGCAAGTGCGCAGGGGTGCACTGGAGCTTGGGTTTGATCATGGCCATGCCCCGATAAAGTCTTGATTTAACAGTGGAAAGAGGCGCACACGTCACCTTGGCGATCTCTTCGAGCGACAACTCTTCGTGGAAACGCAGCACCAGGACTTCGCGGTGCAGAGTATCCAGTTCAAGCAGTGCGGCGGCGATCTGTTCCCGGTCTTCGAGACTGACAAGATGGTCAAACGGAGTTGGCTCGCCGTCGACTACATCGAACGCCATGGGCCGATCGTCGTCGCCGCCAGCCTCGAAGAGTTCGTCGAGGCTGCTCATGGTCCGCTTACGGCGCTGGTCGATGAGCAGGTTGCGCGCAATGGTGAAGAGCCAGGTCTCAAACCGCGCCTTGCCGTTGAACTGCGAACCGCGCACCAAGACCCGCATCCAAACTTCCTGGAAGAGGTCTTCAGCCTGCTCACGATTGCCGGTCAAATACAGCAGATAACGCAGAAGGCGGTGCTGGTAGCGGACAATCAACTCGTCTAAGAGCCCTGCATCCTGGCGTTTGAGCCCCGCCGATACGGCGAGATTCTCCAGGTGAACCTGTTCCTGTGCCGCTGTAGCGGTGGCCGACCCAAAGAATGAGGATAAAGCCGATATGGAATTGCTGCTCATCTCAGTCAATTAGACGACAAAACCGGCCCTCAAGGCCACCTGAATGCAGACGGAGACGCAAAAAGGTACTCATTTTCCGCCTGCGGGACACTTTTCCGCCGCCCCGCAGCGCGTCTTCAATGGCTTTGGCGGACCATCGCTCGCGGGCTTCGACGTTCTCGTAATAGAAGATGCCCATCGGATTGTGGCTTTCGGATCGACAGTAAACCGCTGGGCGCAGCGCCGAATCTACCAGAAACGAAAGACGGCGCGAGACCGGTTGGCCTCGCGCCGTCTTTGTTTTCCGTGCGGTACAGGCTAGAAGACGATACGTCCGCCGAGTTGGATCTGCCTGGGTTGAGAGGTGGTGGGCACACTTGTGATATAGCCGAAAGCGCCCGAAGTTCCAGAGGTTGCGCTGCTCACGTTGGCAGCGGCAAAGACCGCGTGGTTGAAAGTGTTGAAGGTCTCGAAGCGCAGTTGCAGCCTGGCGCTCTCGGTGAACTTGAAGTCCTTCAATATCGACATGTCCATGTTGTTGAATCCGTCGCTGCGCACCCAGCCCATGGTCTGCGGGAAGGTCCGGTAGTGGTAGTAGAAGTTGGCATTGGGAGCGGCAGCGTTATACACCGACCCATCGCATACGGCAGTGGACGGGCAGGCGGTGGCGCCTTCAACAAAGACGCTGGAGGCATTGACCAACGACGAATTGCCTGTGCCGGTAATGCTGGTGCTGCGCGGGGCGCTCTTGATGTCTTTGAGTGTCTTGCCCGGCTGCAAGGCAAGGTCATTCGAGAAGTAGAGCGGCGCGCCGGTCTGGAACTGGTAGATAGCGTTGAAAACGAAACCACCCAGGATCTCGTCCATGAGCTTGCTGTTGTTGAAGCTGATCAGCTGGCCGCGTCCGAGAGGAAGGTTGTAGGTGGCACCGGCAGTGAAGTGGTGGGTATGGTCAAAGGGCGAGATGCGCCGGGTGAGAACGGAGTCCTCGTCGTTGAGGTAGGAATCCTGCTCAATCATTTTGGCGAAGCTGTAGTTTGCCGTCAGAGTGAGGCCGTGCCTGGCGCGCTGCTGTATATGGATCATGCCGCTGTGGAAGAAGGACTGTCCACCGGTGATGTTTTGCTCGGTGACGGCCGTGCTGCCAAACTGCGGATAGGGAACCACCAAGCCGCTGATGGCCTGTGTGGCAGTGTTGAATTTGCTGGTACCGTTGGGAAGCAAGCCGGAGAATGGGTTTGGCACGGAGGTGCCCATTGCCGAGTTGAGGTTGAAATCGGCGTAAGGATTCGTGGTGAGGTACTGCAGTTCCGTAGCGTTGATGTTCTTCGACGGAACCGGCAGATGGACCCCGTGGTTGCCCACATAGATCACTTCCAGCAAGGTGCTGCTGGTGAGTGAATGCTGGATGCCGAGGTTCCAGCGCTCGGAGTATGGGTCGTGCTGGACGGGAGCGAGGAAGTTGACGGCCGAAGGCGAGCCCAGGAAGGTGCTAGCGCCCAGCGATGAGCCGGTTGGCTGCGCGAAGGTCGGGAATGGATTGCTCCAGGTACTGGCGCCAGCCTGGCTGAAGAAGCTGTTGACCGTTGCCGAATAGGGGGTGGAGGCGCTGAATCCTTCCTGGTTACTGATGGCATTGGAGGAGTAGGAGCCTGTCGCAGCCAAGGCAGACATTGTCTCCGGCTGTACGAAGAGGCCGAAACCGCCGCGGATGACCATCTTGCTTTTGAGGAACGACGGATTATAGGAAAAGCCAGCGCGCGGGCTCCAGGAGCCATTGCCCTGGATCTGGTAGGGCGCACCCTTGCTCGAACTCGGGAAGGTGAGGCCGCCCAACGTATTGAGACTGGTAACGGCCACAGTGGTGCCGTTTTTCGTTACGGTGTCCTTTGAGCTTGTAGAGGCAAAGGCCGCTGTCGCCGCCGCCGAGGCAGAGTTGGTGGCATTGGGGTCAAAGCCGCTGACCGTGCGCCCAAACTTGTCGCCGTAAGGCGTGTCGATGTCAAAGCGCAGGCCGAGGTTGACGGTCAGGTGACTGTTGATGCGCCAGTCGTCCTGGACGAAGGTTCCAATGTAGTAGGAATGATAGTCGGCGCGGGCCGCCAGATCGTACTGGCCCGCGGTGGGCGTACCAAGGAAGAGATCGGCGAGATCGCCGCCAACGGCTGCGCCGGTGCCACCGGTGCCGCTGCTGACCCAACTGTTGGCAAAGGTGAAGGACCCCGAGGAGTCGCCCATGAGTTGAACACGGAGGCGGTATTGACGTCCGTCGAAGCCGACCTTCAGCGTGTGATTGCCCAGCAGTTTGACCATGTCGACGAAGGCCTGGTAACTGGTGGTTGGCTGCAGGGAGGAGCCTGTGTCGCCGAGGCACTGGAAGCTGGTGAAACTACCGCAACTGCCCATGGATATGAATGGCAGTTGGACTTTGGTGCTGTTGGTCTCCAGGCTGCTGGGCAGACCGAAGCCGGACGGAGTATAGACCTGTGAATTCGCTCCATGAACCTCATCGAAGTAGGTCCAGTTGAGACGAGCGTCGATGATCGTGGAATCGTTGACGGTAATCACGTCGTCCAGCATGGCGCCGAAATTCTCACGCATCAGGTTGGAGCCGGTGCTGTTGTTGGCGAAATAGTTGTTCTTGATCTGGAACTCGTGGTTGTGGCGGAAATCGAAGAACAGATGATTGCGCGCGTTCAGGTTGTAGTCGATGCGCCCGAACTCGTTGCTGTAGTTGTCCTGGCTGGGCGCGTTGCTGTTGTAGTTGTTGGTTCCATTGGCCGATGCCGTGGCGTTCGGTTCCGGGTAAAGGGCCAGGAAGGCCTTGGCAATGGAGCTTTCCGACAGGCCGGTGGTACCGCCGTTGGTTGCGCAGTAAGACGTGGTCTTGGTGAGGCAGTTGTTGAGAATGGGGGTACGGGTAAACGAGGTGCCCGCAGTGCCACTGCCCGGAAGATATAGCTGGTTGGCGGCTCCGCCTGCGGCGGTGGCCAACAGCGCGTGGAAGTCGCCATTCTTCTCGTCGTCGGTGGGCACGGTGACTAATTGCGAGGCGGGGGTTTTGTCCCTGAGGCCTTCCCAGGCGAAGAAGAAGAAGAGCTTGTTTTTGCCGTTGATGACTTTGGGGATGAGAACCGGGCCTCCGAAGGTGAGGCCGTACTGATTGAAGTGGAAGACCGGGGTCGGTTTGGTCACGCCACTGTTGCGGGGCGCGGAGTTGAAGTAGAGGTTTGCATCCAGATTGGGAATCTGATTGAACTCGTACATGGTGCCGTGGAAGGCGTTGGTGCCGCTCTTGGTGATCTGATTGATGACGCCGCCAATGGTGTGGCCGAAAGAGGCATCGGTATCGAAGGGACGGACGGAAACTTCGCGGACTGAGTCCTGGGTGGGGCTGTATGCCTGCGCACCGAGGAGGGTGAGGTCGGGAGAGCCGTCAAGGAGGACTTCGCTGACCTGCTTGGGGGTTCCGCCGACGGACCAGGAGTTGGCCGCATTGTTGTCGAAGGGGTGCGTGATTCCGGGAGCCGAGGTGGTGACGACACCGACGGAGAGGGTTGCGAGCACCACGGGGGTGCGGCCGTTCAAAGGCAGCGCGTCAACCGATTCGGTGGAGATAATCTGTCCGACGGAGGCGTTGGCCTGATCGACCAGCGGCTCATCAGCGGTGACGGTGACCGTTTGGGTCGTGTTGCCAACGGTCAGGGTCAGGTTGATGATGGGGTGCTCCTGGGCCTGCAGCTCGATGCCGTTGCGTGTGAAGGCTTCAAAGCCGGCCTTGGTTACGGTAATCGAATAGGTACCCGGAGACAGAAAAGGGACTACATACTGCCCGGACTTGCCGGTGGCCGTCTTGTTGATGGTTCCGGTGTGGGACTCCTGTATCGTGACGTCGGCATCGGGGACAAAAGCACCGGACTGATCGACGACGGACCCGCTGATGGTTCCACGGAATTCCTGTGCTCTTGCACCGGCTGGAAACAGCAGGATGCAAATCAGCAAAGAAAGTAACCCTGTGAGGGCTTTGGAGATTCCGAGGTTAGGCGTGGACATCTCCGTTGCTTGTTGACGACAATCGAGGACGCAATGGCGAACCACGCAGATCTCCTCTGTCCTTCTTGCTACGCACAACTGCATCATTACTGACTCCTTAAAATTGTTATTACGTTTACGGCTCATAGCTTTTCAACCGGGCTCACCGACTAATTATAGACTGTGGTCTGACCACTAATTTGCCATTTTCGATGATTGTGCGTCGGGCCCTTTATTGTCAACTTGAAAGAACAGCGGCGACAGGTATCACCGTGAAGGTCGAATAGCGGGAGAGGTACCTCTTATCCTATGCCTATTCGAGATGGATCCGTACCGAAGAGTGGTCTTTCCCAGGGCAAACGCATCTTAATTGCTATATGCGCGAAGGGTTTGGCTTGATGGGA
>CAYQOQ010000066.1:0-24741 GCA_964419175.1 uncultured Occallatibacter sp. | reverse complement strand
CCTTCGACTACGATTGGCGCAAAATGCGCGCCAATCTCCGCTCAGGATGACAGTCAATTTTGATATGAACTTCAGATTCGGAACACTCGCTACTTCTTCTCCAAAGCTGCCTTGGCCGCGTCGCCCATCCTGTTGAACAACTGCATCATCTCAATGGGCAGCGGGAAGACGATGGTGGTATTTTTCTCGACGCCGATCTCGGTGAGGGTTTGCAGGTAGCGCAACTGGATGGTGATGGGCTCGGTGGCCAGCAGGGCGGCGGCGTCCACCAGCTTTTGCGCGGCGTTGAACTCGCCCTCGGCATGGATGATCTTGGAACGCTTTTCGCGCTCGGCCTCGGCCTGCTTGGCCATGGCGCGCAGCATCTGCTCGGGCAGGTCTACCTGTTTGACCTCGACCGAGGTGACCTTGACGCCAAACGGCTCGGTGCGCTGATCGATGATGGATTGAATTCTGAGATTGAGCTGGTCGCGATGGCTGAGCAGCGTGTCCAACTCCACCTCGCCCAACACCGAACGCAGCGTGGTCTGTGCGAACTGCGAGGTCTGGTAGGTGTAATTGGCCACCTTGATGGCGGCGTCGTTGGGATTGACCACGTAGAGCGTAACGACGGCGTTCACCTTCAGGGTGACGTTGTCGCGGGTGATAACGTCCTGCGGCGGAACTTCAAGCACCTCCTGGCGCAGGGAGATGCGGACCATCTGGTCGATGGGCCGGAAGACGAGGATGATGCCGGGGCCCTTGGGGGTTCCGAGAACGCGGCCGAGGCGGAAGATGACCCCGCGTTCGTACTCGCGAAGAATCTTGATGGAGTTGAGCAGATAGAGGACGACGATGGCGGAGACGATCAGAACAGGCATCATGGAATCGGACATTTGAGTTCCCTCACTCAGGACGGATTGTACTCCGTTGCGGTTTGTCTGGGGGATACAGCTTAATTCTCAGGGGGCTGATCCGGCGATGGCAAAAGTCTCGCATTTGATTTTTGTGCGGAGGAGAATTTTGCAGGGGCTGAAGCCCGCGCAGATTTTGAGCCATTTACGGCCCGACTGAAGTCGTGCCCTGTTACAAAGCTTCTGAGTTTCTCCACCCGAGCAAGTTCTTCCGGAGCCTGTGAAACCCCTCCTCTTTTTCTAGCCTTTGATATACGGGCTAAAGCCCGTACCCTTCAACAAATCAGGATGCGCCGGTTACGAATTCAGGGGGCGGCGCGGGCGAGTCCGGGACGACGTGAAGCAGCATCTGGTCGTGGCTCGCAACGCGCAGGCTGGTTCCCTGGGGCAGCGGTTCGGCGGCCACGGCGCGCCAGATTTCGCCCTCGACCAGCACGTGTCCCTCGGGGGCGAGCGGCTCCATGGCGATGGCCTTGCAGCCGACCATGGCATCGGCGCCGATGAGGGACTTGCGTCGGCGCGCGCGCACGGCCAGGCGGACGAGAAAGACGGTGATGCCTCCGAATGCCGCGCTGACGGCGAAGGCGACCCATGGAGTTACGCCCAGTTCGGGTACCGGGGCGGCTACCAGGGTGAGCATTCCAAAGGTGAGGCAGAGGATGCCGGCGGTGGCCAGCACGCCGTGGCCGCCGAACTTGGCCTCAAGCAGCAGCAGGACCAGCGCCGCCAGCAGCAGCATGACGGCCGTATAGCGGATGGGCAGCAGATTGAGCGCGAAGATCGCTAGCAGCACCATCAGGGTGCCCAGGGCGCCGGGAACGATGGTGCCGGGCGAGTTGAACTCGAGATAAATGAGCAGCGCGCCGCCGACCAGAAACAGCAGCGCGATGTTGGGATCGACGAGCCAGCCCAGGAGCTGATCGCGCAGCGAGGGATGCAACACCTCAATCCGAGCCGAGGCCAGGTGGAGGGTCAGCTTGTTCCCGTCCAGGCGCGAGATCTCGCGGCCATCGAGCGCAGCTAGCAGTTGTGCGTCATTGTTGCCGATCAGGTCAATGAGATGCAGGTTGAGCGCTTCCTCGGCGGTGTAAGAGTGAGAGGACTGAACCGCCGCTGTCGCCGCATCCGCGTTGCGGCCGCGCCGGGTAACGTAGGAGCGTAGAAAGGCCTCGGCGTCGTTCTCGATCTTCTGGCTCATGGTGGCGTCGGGCTGGCCGCCGAACTCGAGAACCGGATGGGCTGCTCCGGCATTGGTGCCGGGCGCCATGGCGGCTACGTCCGCCGCTTCAAGCAGAAAGAAGCCGGCAGAACCGGCACGGGCTCCGGCTGGCGCAACATAGACGATGACGGGAACCCGCGATTCAAGGATGGCTCCGGCCATGGCGCGGGTGGAGTCAAGCAGGCCGCCGGGGGTGTCGATCTCGACCAGCAAAGCCTGGGCGCCGTCCGAGTTGGCGTGGGCAATGGCGCGGATGAGCTCGCTCTGGGTGACGGGCTGGATGGTGTCTTTGAGGACGAATTTGTCGACGAGCGGCGTCGCTTGGCTGGGCGGCGCTTGCTGTGCGAAGACTGAAGCGCCCATTCCCAAGGCGGCAATTGAACCAACCAGTGCCGCGATCCTCTGCATTCGGTGAAGCATGGCGTGCTCCTCTTGAGCCTGCTCTCCACTATAGGACGAATTGCCGCGGAGTGGGGCGGCTGCGGAGGGCGCGAGCTCTAGTGTAGACCGCCGCAATATAGTCATTTTCGAACGGCTCCAAGCTGACAGACAATTGCCTGAGACCTTTCCTGAGGGGCTAAACAGGCTGCGGGAAAAGGGTTGATTTTGATTTTTGGGCGAAGACGAGTTTTGCAGGGGCTGAAGCCCACGTTGATTTTGCGAGTTTGCGGCCCGACTGAAGTCGTGCCCTGTTACAAAGCCTTGAGGATTTGCTCCAAATACGAGTTTTTCCGCAGTCTGTAAAGCCCGTACCCTTCACCGGGAGGAGTTTTTCCGCAGCCTGTAAAGCCCCGCTCATTCGTGGCCATTTGCGGCACCCTTCGACTCCGCTCAGGGCAGGCTCAAAAGCCGTGCCCTTTCAAAACATAATCGACCATCTGTGTGGCGGACACCACTTGTTACGAGGCTGCGCTCTCAATGCCCTGCCCTGGCTTGAACTTTCCTGGAGAGTTCCTGGGCCGCCTGATTCGCGGGTTCAAGCTTGAGGGCCGCGGCGACTTCATTTGTGGCGTCGCTCAGATGGTTGGCGGCAAGATCGAGCCTGCCCAGCACGAGATACGCATCGGCGGAGGGCTTCAGGTCCAGGGCCTGATGGGCCTCCATGCGGGCGGCGTCGGCGGCTCCGCTGCGCTCGCGGACCTGGGCCAGGCCGGCATGGGCTTCGGCGCAATTGGCGTCGGCAGCCACGGCCGACTGATAGAGCCGCTCGGCTTCCAGCAACAATCCGCGATCGAGAAAACCCTTGGCCTGGGCCGAGAGCTTCTGCGCCCTCTCCAGCGGCGAAAGCGCACTAAGCCGCGCGGCGTCCACCTGGTCAAGCATTTGCGCCGCCTGGCGGAAGGCCGCGGCATCGAAGGTACGCACAATGCGCTCCAGCGGATCGGGCGCGGCGTCGATGTCGGGGCTGGCATTGCCGGCCGTCTGGGCAAGGGCAGGCTTGACGGACGGCTGCTTCCAGGCCGCCTGCAGCGCCAGCGCCTCGTCGTCGGCAGGGCGCAACTTCAGGCACTGAGCAAGCTCGTTCATGGCGCCGGCCGGCTGCCCGTGGTGCTTCAGGGTGACAGCGAGGTTGAAGTGGTAGTCGGCGGAGTTGGGATCGTCGGCCTCGGCCTGCATAAACAGTTCTGTGCCATCGTGGCCTTGGCGGCTGACCGCGACGCCCTCGTTATTGACGACCTCGGCCAGGGGCAGAATGCGCGCGACATCGGCAAACGCCTTTTCGGCTTTTGCATAATCGCCGGAGAACAGCAGCGACAAGCCGCGATAGTAGCCTGCCTCCAGGCCGTCGGGATCGTTCCTGTCCACCTTGGCGAAGGCTACGGCGGCCTGTTCGTACTGCTGTCCGTTATAGGACTCGCGGCCCAGCGCCATCCAGGCGCGGCCAAACTCCGGGCTCATCTTTACGGCCTGCTCGAGATGACGCAAACGCTCGGCCTGGTCCGGCTCCGTAATGCCGCGGATGTACTGCTCGAACGCATCGAGACGCAAGCTTTTGCCCGCGGCGATAAAGGTCTGCTCGGCGACACCGATGGTTGGATCAAGCTGCCGGGTCAGCTTCCAGGCCAGCGAGTCGAAGACATCGATCATGTTGTGCATATCGCCGCGCGCGGTGACCGCCTCGCTCATGCGCAGATGGGGCACGTCGACCAGCTGGGCCTCGGCCACAAGGTCGTTTCCGTCCGTGCTGAAGCTGCCCACGACGATCGAGTCGGCGTCCAGCGTCTGCGCCAGCTTGAGCGAACTGGCGCGGGAGGGCTGAAACCCCTGGGGCAGGCCGAGGTGATCCAGTGCATATGTGCGGTCGGCGCGCCGCATGGGATCAAAACCGACCGCGCGAAAGCGGCTGCCAAGCAGTTCCGCGGCGGCCTCGCGCATCCACTCCAGGCTGGGCTTGCCACTGCGGTTGTCAAAAGGAAGCACCAGCAGGATGCGCCCACGGTCGGTTGCGGACGAAGCGGCGGCACTCTCCACGGACGACTGGCTGCGTGCGCAAATCGCCGTGGAGAACGCGAGCGCGAGGACGAGCCCCACGCAGACAACAAGACGGCGCGTATAGGGCAAGCGGAATGAAAATAAAGTTAGCACGACAGCCTGATTATAGGCGTTGCGGCGCTGGTCGAGCCGCGGCTTGCCCTTGGCAATTCAACGCCAAGCGGCATGCAAGGGCTCCAGCCGCGCCTCAATCTGGCGGTTGAAGCGGATCAGGGCAACCCACATGCCATCGTCGTCGCGCCGCCACACCATGGTTCCGCCCAACTCCTTCGCGATGGTTTCAGGCTGCAGATCATGGTGGAGGCCGAAGAACTGCTCATCGAGAGCCTCGCTCTTTGCGCCCAGGCTCAGCAGCGGCGAGGGCGGATCGTATTTGGTGGAAAAGACCAGGGCCGCGGAGTACTTCTCCGGCTCCTGCGCGGCGATGCCGACTTGCGCGGGCGAGAAGTCGTCGATCGGTTCCACATCCCAGGACTGCTTCACGTAGCCGAGCTCGGGCCGCCTCAGCTCGTCGGTCATGGGCCAGGCGCTGAGTACCACGGCGCCCGGATAGCGATGTTCAAGCTGGGCGATGCCGGCCATATGCAGGCGCACCACGTGCGCGTAGGCCAGGTTATCTTCCGGGGCGAAGCCGTAGGGGGGATTTACGAACAACCCCACCAGAAACGCCGCCGCGGAGAACACTGCGACACCGTGCCAGTAAGGCACACGGCGGTAAAACGTGGTGACCGCCACCAGCAGAATGAGCGGATACATGGGCAGCAGATAGCGCGTGAGCAGCGCGCCGCCCAGGACGCTGAACAGCACGGCGTTGACCAGGACCAGCAGGGCGATGCGGCGCAGAGCCCACCGGCTGATGCTGGCGCGGTCGTGGCCCTCGGCGTCGGGCCGCGGTGCCAGCAGCAGGGCGGCGATGGTCATCAGCACCGGGACAAACATGTTCATGTGCGCGGTGAGATGCAGGATGCGATGGCCAAAGGCAGCCAGGAAGCGCAGAGGAGATAGATTGGCCTGGGCGTTGTAGCGCAGAAACTCGGGATTGCCGAAGAGGAAGCCGGTCTTGGCATAATGCCATGCGTACCAGGCGGCCAGCGGCAGAGCGCAACTGGCAAGCCAGGCCGTCTCGCGCAGCAGACGGCGTCTTGCCGCCGAGTGAGCTTTGAAGGCCGCGAGCAGGCTGACAGCGGCCAGTGTGAGCGGGATGACGATGGCCGTCTCTTTTGACAGCGCGGCTGCCGAGAACCAGAGCGCGGCGGCCCAGGGATTGCGGTTGCGCTCTGGCAGCGCGTAGACCAGCCCCCACAGCGTGCAGGCGGCGGCAAAGATGTCAGCATGGGCCAGCGAACTCTGGGCAAACCAGATGGGGTAAAGGCCGGTCAGCAGCACGGTCCAGAAGGCGACCATTGGCACGCCAACCAGGCGTATCGCCAGCCGCCACACCGCAAGCAGACCCAGCGCGGCCACCATCAGCACGGCCTCGCGCGTGACCTCCGGCAGGAAGCCTGAAGCCTTCCACCAGAGCGCAAGATAGATGCTGGGCAGCGGCGGATGGGCGTTGGTGAGCGTGGTGATGGGGATCAGCGAACCGGTGCGGAAGAAGTCCCAGGCGGCGGGAATGTAGTAGCCCGCCTCGTCCCAATAGTAGGGAACACTCAACAGCGTAAAGTGGCTGGCGTAGAGCGCCGCAAAGATGACCGGAAAGATCATCCAGAGAGGCAGCGGCCTATCCAGCCGGGGCTCGATGAGTCTCTTCAAGCGCAAGGGATTGCTCCTGTGTCCGTTTCCTTTTCCCTTAGTCCCTAATTCACCGGTCCCTGCGGGAAGTTGTGGCTCTGCGGCTCCAGGTTCAGCGTGCCGAAGGCCTGCTCGTACTGAGCCAGATTCTGGCCGAGGATGTTCCACAACGCCTTGGCCTGCTGCGGGCTCAGGAAGATCGCCTGGTTGTTGCGGATGGTGACCTGCTCCGGAGTATCGCTGGAGGCGAGGCCGAAGACAAGCTGGAAATCCCACACGCTGACGCGCACTTGCACGCTGTTGGCGTAGGACTCGCGGTAGTCGGGGGTCTGGACAAGATTCATTTCGGGTTGCTGTGCGGTTGGGCTCATGGTGTCTCCAGATTACGACGACAGGGGTGGAAGTGACGAAAAACAGCTTCTAGCTTCTAGCCTCTAGCTTTTAGCTTTTCCGTTCAGGCAGCGGGCGGAGTATCGTCGCCAAGAGCTAGGAGCTAGAGGCTAGAAGCTGAAACGCAGATCGCCGGCCAGCGGGCAGCCTTCGCAGCGGGCGGTGCGGCCGCAGTGCGCTTTGCCCACGGCGACGGTGAGGGCGTGAAACTCGTTGTAGAGTTGGGCGTGCTGGCTGGGGGGATCGGCGGCGAAGGCCTTTCGGGTTAGATCGGTCAGGGCAGTGTAGGTTTTGGAGCCGGAGAGCAGCGTGACAAGCTGGTGGCGCTCGGCGATGCGGCGCAGATATTCGTCGGCCACCGGGACGGGGTGGTTGAGGGCATAGAGCAGAATGGCGTCGGCCGTCTCCTGGCCCACTCCGGGCAGGGCCAGCAGGCGAGGCCGGAGCGTTGCGGTAGGCGTGGCCGCAAGCACTTCGAGCGAGCCGGAGAACTCGTCGTCGAGCAGGTCGACAAACGCCTTCAGCGCCGGGGCTTTGCGCGTGAAAAAGCCGGAGGGCTGGATCGCGAGGCGCAGTTCGTCGAGGGGGAGTGCGCGAAGGCCTTCCACCGTGAGCGCTCCGGCTGCGCGCAGGTTGGCAAGTGAGCGCTCGACCGCCTTCCACGCGGTGTTCTGCGTAAGGTACGCGCCGAGGATGACTTCGAAGGGCGTCTCGGCAGGCCACCAGTGCTGGGGGCCGTAGGCCTGGGCGAGTTGGTCGTGCATCTGGCGCAGGCGCTCGGGCGGTTTCCGGTGGGCCTTCACGGCTTGGAATCTCCGGTTGGGGCAGGCTCGTCTGGCGGAGACTGCAACTGAATCTTCCATTCGAGAACCCGCGCCTTTGTCGCCGCGGCCTCGGCCTGGGGCACATGGCCCGCGTGTTGCAGGCTGATGGAGAGCGCAGTGTGCGCCAGCGGATCGGCGGGCGTGAGAGCCGTCAGCGCCAGGGCAGCGCCGATGGATTGCTCGAGCCGCCCGGCGTCGCGAAGGGCGCGCACCAGGCCGTGGTGGGCTTCAATACATGCGGCATCGGCGGCAATCGCGGCGCGATAGGCCTTCGCCGCCTCGGCCGCCGAACCGGCAGCGAGCAGATCGAGCCCGCGCTGGCAGAGCTCTTCGGCGGTGGGATTGTTGGTCACGGCTTTCCTTAGGATAATGGGTGAGCGGCTCGTCTGCCGCCGGATGCGAAGAACTGGGAAGTGAGTCAGTTTGAAAGAGCTTTCCCTCAGGGGCTAAAGCCCGCGACGATTTTGCCAGATTTATGTACGGGCTGAAGCCTGTACCCTCCAAACTGATCCACTACCGAAGAACACCAGGAGATCGAGATGAAAAGTCACACCGAGTATCTGGTTTTTGAAACCAGGAAGCGCCGCGAGATGGTGCACATCACCGACGAAGTGGAGCAGATTGTGAAGCGCAGCGGCGTCCGCGACGGACTGTGCTTTGTTTCGCCAATGCACATTACGGCGGCGATCTACGTGAACGATCTCGAGGACGGCCTGATCGAGGACATCGGCAAATGGCTCGAGGAGCTGGCCCCGGCGCGGCCCGACTACAAACACCACCGCACGGGCGAAGACAACGGCGATGCACATCTGAAGTCGCTGCTGCTGCACCACGAAACCACGCTGCCGGTCACCAACGGCAAGCTCGATCTGGGCACATGGCAGCGGGTCTTTTACGCAGAGTTCGACGGGCAGCGCCGCAAGCGAGTCATTGTGAAGGTGCTGGGCGTGGAGTAACCGGCAAGCACAACTACGCAGACCTCGCGTCAACAGGAACGAGTCAGGTTCCCAAGTGACCAACGTAATCGTTGATACGGACAGCCCCTAAAAGAAATGAGTATAGTATTGTTCCTAAGTTTCTAACGATATTCAGAAGTACACTTGCAGGTCTCTTTGTCGAAGGATTGCGCCTGCGCGGCACATGGAACTTCGATTGAGCGACCGGGCACGTGTGGAAAAGGATATCTCTCCACCATGATCGCGCCACTTGGCTTTCTTCGCTCCATTCCCACCGCCATTTTGAACAGTTCAGTTCGGCTCAAAAGCGCTTTTGTGGCGCTGCTTTTCGTGTTGCCCCTGCTCGGTGCGCACGCGCTGGCGCAAACCACCACCGTAAGCGGCACGGTCTACGATCCCAGAACCACTACCAGTTCCCTGCCCCTGCCCAATGTGCTGGTCTATGTCACCTCGGGAACGGTCGATCCGCTTCCTTCCGGCGTGCAGTGCCTCACCACATCCGATCCAACCGGCGTGGTCGGCTTCACCTACACCGCGGCGGACGGCACCTTCACCATCGGCAACATACCGGTCAACGCCACCTATACCGTGGTGATCCAGGCGGGCAAGTGGCGCAGGCAGTTCAGCGAGACGGTTGCCAACGATCCGCTGACGCAGCTTGCGCTGCACATGCCATCGGACCATACGCAGGGCGACATCCCGATGATCGCCATCGCCACCGGCTCAGTGGACGCGCTGGAGTGTGTCCTGCTCGACATGGGCATTGCGCCGACAGAGTTCACCGACGACAACGCCTCCATCAATGCGGGCGGGCACATCCATCTCTACAAGGGCACCGCGGCGCCCGGGGCACAGATCAACGCATCCACGCCCAGCCAAACCACGCTGATGAACACATCGACCACGATGAACGGCTACGACGTGGTGATGTTCCCCTGCCAGGGAACCTCCGGCAGCCAGGCAACCGCGACCGGCGCGACCAACCTGCTGGGCTACGCAAATGCCGGCGGCCGCGTCTTTGCGACCCATTACAGTTATGCCTGGCTCGATCCCGCCTCGCCCTACAACTCGCAATTTCCGGCGGTGGCAAATTGGAACACCACCCTGGGCAACCCGACACCCGACCCCGGACCGGCCACCATCAACACCGGCTTTACCGACGGCGCAACCCTGGCCCAATGGCTCTTTAACTCCGGCGCGTCAACAACCTTCGGGCAGGTTCAGCTCAACACCCTGCGCCACGATCTGACCAGCGTGATTGCGCCCACGCAGTCGTGGGCAACCCACAATGCCACCGGCGACATCATGCAGCTTACCTTCAACACGCCGGTGGGTGCCGCGGCTTCAAGCCAATGCGGGCGTGTGCTGTTCAACGAGTACCACGTGTACAGCGCCTCGTCCACCGGCTCCAACTACAATACCGCGCTGCCGAATGGGCAGACCTTCTCCCAATGCAGCCAGCAGCCGCATACCATGACCCCGCAGGAAGAGATGCTGGAGTTTGCTCTCTTCGATCTGTCCAGCTTTGTGACGCCGGTCGTAGTGCCCACGCTCTCGTTCGCGTTCGCCCCCAGTCCTTTGATCGTCAAGGGTGGCGACACGGCAGACCAGGTCACCATCAATGTGACCAACACCAGTTCGACATCCGAGATCTACAGCTCCGTCGTGCTGACCATCGCGCTGCCTAAGGGCCTTACGGCCACCGCTCTGACGGACGCAACCGGCGGCTGGATCTGCACGGTAGGCACGCTGACCTGCACGCGGACCACCAGCATTCCTGCCAGCGGAAGCGACTCCGTTACGCTGACCGTGAGCGTGCCGGCCTACGGGTCGGGAAGCGCGACAACTGGCGTAATCACCGCTACCGCTTCGAGCCCGAACTTCTCGAACAACGTCTCCGGCACGGATACCGTCATCTTCCAGCAGCCGCCGACGATCACCTGGCCCACGCCGGCCAACATCGTCTACGGCACCGCATTGAGCGGCACGCAACTGAACGCCACCGCCTCGGTGCCGGGCACTTTCAGCTACGCTCCCGCGGCGGGTACGGTGCTGACCGTCGGAGCGCATACGCTGACGGCCACCTTTACGCCCACGGACACGACCGACTACACCAGCAATACGGCGACCGTCACACTCACGGTGATCCCGATGTCGCCCACGTTGTCGCTCACATCGAACAGCAACCCGATCTTCCTGTCGAACGCGGTCACTTTCACGGCCACCATTCCCTCTTTTGCCGTTCCGCCCACCGGCACTGTGACGTTTTACGACGGCTCAACGCAGATTGGAACGGGCACAATGAACGGCGGCGTTGCGACATTCACCACCACCTCGCTGCCAAACGCGATCCACAACATCAGCGCGGTCTACTCCGGTGACAGCAGCTATGGCCCGGCGACCAGCGGCGTGCTGGCGGAGAACGTTGAAGACTTCACGCTTGCGGCCGTGGGCAGCGGCAGCGTCAGCGTAGCGGCCGGGGGGCTGGCATCCTTCCCTCTGGTGATTACGCCGGTAGGCGGCTCGACGCTGCCGGGCGCGATGACCTTGAACGTGACCGGACTTTCTCTGGACTCGACGGGGGCCTTCTCTCCAGCCTCGGTGAACGCAGGCGCGGGGACGACCACAGTCACGCTGAACGTGCAGATGCCCGGCAAGGCGGCCCTGGAACGGCCGGCACGGCCCTTTGCGGGCGGCGCGCTGCCGCTGGCCTTGAGTCTTATCCTGCTGCCCTTTGCCGGCAGGCTGCGCAAAGCCGCGCGGCAATGGCAGAGACTGGCTGTGCTGGCTCTGATCGGCGCCGCGTTGGCTGTGGGATTGAACGGATGCGGCGGCAACGGCAAACTGAAGTCGCAAGACTATACGCTGACAGTTACCGCGACCTCAGGCTCGCTGTCGCACACAACGACGGTGAAGCTCACCGTGCAATAAGTGCGCGAAATAGAAGCGGGCCGAATCTCGGCCCACTTCCATTTCGCGGCAACACGCCTAGCCAGCCTTCTCCACGACTGCCTTGGAGAGATTCCTCGGCCGGTCCACATCCACGCCGTGTTCCAGCGCCATGAAGTAAGAGAACAACTGCAGCGGAACCACTTCGAGAATCGGCAGCAGGTACTCGGAAGCCTGCTCTACGCGAACGACGTCGCTCGCCAGCGCTGCGATTCTGGTGTCGCCCGCATTGGCAATGGCAATCACCTTGGCTCCCTGTGCCTTCATGTCGCCCAGCAGTTGCAGAGTCTTTTCGTAGCGAACGACTGAGGCCTCCAGAGTGCGGTCTACCGTGGCCAGCACCACCAGCGGCACCTGGTCGCTGACCAGGGCATTAGGCCCGTGCTTGAGCTCGCCCACCGGGTAGCCCTCGGCGTGAACGTACGAGGCTTCCTTCAGTTTGAGCGCGCCTTCGCGGGCGATGGCATAGTGGATGCCGCGCCCTAAATAAAGGAACGTGACGGCAGACTTGTACTTGCTCGCCAGCGCGGCCATCTGTTCGCGCCAGCCGTCGAGCGCCGCCTCAATTTTTCCCGGCACGGCCAGCAGTTCCTCGATATGCGCGCCGATCGCCGCCGCATCCATGCACCCCAGCCGCGCGCCCTCGTAGAGCGCCAGCAGATAGAGCACCGCCAATTGGCAGGTAAAGCTCTTAGTGGCCGGAATCGCCTTCTCCACGCCCGCCGACAGCGGCATGGAAACGTCGGCATCGAGCGCCATGGTCGACGCCGGATGATTGGTAATGGCTAGCGTCTTCTGCCCGCGCTGCCGAGCGGCTTCCAGAGCCGCCAGGGTGTCAGAGGTTTCGCCCGATTGCGAGAGCACCAGCACGCTGGGGTGGCGCAGATCTACCCCTCCGCGCAAACTGTACTCGCTGGCGTACTCCACATCCACGGCCAGGCCGCACAGGTCTTCAAGCAGAATCTCGGCGTAGAGCCCGGTGTGGCGGCTGGAGCCGCTGGCGGCGATCAGGATTTCGCCGGCCGGGTTGGGCCAGCCGGCCAGCATTTTGGCAACCTCGGGCTTGAGTGCTTTTCCGGCCAGGTAAAGGGCCAGCGTGCTGTTCAGCGCCGCAGGCTGTTCATAGATCTCCCGCAGCATCTCGTGAGCAAATTCGCGCTTCAAAGTCGTCATAGATTCAAACTCGGCGAAAAGCCCTTGCGGGCCGCATTCGCCTTCGAATATGATCATAGCGCGTTCTATCGATCAATTTCTTGAACGATTCTTGAAAAATACCCTCTAGGACGTAGGGAAGTTGCTCCGCAACAACCCCGCGATCAGACCACGGAAAGGAAGATTCGGTACGCTATGGCCGACTCAATAAGCCGCCGCTCGGAACTGATCATCAAGCTCCTGCTGAGAACCGGAAGCGCGACCATCGAAGAGATTCTGGCCGAAGCGGGCTCATCGGCTCCCAGCATCCGGCGCGACCTGGCACGGCTTGAAAATCGCGGCCTCATCAAGCGCACACACGGCGGGGCAACGCTGGTGGAACCGTTGCTCTACGAGCCGTTTCGCTACGACAGCTCCTTTCTGGCGCGCGAACAGCGCCATGCCGCGGAAAAGCGCCGCATTGGCCTGGCGGCGGCCGAGCTGGTCAAGGCCGGCGAAACCGTGGGCCTGACCGCCGGTACCACCACCACACCTATTGGCCGCAGCCTGCGCCATCGGGAAAATATCACGGTGGTCACCAACGCCATCAACATCGGCATGGAGCTGTGCAACCAGCCCGGCATACGGACTTTTTTGACCGGCGGCGTGGTTCCGTGGGCGTGGTCGTTCTCGCTGACCGGCAGCGCCGCGCTCCGCTTTCTCGACGATGTGTACCTGGACAAGGTTTTCCTGAGCGTGACAGGATTCGATGCCTACCGGGGCGCGTCGACGCTGGAGACCGAGGAGGCGCTCGTCTTCCGCAAGATGCTCAAGCAATCGAAGGAAATCATTGTGGTGGCCGATCCCAGCAAGCTGGGCCAGGTGAGCCCCGCCTTCATCTGCCCCGCCAACGAGATTCACCTGCTGATCACGAGCACCGCGGCGACCGAAGAAGCCCTCGCGCCCTTCAAAGAACTCGGCATTCGCATTCTTCGCGCCTGAGCCTGGCGCGCGCAGCGCGATGCACCGCATTTCTGGCTGCAATCCAACACGCAGACAAACGCAGGTTTTCACAAGTTGGTTCCGAGGCGCGGAATGCTCGCTGTTACGCACACGCGCAGAGCAGAAGCTGGCATGAGCGAAACAATCAGCGACGATCATCTTGAGGAAATGGAACCCCGCAACGAAAGCGGCCGCAATGAAGACCGCAACGAGCCGCTTACCGTGCTGTGTGCCTGCCGTCTGTCCATTCGCGAGCGTGTCGATCTTGTGTTTGAGTTTCACACTTGCGAGCGAGTGGCCTCTGTTATCTGATCAAAGTTTCTTGCCGCCGACACGCCGGTGGCCGCCATTGAAGCGCCGCATCCCGGTGCCGCGTACTTGGGCGCCGACAACTACAAGGCCGGGCTCATCGGCGGCAAAGCTCTGGAACGGTGGGCCAGGGAGAATTAGGACGGAAAGGTTGATCAGGTTTTGCTGATGGAGCTGCCCATCGCCGGATCGCTGCTTGAGTTGCGACTAACAGGCTTTGTGGACGGGCTGCGTGCTGAGCTGCGCCGGCCAGGAACACGGCTGGTTGGCTCGGTGGTTAACTTCCCGGAGCGCTACGGCGAAGAGCTTATTCCGCCGGCGCTCAACACTCTGGGGCAAAAGCCTGCTCAGGCCACAAACTTTGCAAAACATCCGTTGTTGATCCCGCGCAACGGCGATCCGATCTATCCGCTCGACAAGGAAACACTGAGCACGCCTGCAGCCAATGCAGATGCACGTCAGCCGCTGGCCGTCCATTGATGAGTTCCGCGCATTGGAAAACCCCACACCCGTGCATTCACATTTAGGCAAAGCTGGTGTTTTGCACGTACCCTGCAGGGGAGTGAGAGGGACAGAGATGAGATCCGAAATATCACGCCGGGAGTTTATGGCAGGAACTGCGGCAGCAGCTTTGGCAACGCAGTTGCCATTTGCGCAGGCCGCGCCGGTTGCGTCCGCAAGCGCGTCCCTTCCGCTGCTGGAGTTCGACTACGGAGCAGTGCGGCTCACTGGCGGCCCGCTGCGGCAACAGTATGATCGCGTGCATGCAACTTACCTGGCTCTGGATAACGACCGTCTTCTGAAGGTCTACCGCGAGCACGCGGGTCTGCCTGCGCCAGGCCGTGCCATGGGCGGCTGGTACGACGGCGACGGCTTTGTGCCGGGACACACGCTGGGCCAGTACATCTCCGGTCTGGCGCGCTTTGGCAAGACCACGGGCGACGAGGCCTCTCGACAGAAGGTCGTTGATCTGGTTGAGGGCTTCGCGGCAACGCTTGGCAGCGGCAACCAGGTCTTTGCCGGTCCCAGCGCAGAGAAGGTGTGGCCCTGTTACATCCTCGACAAGCATCTGGCGGGTTTGATTGATGCCTTTACCTTGAGTGGTATGGAGCAGGCGCGCGAGCTTCTTGGGCGCGTATTTCGCGGGGCGCTGCCGTACATTCCCGAGCAGGGACGTGATCGCGTTGGCAAAAAGGACCCGCCGTACGACGAAACCTTTGTGCTGCCGGAGACGCTCTTCACCGCGCACGAACTCACCGGCGACAGCGCCTTTCGCCGTCGCGCCGTCGCTTATCTGCTCGACCGCGAGTTCTTTGATCCGCTCGCGCGAGGCGAGGATGTGCTGCCTGGCCGCCATGCTTACAGCCATGCCATCGCGCTCAGCTCCGCGGGCAAGGCGCATCTGGTTCTCAACGACGACAAGTATCTCCGCGCCATGAAGACCGCGTGGAATCTGCTCGCAACCACGCAGCAATACGCCTCCGGCGGCTGGGGACCAAACGAGACCTTCATTGAGCCGCACAAAGGGCAGCTCTGCGAGAGCCTCCACACCACCGACGATCATTTCGAAACACCGTGCGGAAGCTATGCCGCCATTAAGCTGGCGCGCTATCTGCTCTGCGCCACGGGTGATGGCTGCTACGCGGACGGGATGGAGCGCGTAATCTATAACGCGCTGCTGGCGGTAAAAGATCCGGACAGCGACGGCAACTATCCGTATTACTCCACCTACGGCGGCCATGCGCGCAAGGTCTACTACCCCAAGAAGTGGCCATGTTGTTCAGGCACATTGGTGGAGGGCGTCGCGGATTACGTCAAGGATATCTACTTCCGCTCATCGGATGGCGTGGCTGTGGTGTTCTATGCGCCCTCGGAGCTGCGCTGGAGCGAGCGCGGCATTGCTGTCACGCTCACGCAGGAGACGGAGTATCCGCTCAGCGAAATCGTCACGCTGCATGTTGGTTGCGCTGCCCCGGTAGAGTTCGCGTTGCGCCTGCGTATTCCCGCATGGGCGCAGGGCCGTCAGACCGTCCGCGTGAATGGAAAGCCTGAACGCGCCGAGGTCAGCAAAGGATTCGCCGTGTTGCGGCGGAACTGGAAGCAGGGCGACACTGTACGGCTTGAGCTGCCGCAGCGCTTCCGTACCGAACCTATTGACGACATGCATCCGGAAACAGTGGCCATTTTACGCGGACCTCTGCTTTATGTGGAAATGAACCCCGGCGAGGGAGTGCAGCATATCGCCGCGCTCGATGCGCTGCGGTCCATCGATGGGATGCAGGGCATTTTTGTTGAACAGGCGGCCAGGCGCCAGCGCGTCCACGTGCCGTTCTACTTTGTGCGCGATGAGAGTTATACAACCTATTTCGAAAGAGATTGATGGAATCGATGACCATAGACAACCAGCACACGAGCGCGGCGGGCGAACGGATCGAGGCTCGCTACTGGATTGAGACTGCCTACCCGCTGGTGGATGCGGCGGCAATGATGGCCGGCGAACAGTCGACCGGAACGTTTGTGCGTGTTCCGGGCGAGACCCGAGAATTGCGTGAGCGCTACGCGGCCCGCGTGGAGCGAGTTGAAGAGCTGAGCACGGTGGATGCGCCATCGCTCGCAGGCTCTGGTTTGCCGAAGGGGCACACTGGGCCGGTCGTGCGGCGCACGGCGGAAGTCACCTTGTCGTGGCCTATTGAGAACATGGGTCCATCACTGCCCAATCTTCTCGCCACTGTTGCGGGCAATCTCTTTGAGCTCAAGCCGTTCTCGGGACTCAAACTCATCGACGTCAACTTGCCGCCTGCATTCCTCAACGTCTATCAGGGACCGCAGTACGCCGTGGAGGGCACGCGCGAGCTGACCGGCGTATACGGCCGTCCGCTGATTGGAACGATCATCAAGCCCAGCGTGGGCATGACACCCGAGCAGACCGCGGCGCAGGTGCGCATGCTGGCCGAGGCGGGCATCGACTTTATCAAGGACGACGAGTTGCAGGCCGACGGGCCGCATTGTCCGTTCGAAGAGCGTGTTCCCGCCGTGCTCCACGAGCTAAACGCCTTTGCCAACAAGACCGGCAAGCGCGTGATGTACGCGGCCAACATCACGGGCGAGATCGACCAGATGCTGCGCCGTCACGACCTTGTCTCCTCCCTCGGCGGAACCTGCGTGATGGTCAGCATGAATAGCATCGGGCTGACGGCGATGGTGGTACTGCGCCGTCATTCGCAGTTGGCGATTCATGGCCATCGCAACGGATGGGGCATGTATAGCCGCTCGCATGCAACCGGTATGAGCTTCATCGCGTTCCAAAAGTTCTGGCGGCTGGCGGGCATCGATCATGTGCACGTCAACGGCCTGCGCAACAAGTTCTGCGAGTCCGACGAGTCGGTCGTGGCTTCCGCGCGCGAATGCCTGACGCCGATGTTTGCCGCCCCGCATGCACCGTGCACCATTCTGCCTGTCTTCTCCTCGGGGCAATCGGCGCACCAGGCGCCGGACACCTATCGTGCGCTCGGCTCCAATGATCTGCTCTATGCCTGTGGCGGCGGCATCCTTGCGCATCCGCAGGGACCGGCGGCAGGCGTGCGTAGTCTGCACCAGGCCTGGCAGGCAGCGACAGACGGCGTTTCGCTGGCTGACTACGCTCGCAATCACCAGGAACTGCGCACGGCGCTGGAGAAGTTTTCCGCGTGATGGAACCCCAGTGCACCAAACCTCTCTACGCCTACTATGGCGACGACTTCACCGGTTCGACCGATGTACTCGAGCGGCTTGCGCTTGACGGCCTCTCGACGGCGCTCTTCACGCAACTGCCCGAAGAGGGCGACCTGGCCGCATTCGCGCATTGCCGCGCTATCGGCATTGCTGGCGAGAGCCGCAGCCAAAGTCCCGCGTGGATGGACGAGAATCTGCCCGGTATCTTCAGCCGCATGCGCACGTTGGGCGCGGCGATCAACCACTACAAAGTTTGCTCTACCTTTGACAGTGCTCCGCAGGTGGGAAGCATCGGCCGTGCCATCGAGCTTGGCCTGCGCGCATTCCAGCGGGATTCGGCGCCGGTGATCGTGGGTGCGCCGCATCTGGGGCGCTGGGTAGTCTTCGGAAACCTTTTCGCTGCCGATCGGGGCACGGTGTACCGCATCGACCGTCATCCCAACATGCGTCAGCATCCGGTTACGCCGACGAACGAGGCAGACCTGCGCAAGCATCTCGGCCGGCAAACAAAGTTGCGCATCGGACTGGTCGATCTAGCGGCCTTCCAAGCCGGCAGAGCCGCGGAGCAGTTGCAAGCGGAGATCGCCGCCGGAGCGGGCGCGGTTGTCTTTGACGGAGTGGATGAGGCAATGCTTGCTGAAAGCGGCCGGCTGTTGCTTGAACTGGCGCGCCGTCGCCCACTCTTCGCGGTGGGCAGCTCGGGGCTCACCTATGGCCTGCTGCGGCACTGGCGTAGCGCGGGGCTCATTGATGAGGCGCCCACCTTGGCGCCGCCTCCGCCCGTCGACCGCCTGCTCGTAATGAGCGGAAGCTGCTCGCCCGTAACGGCTCGGCAGATACGGCAGGCAAAGCAGCAAGGATTCGCAGCCTGGCGCCTGCATCCTGGCGCGCCATGGGACAAGGTGCGGCAGAGCGTCGAAGATGCGCTCTCCAAAGGGCAGAGCGTTGTGCTCTATACGGCGCTCGGACCGCAAAGCGCCGCCAGGTCCTACGGTGAGGAGTTCAGTTCTGTGCTGGGCGAGCGGCTCCGCAATCTACTGCTGCGTACAGGCGTTCGGCGTGTGCTCATCGCCGGCGGAGACACCTCCACGCACGCTGTCAAGCAGTTGGGCCTCAAAGCGCTCACCTTTGCGGCTCCTCTCACGCCGGGAGCTCCGCTCTGCAAGGGACACGCGCACGACTCGCCTCTCGACGGTCTTGAACTCGTGCTCAAGGGCGGGCAAATCGGTCCCGAGGATTTCTTCGCCAGGGTCCGCGACGGCCAATAGGCGCAGGCGTTGCAGCCTGCTTTAAGCGCGAGGCTATTCCTCCGTCACCGTGCAAGACCGCGGCTACAGTCAATCGAGGAGAAGATTGCGGCGCTTATCAGCACCATTGCGGCAATGAACCACAGCGGCATGTTATAGCTGCCCGTTGCGTGCACAATGTAGCCGAACAGAACAGTGCAGAGAAAGCCGCCAGCCTGGCCGGCAGTGTTCATCATGGCCGTGGCCGTGCCGCTGAAACGTCCGCCAATGGCCACGCAGAGGGCCCATGCCGAAGGCAGCATCAGGTCCATCAGACCAAAGCCCAGGCAGGAGAGCGCAACAATCACAAACTTGCCGTGACAGACCGCCATGGCGACAAGCACGGCAGACGTCAGAACCAGGCATACCGAGGGGATCACCCGCAACGCCGTGCGCGCTCCCCAGCGCTGCGCCAGCCAGTCGCTCAGTACGCCTCCGGCAAGGTTTCCGCCGAGCCCCACCAGGAAGGGCAATGAGGCCAGCAGCACGCCGTTCATCGTCAGCCCCGCGCTGTGCACCAGCCATGTGGGGAACCACGAAAAGTAGAACCAGCTTCCGCATGCGTAGCAGCCGTAGGCAATTACAACAAGCAGGAGTGAGCGGCAGCGCGCCATCTGCCGCCACGGAATGGGACCATGACCGTGACCGGAACCGCCCGTGCCAATCTCCGCCACTTCCTCGGCTGTGATGCCGGGCATCTCTTCAGGCCGGTCGCGGTACATCTTGCGAAACGTAAAGGCCCAGCAGAAACCCACCACGCCAAGCAGCGCAAACACAGGCCGCCAGCCGAAGTATTGCTGCAGTGGGATGATCAGTAGGGGCGCAAGCGCTCCGCCCAGGCGGCTTGCCGCCCACACGACACCCTGGCTGCGCGCCCGCTCCCCTGCCGGGAACCAGCGCGCAATGGCGCCGGCGCAGTTGGGGTAAGCACCCGCCGCGCCAAGTCCAAAGAAGAAGCGTGCCGCGCACAGTTGCCAAAATGAACGGCACCATGCGGTCAGAAGGTTGAAGCTCGACCACCACGCCACAATGCGCGGCAGAATGCCGCGCTGTCCGTTCTTATCGCCGAGCGCTCCGAAGGGCACTTCGAAGATGCCGTTGGCAAATACATAGGCGCTCAGTACCCAGCCCCAGTAATGAGGCTGGATATGCAAATCCAACTGGATTTGGGGCCCGGCCACGGCAATGGCCATGCGATCGAGAAACGTCAGGAGGGAGAGAGCGCCCAGCAAACCCAACACTTTGTGGCGTTGCTTCAAACCAACGTCCTCTCCGATTTCGTTAACTTCTGCTCTCGATTACTCCTGCAGCAGTTGACGGGCGCGCAATACGGCCAGTTCAGGGCTAGAAAGCACGGGAACCCGCAGTGCGCCCGGCGGAAGAGTCGCCACCACGCGGGCCATCGAAGCCTGCGCCAGAACGATTACGTCCACATCCTTCAGATCCTCGAGCAGCGCCTTGCGCAGAATGCGATCATGCGTCTCCGTGTCGCCCGCCAACACTGCCGGGAAAGCATCCGCACACAAGCACTCTACCAACTTCACTGCGCGCCCCGCATCCGCCGCCTTGCTGCGCAGCAAAGCCGTCGTCGGATCGAGCGTGGTGCGCAGCGTTGCCAGCACGCCGATGGTACTGGCCTGCCGCACCGCGGCCTCGGCCATGGCCTCATCGATGCGCAGCACGGGAACGTCGAACAACTGCTGTGCAAGAGTCACGGCCGGCCCGATCGAGGAACAGGTCACCAGCACAGCGTCGGCGCCGGCATCCACTGCCGAACCCACCATCTGCACTACGCGCCGCACGGTATTCCTCTCCAGCTTGCCCGCGCGGATGGTGTTCTGGATAAGACTCTCGTCGACCATGTGAAAGATGCGCGCCTCGGGAAGATGCTCCCGGCAGAGTCCGGCAAAAAGTGGAGTAAGCGTCGGACTGGTGTGAACAAGAGCCAGCGTTTTGGATGCGGTCGCAGACAAAGTATTGAACCTTTCCACCGGCATGTCCGTTATCGCTTCTGAAAACGAAGTCGATAGAAGGTCGCCAGCCTGTTGCTGATAACTTCTCCACAATAGAGGATGAAATGCAAGGCGGCAAAGGGCTGATGTGAAGACCGGGTAGGATTCCGCTTATTGGAACGTAATTCGGCTCCAGTGCAGCCCTGGAAGTTCCCTATTCCAGCGCGTGAATCGATGCTTGGCCCACTCGCGCTTGATGGAGCAGGCGCACCTCCACCTGACGCGCCCAGGTTAGGTGGGCTGTCCTCTGTGGGCCGTTATGATCTCGACTGGCGCAAGCGCGCCATCCGCCGCGCCGGCAAGCGACCCATCGCGGTCTTCGTGGGGACGGCCGCCGATGTTCTCCCGGCATGACTCTCGCGCGCCTATCGTGAGACGCTGCGTGCGGATGCCATAGACCGCTTTGCGGAACACAGCATCCGCAGGCAGTTCAATTGTGCCAACAGGCTCTAGCCACTGCCTGTCTTGCGACTATGCCCGGTCAAGCTACGATGTCGGCCAGCGATTCGTCTTTGCCGCCCTCTACAACCTGCCTTTCGGCCGAGGTCAGCGTTTTGGCTCGCAGATGCCCGCCTGGGCAAACCAGGTCGCCGGAGGCTGGCAGTTGAACGGCATCGGCACCTTCCAGGGAGGCTTCCCTTTCACCATAACGGCCTCCGATCACAACTACGTGAATGAGGCCTACGCCGAACGCGCTGACCTGGTGAGGAATCCCAATCCTTCCGGATTCCACAAGAGCATCTCCAACTGGTTCAACCCCGCAGCCTTCGCGCAGCCGGCGGATGGCTACTTCGGCAATTCCTCGCGCGACATGCTACGCGGACCGGGACTGCATAACGTCGATCTATCGCTATTCAAGAACTTTCAGCTTGAAAAGTTCAACATCCAATTCCGTCTTGAATCGTTCAACGCTTTCAACCATCCCGAGTTCGGCTTCCCGCAGGCAAGCGTCAACGCGGTCAGCGGCTTCGGCTCTATCACCAGCATCAATTCACACCAGGCGCAGCGGCAGAACCAGGGCAGCCTGAAGCTGGTCTTCTAGTTTGCGCAAGTCTGTTTCAACAAAGAACGGCGCGGCTTGTCCGCGCCGTTCTTTGTTGAATTGCAATAGATGTTCACGGCGACGACAGCTTCTGCAATTGTGCGGTCCTGGTGCGTATTTCGTGGCCTACCGAGTCAACATTGAACGCGTTTTGCGGTAAGCATTTCCTTCCCGCTCATACTCCGATAGACGAACTTAAACCCATCCCCTTCACGCCATGGGCTTTTGCAGGGGCTTAGCAGGACCGGATCAGAAACAACTTATCTGATTAAGGTCATTCGCTGAATGTACGGGGAATGAGCATCCGTTTCCGATCGTAACTTGACAGAGGCCACACAATTCCTTTGCTTAACCGCCGCACCTTCGCATCCCGGCTGGTCATGGCCGGTGTCGCCATCCAAACTGTCGCACAACTCCTTCGTCACGCTACAATTCAGATAACGACGCGCTAGACCCATCTCGCCCCCGAAGACACCAAGCGGCAGTAGACCGATTGGTGCCTTCGTCAGGGCGGCTGGTAACAAAATCGGCGACCAGCAACATGGGCAGAAAGCGATCGCGCAGTAAGTAGTTGAAATTAAAGGATGCGAAAGTGGCGGAATTGGCAGACGCACCAGACTTAGGATCTGGCGGAGCAATCCATGGGGGTTCGAGTCCCCCCTTTCGCACCATCACCTTATAACTACCTCCAAATAACACGTTGAGCCTGGCGGGGACCATGAGCGAATTCATTCCCACGATGATCGAAGTGCGGCAGGGCTATCCGGCCTCAAGCCCGCTGGACCTTCCCAGCCTGATCGAGCGGCAGTTTGCGCAGGCGGGCATCACAGAAAAGATCAGGCCGGGCATGAAGATCGCCGTGGGCGTTGGCAGCCGCGGCATCGCCAACCTTCAGGCGATCGTGAAGGCCACTCTCGCAGTCCTCATCAAGGCAGGCGCCCGGCCATTTGTGGTGCCGGCCATGGGCAGCCACGGAGGCGCAACCGCGGAAGGCCAGACTAAACTTCTGGCCGAGTATGGCATCACGGCTGAAATCCTCGGCGTGCCCATTGAAGCCGGCATGGAAGCGCGCAAAATTGGCACGGCCTCCGACGGGTCAGACGTGCTCTTCAGCGTTGCGGCGCTCGAAGCAGACGGCATCCTTCCCATCAATCGCGTCAAGCCGCATACGGATTTTCCCGGAACCCTGGGCAGCGGCATTCTCAAAATGCTGACCATCGGATTCGGCAAGCAGGCCGGGGCGAACACTACGCATCGCGCCATCACGCACCGGGGATACGAGGCCGTGCTCCGCGAGTTTTCCGGGATTATCCTCGATGCCGTTCCTGTGCTCGGCAGCGTCGCCATTGTGGAAGATCAGCGCCACCAGACTGCGACGGTTGAAGTGCTTGCGCCAGGCGAGATTGTCAGCGGCGAGAAGCGACTGCTCGAACAGGCGCGCGCGCTGATGCCGCACCTGCCTCTCGATGAGATCGACCTGCTGATCATCGACGAAATCGGAAAAGAAATCACCGGCGCCGGCATGGACCCCAACGTCACCGGCCGCGACGTCATGGGCTACTCCGAAGCACTGCACGGGGAAAGCACGCAGACGCCGCGTGTTTTTCGCATCATGGTTCGCGATCTCAGCGCAGCCACCAAAGGCAACGGCATCGGCCTTGGCATGGCCGACTTCACAACGAGCCGCGCCGTCAAGGCGCTCGACCGGCGATCCACCTACATCAATGCTCTCACGTCGATCAAATTGCAGACGGCCAAAATTCCCATTTACTTCGATACGGATCGCGAGACGATTCAGGCGGCGCTGGCGACACTTGCCTCAGAGAAGCCTGAGACATTGCGCGTGGTGCGCATCGCCAATACGCTGAATATCGAGCGCATACTTGTGTCGGAGTGTTGCGTCAGCATTCTCGCGGGGAAGCCGGGAATCACCACATTCGGCGCTGCGCAGCCAATGCAGTTCGACGGCGACGGCAACCTGCTGCCCCTGTGAGGACCACAGATACTTTCGTACCAGCTTCGTAGATATCTACCGCGTTGCCGCCCACACATGATAGCTGTTGAAGATAAACTGTCCGCCAAGAATCAGCAGCCACACCCACAGCGCAAAGCGCAGAGGCCTTCGCGGAATGCGTGTGCTCAGCACCGTTCCGGTGATCGCTCCGAAGACGCCGCCGGCGATCAGCGCAATCAGCAACCCCTGATTCGCCGCGTGCGAAAACCAGTGCGCGCCACTGCCGATAAGCGAAACCACAAAACCGAAGAGGATATCGGTACCGACAATCTGCGCGGGCGCCAATGGAGTCAGGCTCAGCAACGCAGCGCTGCCCAGCGCGCCCGCCCCAGCGGACGAAAAGCCTACCTCTGCGCCCACGGGGAACATCAGCCACGAAAGCAACGGACTGCGATCGGGCGCATCCCGATTCTGTTTTACCGGACGGAGGGAAAAGACAATCTGCCAGCTTGCCGTACTCACCAGAATTGCGCCCAGCAATGCATTGAGCAGATTCTGCGAGCCCGAGGTAACCAGGTGTTTCAGGATGAGCGACCCCAGCAGAACGCCCGGCACTCCGCCCAAAAGCATAAAGCCCAGCGTGCGCCACGCCACATTGCGGCGCAGAATCTGCGAGGGCACCAGGATCAATTTCACGGCCGTGGCAAACATCAGTCCGATGCCAACCGCTTCCGGCGCGGGGACTCCGAGAAACAGCACCAGGACCGGCACCGTGACGGTGCCCGCGCCCACTCCGGTGAGCGCGATGAACAATGCAATGATGAACCCGATGATGT
>CAYQOQ010000065.1:0-24874 GCA_964419175.1 uncultured Occallatibacter sp. | reverse complement strand
CGGCAACATCAACCAAGAATCAGGGGTTTTTCCGCAGCCTGTGAAGGCCCCTGCTCCCTCCGTTTGATCGCAACCATTTGCGCGCAATGATCGCGGGTTGAAGTTGGTTATTGTTTTTCCGATGGCTGGTTGGCGACCTGGAGGTAGTTCTTGACGCTGAAGACGCCGGCGACGCCGTTGGCGCGCATAAATGCCGCGTCCTTTTCAGCCTGCGTGTTGACGACGCCATAGAGCTCGACGTTGCCGTTCTGGACCGAGATGCGGATGGGCATTCCGGGATCGATGGCGTACTTATTGAGCGTGGGAAAGCTGTAGATGGCGCGGGCCACGGCGACACGCGACTGATCGTCCATGATGGAGACGGGATCGACTTCAATGTTGTCGATCATGTCCTTGACGCCGGGCATGGTGGCGACCAGGGCGAGCGCGGAGTCGCGATTGACGTAGTTGTGGGCGTGGCCACTGAGGGTGACCTGGCCGTTTTCTACGCCGACAGCGATGGCGTCAAAGACGTTGCCATAGCCGACACGATCGTACTCGAGCTTCTCGACGAGTTTGTCGCGCAACTGCTGGTCGGGAATGGCGGGGCCGGCAACTTCAATCTGGTTGCGGACGGCGGTGACGCCCTTGGCGTGGAGCACACGCTTCGCGGCGTCGGCCTTGTACTCGTATAGGTCTACGGTTCCGGAGAGCGTGGCGACGCCGTTGTCGACAGTGACTTTGACGTTTGCGAACTGCTTCTTGTCGAGCCGAGCCGCGGCGGTGCTGGCCGCGAGGTCTGTTTCCTGCGCTTGCGCGCCTGCTCCGGAAGGCAGGACCGCTGCTCTTGAAATCAGCGGAAGGCTCAGGAAAGCGCCCGTGAGCAGGGCGGCCGCGAGGGCGAAGTTGGGGATTGCCTTTCTCATTTTGAGATCCTCCTGGTGTTGCGTGGAACCTAATCTCCGTGCTCAATAGACACGGCTCAGGGGAAAAGGTCGTAAAAGGCAGGGAATAGAAAAGCAGTCCGGTTGAGAGTCTCGCAGGATTACGCAAATTTTGCAGTTTGGAGGTAGTTTTTGGGCGGTTTGGGGCACGAAAACATGCGGAAAATCGCCGAAATTCGCGGGATTGTTTACTTTTTGGTAACGAGACAACCATTGTAAGGTATTGATTTTGCTGGTGTTATTTTTTCACTGCACCATAATCAGTGCAATTGACAGGGTGGGGGGGTGGGGTCTCGCCCGGTTCCGAGCCCGAGAGAGGCCGGAAAAGACCGTCTATGAGTCCATTGTGCGCTCTTGAGGGGTAATTATCGGCAACAGGCTTGAGGCTTGGACTGGTAACCAGGGGACAAGAAAGGCTGCCCGTGGAGTGTCTTGCGACCCCACCCTAGCGTCCTGTCTCCGAAGTTGATTGAAAAACAGAAGCAGATCCTTCGACACCGATTGGCGCAAAATACGCGCCAATCTTCGCTCAGGATGACAGTTTTGATGTATTAAGTGCATCGATGCGCAAGCTATGTCACGACATCTAGGGAAGCTCTGATTAAGTTTTATTCCACATCGACCATTCCCTCAGGGGCTAAAGCCCACTTTCATTTTTGCGAGGTTTGTGTACGGGCTGAAGCCCGTACCCTTCACCGGGTCGAGTTATTTCGCAGGCTTTGAAGCCGTGCCCTTTCAAAACATCCACTTATGCAGAGGCTCCCTAGCGGAAGCGGCGGGTGGCTTTGACGACCATGGAGAAGACGCCGGATTCGTCGCGGGCTACGAGGAGGGAGACGTGGCGGTTGATGGCGATTTCGGCCTGGAGAAGCTGCTGGCCGGTGGTGTTGACGTCGGTGGCGTAGGTGAGGGTGATGTTGCGGCCTAACTGCTCCTCGACGATGATGCGGGAGGTTGAGTTGCCGAAGGGGCCGAGGTAGTTGGGGTCTACCTTGACGGAGCCGGCGCCGAAGAGCTTCTGGATACGGCTGGAGACGGTGGCGTTGAGGGCTCCGCCGAGCAGGGCGTCTGTGGTGGGGTTGGAGAGGGCCTGGACCTGCTGCTGGGTGTAGATGCGCTGCTGACTCTCTGTGCGGCCGAGGGCGAGCAGGGCGACGACGTCCGATTCCGGAAGAGGTGGATCGCTGCGGTAGGTGACGGCCATCTTGTCGGGAGTGCCGTGGAGGTTGAGGGTGATGTCGTAATCCTCAACGCGGGCTGTGGCGCTGAGATCGATCAGGGGCTCGATGCGGACCGGGTTGGTGAACACGATGTCGCCGCGCTGAAGATCGTAGCGGGTTCCGGCAATGATGGCGCTGCCCTCTGTGATGGAGACGCGCCCCTGAAGGGAGGGGTTGGCGACGGTTCCGCGCAGGCGCAGGTCGACATCGCCGGCCAGCTTGGCAAAGGCGTTCTGGAAGTTCAACTGCGGGGAAGAGATGACGTGGACATCGAGCCGGACGTGATTGGTGGGAGCGTCGGGCGCGGTGACGGTTTGGACGGCGCCGGCTTGCGCGGCCAGGGCGGCGAAGTCGAGATCGGGACTGACGGTGAAACGGGTGATGAGCACGTCGCCGGAGAGGAAGAGGTTGTTCTGGGGCCCCTGAAGGTGGAACGCGGCATCGGCGAGAGAGCTGACCCCTTGCGGATAGCGGATGCGGACGCCCTTGCCGGTGACCGAGAGGTCGGCGTAAAGGCCGTGCTGATAGGTGAGATAGCCGCCGACGGTGATGGGGCCGCCGCCGCTCATGGCGGTGAGGGATTTGATGTTGAGCCGGTCCTGATTGAACTCGAGGGTGCCGTGCAACTGGCTGAGACCGTTGGGTACGTCCTCAAAGGCTACGGAGCCGTTCTGGAAGTCGACGCGGCCCTGGAGGTTGGGTTTGCCGAGCGGGCCGTGGGCCTCGACCTGGAAGGTGCTGATTCCGCCGGCGGTGAGGTCGGGGTCGAGGGTCTCGGCGAGCTTGAGGTTGACGGAGCCGCTGGCGGCCAGATCGAGCTGGCGCGTGCCGGTGATGGCCAGGGTGCCCTGGGCGCGCATGTCGGTTTCTTCGCCGGTGACGTGGAGGGGATCGAGGCGGACGCGGCCGTTGGCAAGCGTGGCGTGGACGCCGCCTTCGCTTTTGAGATGAACGCCGGCGATGGCGGCCTCGAGCTGCTGGATGCGGGCTTCGCCGCGAAGCTGCTCTGGGTGCGCGAGAGGACCGGAGACGGTGACGGTGCCCGCGAGCGAGGATTCGCCGGTGATGGCGCGGACGTGGGCGAGCTTGAGAAGCGAATCGATGTTGAAGCGGGAGAAGTCGGCTTTGGCCTGGGTGGCGTAGTCGCCGTTGAGGGCGGTCTGGCCGTGGATGGCAAGTTCGGCGCTGTCGATGCGGGTGGTGAGGTCGTAGGCAAGAGCGTGGTTGGCCGTGTGTGCAACTAGATGGAGGCTGCCGACGGATTCGCCGCCGATGGCGAGGTCGTTGAGCGTGGCGTTGCCCTGGAGTTGCGGGTCGTCGAAAGCGCCGGAGCCGCTGATGGAGAAACCGAGTTTGCCGGTGGCGGACCATCCCTCGCGGCGGAGGCGGTCGATTTTGGCGATGTCGAGGCCGGCGGCGTGGGCGTCGATCTGGAAGCGGTGGGAGTTGAGGCCGTAGCTGCCGGTAGCTGTGACGGCGCCTGCCGGGCTGGAGAGGGCGATAGAGGAGAGGGTGATGATGCTGTTCGCGATGGTGCCCTGGGCGCGGACGCGCTTGACCGGCTCGCCGTAGAGGCTGCCGTCGTCAAGCTGGGCCCAGCCGGAGCCGGCGAGGGAATGGAGAGGGCCGTCGGCCTGGATCTGCGCGCCGAGGGTGCCGGTGAGGGGGAGCTTGCCGGTGACGAAGGGCTGGATGTCGCCGACGCCGACGTTGCCGGCTTCGAGATGGAGATGGATCTGAGAGTTGGCGTCGTAGGCAGGAATACCGGGGACACGTGTGCGAGTGGCGGCCGGGGTGGCGATGAGGGAGCCGCTGAGGGCGAGCTTCATGGGGCCGCGCAGGAGCAGGGCGTGGGCGACGTCAATGCGGGCGGCGGAGTAGCTGCAGGTGGCATCGATGGAGTCGAGATGGACCGGTTGCGGCTGGGCTGATGGCGGCTGGGCGGAAGTGAGGGAGGGCATTTCAAGCGTGAGCTGGGTGGCCTTGAGACTGCCGGCCAGGCGGGGGTCGGCGAGGGAACCGGTCCAGGTTCCGTGGTAGGAGGCTTCGCCGGTGAGCGCGATGGGGAGGGCAGCGGTTCCGGATTTTCCGTCGCGCTTGACGCCAAGGCTGCGAAGGACGGTGTCGAACTCGCCCAGGTTGCGGGAGTGGAAGTCGACGGTGAGAGCCGAAGGGCTGGTGAGCGGGTAAGCGCCCATGTCGCCGCGCGCTTCCAACTGGCTCGATGGCATGTTGACTTCGAGTTGGCGGAGGTCGACGGCGCCGTCGCGCTGGGTGTAGGTGCCATCGATGATGCCGCTGGCGGGGGCTTCGCCGGGGAGCGGATTGGGGGACGGACTGAGGTTGAACAATGCCGTGACGGAGACGGTGCTGGTGTCGCCGTTGGTCCAGTTTGCGAGGGCGGGTCCGTTGATGAGCGTGCCGATGCCGAGGCGCTGGAAAGGCTGCTGGCCGACCATGTCGAGGATGGTGTCGAGAGCGACGTCTTTGAAGTGGGCGTCGACTTTGCCGTTGACGTGATAGTCGGGCGGCTGGGGATGGAAGGGCGCGACATTGCGGTCGGCGGAGAGATGCGCAGGGGCGGCAGGGCTTGAGGTCTGGAGGACGGCCTGGCCGTGAACGGGAGGAAGCCAGGGGCTGAGGCTGACGCTGCCTTCCATCTGGCCTCCCTGGCGGAGACGGATAACGACGGAGGTGATGAGGAGGCGGCCGGGGTCGGCGTGGACGTAGGCGTCGAGACGAATGCCAGTGGCGACGACGCCGGTGCCGATGTAGGAGCCGTTCTCGATGTGGACGTTGCCGTCGGTGCGGAATTCGCCGGATTCTCCGGCGGCGGTGAGGTCGAGATGGACGATGCCTTCCGGCGCGTCGGGATAGCCGAGGACCGGGTCGAGAAGACGCATGTCGACGTCGCCGAGGACCTTGGCCTGCCAGTGGGGACGGGTGAAGTCCTGGAGGGAGCCGGAGACATCGAGGGAGTGCGTGGTTTTTCCGGGGCCGCGCGAGGTGAGGCGGAAGGAGCGCAGGGTGGCGGTGGAGCGGGTGAGATCGAGAGTGGCCTGAAAGTAGCCGTGGACGGATTTCCACCCCAGCGACGAAGACCTGTCGCCGGGGACCCCGGACTTCCACCCCGGCGACGAAGACCTGTCGCCGGGGACCCCGGACTTTGCAGTAGATTTCGCAGAGGTGGTGCGGGCAAGGCTTAGGTCGGCAGCGCCGGCCTCGATGCGATAGGTTTCCGGCGCAGACGCATTCGCGGAGATGTAGCGCAGGACGAGGGAGACATCGTTGGCCTGGAAGTCGATAGGGAGCCAGCGGTTCTCGAAGTCGAGGGCGGAGGCTCGGTTGTCGTAGTCGAGGAGGCCCTGCTCGACGGCGATGTGGCCGGCCTGAAGGTTGAAGAGTGTGTCGAGATTGTGGTTACTTGACGCGCCGGGTTTACGCGGATGGGGCTGGTTGGTGGAGCCATTGGGATAGACGATGAGATGCAGGGCGGGGCGGAGGATCTCGAAATCGCGGAGGCGGACGGTGGGGCTCCAGAAACCGAGCAGGCTGACGCGTACGCGGAGGCGATCGATGCGGGCGTAGGGAGCTTCGCCGGGGTCTTCAGTGCCGTGGATGACGAGGCCGATGGCTTCGGCTTCAAGATGGAGGAGGCGCCAGTGGAAGGAGGCGAGCTCGACCTGGCCGCCGGTGGCTTGCTCGATCTCGGCGATGAGGCGCTGGCGGACGAGATTCTCGAACTGGGCGGAGCTCATCCAGAAGTAGAGGCCGGCGGTGGCGAGCGCCACCAGAATCATGAAGCCGGCGACGCCAAGAGGGACGTGGCGGAGGAAGAAACGGCGCAGGCGGCTGGGGCGGTGCGGCTGCTCGGGCTCGGGAAGAGCTAGTTCGGGAAGGAGGTCTTCTGGCTCGGTCATTGCTTTGCCTTTCCTTCCGCGGTTGGGGGGACAGTGGGGGCTGTGTTTTGTTCATCCGGAGTTTCAAGCGTGGGGTCGAGGACTTCGACGTCGCCCTGCTTGCGCAGGTTGGTGAGCCACTCGTCGAAGAGGAGATTTACCTGCTGCTGGAGGAGGATCTCCTCGATGCGGGGCGTGACGCGCTCGAGGGAGGGGACAGCTTCGCCGGCGGTGTATTGGGGGACGAGAGTCCCGCGGTAGTAGGCTTCGATCTCCTGTGGGGCGATGTGAATACCCTGGCGGAAACGCTGCTCGATGAAGGCGAGGATTTCAAGACGGTAACGGAGATAGGTGTTGACACGCTCGGGGGTAAGTCCGTGAGCGGCGAGGAAGGCCTTCCATCCGTCGTCGGAGGCGCAGTTCTGGCGGACGCAGGCGGGGAGTTCCTTGCGGATTTCCGCGAGGCGCATGGCGACTTCTTCGGGCGAAGGCAGGGCTGCCTGGGCGTCTTCGCGGCGAATCTGCTGTTCGATGAGGGAGCGGCTGATGAGCTGATCGAGGGCGTGGCGGCGGGTGAGGATTTCCTGGCCGGGGAGAGATGGGTCCAGGACGGAGAGGCGGATTTCGTCGTCGATGTCGCTGGCCAGGACGGCGTGATTGTTGACCACGGCGACTACGGTGTCGAGGACTACGGGGGACTGGGGGCGGGCGGGGATGGCGAGACAGATCAGAAAGATTGAGACCAGAAACTGCTTCAAAAACGGGGCGCGGGGGGAGTTTGTACTATCCCACCCTAGCCGCGATAAAACTGCGGCAAGGATGGGGCACCCGGAGTTTTTGTTGGGGGTGAGGTACCCGGAGTTCTTGTTGGGAGCTAGGAACCCGGAGCGTTGCTGGGCGCTGGTGCTTCTTGGGCGGATTGGGGGACGGGTGGTCATCAGAAGGTTTGCCCCAGGCTGAAGAAGAAGTTGAAGTGTGTGGCCTCGCCTACATGCGGGTTGGAATAGGGGCCGAGGGTATTTGTGGTCGAAAAGCCGTTGGAATAATTGATGTTTACCGGGTAGATGGGCGTGTTGAGGTTGTAGCTGAAATCGAGGCGAATGGGGCCGACCGGAGTATGGTAGCGCAGTCCGACTCCGGGTGCGTGCGAGAAGTAGTTGAAGCTGCAGATACCCTGATGACCGGTTGAGGTGACCGGGCCATTGGTAGAGCCGCTGGGGCTGGGCGGAATGATCTTTCCGGTGCTGTCTACCTGGGCCGGGGAGAGAACCTTGCAGGTGTCGCGATTGGGCTGGTTGAAGCGGGCGAAGCTGGCCCAGATGTCGCCGGCGTTGGTGAAGACGTTGCCCATGTCGTGGAAAAGGACGAAGCTGACGGTGTTGCCGACCCAGGGGAGCGTGGGGGGCGGCAGGCGGAGTTCGATGCTGTTAACGAGGGTGCCAGCGCCACCGATCGGGAAGCCTGTTTCCGGATCGCGGGGGCCGGCGCCGTTGAAGGAAAAACCGCGCAGCGAGGTGGGGCCGCCAGAGTAGAGGCGCTCGGGGAGCGGGATCAGTTCACTGGAGCCGGTGCCAAAGGCGCGCACCTGGCCGTAACGGGTGCTGCGCGCGAAGACGAAGCGGCCCTTGTCAAAGCCGTAGTAGCTGGAGTTGGTGAGGTCGAGGCGGTTGAATTGCGCCTCGGCACCAAGAGTCTTGATGGAGAGAAACTCCTGGAAGCTGGTGTAGGTTCCGCGATGAGCGTCGAGAGGGGAGTCGCGGGTGTCGCGAATCCATGTGACACCGGGACCGGCGACACGGACGGCTGTCGAGAGCTCTTCGATTTCGCCGGGGAAGACCTGGAGGCTGGAGGCCGCGACCTTGACGCGGCGGAAGTCGTACTCGTAGATGAAGGTGTTTGCCTTGGAGAGCATGGAGCCGGGGAGCTGGAAGTTTTCAGTAAAGCGGAATCCGGCTTCGAGGCGGGAGGCGACGTAGGTGGTGACGTCTTTGCTGTTGGCGTACCCGCCGGAAAAGGTGGCGCCGAAGTTACGGTTGCCGACCAGATGGGGGATTTGGTAGAGGAGGTTGATCTTCTGTTCGAGCAGGCCGTAGGTGCCCTGAAGGGAGGCCGACTGCTCGCGGCCGAAGAGGTTGTTGCGGGTGATGTCGCCCAGGACGCGGAAGCTGACGCCGGTGACGCCGTTGGGATTGCAGGGGACGCCTCCGGCAATGGCTCCGGCGCAGTTGTTTTGCGGGGTACCGGTCTGGACCTCGAAGCCACCGCCGTAGGTGAGCGCCCAGCGGCGGGCCTCGGAGGCCTGGAGGAGGATGGTTTTGCGGGTTGCGCCGCCGGTGGGGTTTTCGACCGCGGCGTTGACTTCGTTGAAGAGGGCGAGTTCGTAGAGATTGCTCTGGGTGGTGAGCAGGGCGGTCTGGTCGAGGGGATCGCCGGCGTGGAGGGTGACGGCTCGGTCGACGGTAGCCGGGCGGGTGTAATGCAGGCCGGTGATGAGTACATTGCGCACGAAGATCTGCGGGCCCTCGGTGATATGGAAGACGACATCGACTTTGTTGGGATCGGCGGGATCTGGCTGCTGAGCGACGTCGACGCTGGCCTGTTCGAAGCCACGGCTGAGGTAGTCAGTGAGCAGGACGTCGCGATCGCCGGCGAGGTTCTGGGGCGAGAGCAACTGGCCGAGCGCGGTGTTGAGCAGAGGCGTGAGCGTGGCTGCATCGACATGGTCGTTGCCATCCAAGCGGACGGCGCCGACACGAGTCTGCTCGCCCTCTTCAATGCGATAGGTGACGACGAGCGGGGCGACGCGGAGCTTGGCGGACGCGGACCTGGCACTGGGAGTGCCGGCGCTTTGCGCGGCGACTTGCTGAGGGGCCGGGTTATCGGCGGCGCTGGTTTCGGGGGTGCTGGTTTCGGGGGCGATTTTGACGTTGGAGAAACCGTTGTTGCGGTAAACGGCCTGGAGCGCGCTGACGTCGGTTGAGACCAGAGCCTGGCTGTAGGCGCCGTGATGGTCGAGCGTATCGGCAGCGCGAACGTTGAGCAGTTCCTTGAGAGTTGCGGAGTCGAAGTAATGGTTTCCGGCGATGTAAACGCGCTCGACGCGGCGGCGCGGCCCGAGGTCGACGTTAAAGACGATTACGACCTCCTGCGCGGCGGCGGGGCGCTGTTCGTGCGTCACCTTGACGTCGAAGTAGCCGAGTCGCTGGTAGTAGTCGCGGAGGCGGCGGTTGCCTTCGTTGAGCAGATCCTCGTCGACGCTTCCCTCTTCAAAGACGGGAATGATGCGCTTGACGCGCTCCGGGCCGATACTGGCTCCCTGGACGAGTACCCGGACGACAGGGCCCTGGTTGGCGGAGAAGCTGTAGTTGACCCTTTTGGCGGCCGGGTCGTAGAGCGCGGAGACGATTTTGAGTTCGACCTCCATCCGCTCCTGCTTCTGGTAGTGCTTGAGGACGCCGGCGAGGGCACGGTTGCCGGTGTCGCGATCCACATGCGCGCCGGTTTTGAGGTGCGCGTAGTGGCGGAAGTCCTGGACGCTCATGCCGGAGTCGCCGGAGACCTCGACCTTGCCGACGCGAGCCTGGACGCCGGAGACCGCGTGGAAGGCGATGTCGACAAGCTGCGCCTCGGGGTGGGGGGTGAGCGCGGGGGTGATTGCCGGCTCGTAGAAACCGTTTTGCGCCATGGTCTGGCGCATCTGCTCAAGCGCGGTGGTGAGCTTGGCCTGTGTGAAGCGGATACCGGGAACGAGTTGGCTGGCGCGTTGCAGTTGCGCGTTGAGCGTGGCGCCCTTGGCGCCGTAGACGCCGACAGTGCCGATGAAGGTGCGGGGGACGCCGCGAAAGACGATGTCGATGCCGCCGGGGCCGCGGGAGCCCTCGGCCTGGATGGTTTCGTAAAGGCCGGTTGCGTAGAGCAGCCGGATGCTTTGGCGCAGGCTTTGCGCGCTGAGCGGCTTTCCCTCGGCCTGCGGGAGATGGCCTGGGAGGGGATCGAGGCGCTCGACGGTGACACCTTCAAACGAGATGCTGTGGACGGGCAGGCCGCTTAACTGGAGCAGAGATGCGGCGGCCTGGGCGGCTGGGACGGGCGGGGCAGGCGTGGTTGTCTGGGATTGGGCCGGGCGGGGGCAGGACGCGAAGACAAGAAGGCATGCGAGCAGAACCCCGCATGGAACCACTCCGCGACTGGTGTACCGGGCTGCCGGCTTTCTCCGCAAGACATTATCTCCCAAAAAGCGCGGGGCACGAACCCCGTTTTGCGCGAAAGTGCGACCGCGGCGCAAAAGACATCAGGACAGAAACATCGGGACGACGGCTCCGGTCGTTGATTGCCGAAGCTCCAGCCATTGGCAGTGGATCAGTTTGAAAGAGCATTCCCTCAGGGGCTAAAGCCCTATTCATTCCATTGCACTTATACCGGGGATAAATCCCCGGCCTACCGCCCGGAGGAGTTTTTCCGCAGCCTGTGAAGCCCGTACTCTTCACCTGAAGCCCGTACCCTTCAAACTGACCCACCACCCCTTCTTTCGAGAACTTCCCCTAACCCCTTATACTAGCGAGGACAGGAGCATTGCGCAGCAGTGCCTAGTCACAAGAGCGATTCCCCCCAAGGAAATTGATGCCCGATAGCCGGTTTTCCACGCCACCGCCGGAAAGTACGTCAAGTGGATTGGACGGTTCAGCTCCCGTTGCCGCTCCGCCCACCAAGCGGGTTACGTTTACGCGCGCGACAGCGCCGGATCCCAGCGAGGCCGATGCGCTGAGGCGGGCGCAGGCCGGCGACCACCACGCCTTTGCCCAGATTTACTCTTTGCACAAAAGACGCATCTATTCCTTATGTCTCCGCATGGTGGGGAATATTACGGAGGCGGAAGACCTGACGCAGGAAGCGTTTCTGCAATTGCATCGGAAGATCGCGACGTTCCGGGGCGAATCGGCGTTTTCTACCTGGCTGCACAGGTTGGCGGTGAATGTGGTGCTGATGCAACTGCGCAAGAAGGGGCTGAACCTGATTTCGCTGGACGAAGCGATGGAGCCGGTGCCGGAGGAAAGGCCAGGGCGGAGCTTCGGGGCGACGGATCTGACGCTGAGCGGTTCGATCGACCGGCTTGCGCTGGAGAAGGCGGTTGCGGATTTGCCAGCGGGATACCGGCTGATTTTTATTCTTCATGATGTGGAAGGCTATGAGCATAATGAGATCGCCTCGATGCTCGAGTGTTCGATCGGGAACAGTAAATCGCAGTTGCACAAGGCACGCCTGAAACTGCGGGATGCGTTGCGCAGGAACGCTCAGAAGGAGGCGCGGCCATGACGGAGGAAGCGGGCAAGATGAGCTGCGCGGAGTTCCAGGCGCAGTTGCCGGAGATGATCGGCTCCGGGGCAAATGCGGCAAACCATCCGCATATCCAGAGTTGCGAGCTTTGCCGGGCGTTGCTGGCGGATCTTGAAACCATCGCCGAGGCGGCGCGTCAACTGCTGCCGGTGGCGGAGCCGCCGGACGAGCTTTGGGAGCATATCGAGTTGGCGATCAAGAGCGAAGAGGGCGGGACCGGACAGGCTTGAGAGATTGAACTTCCCTCCAAAAGAAGCATGGCCGTTGCCTGGGCGGGGGCTCAGGTAAGTTCCCCGGCACAAGGTCCCGTTTTACTTCCCCCCGCAGAATCCACCTGGCCCCCGGGCTTCCCCTCACTTTCCCCGCAAATTAGCCGATAGACCCTTCGAATGGGATTGCATCCAACCTGGAGTATGAGGTGGATGGCGGGGCTGGTTGCGGAGACCCGCCGTCTGCTGCCGGTTGACGGCTGGATGCATGATTCCAGGCAGTTTGGGGATACGGACCGGATTCCGGGGAACCCTTTTCGGATTTCGGGGAACCCTTTCGAGGACAGGATCGTAGATTGAGGGAGGGGCAGTTGCGGGCCAGGCAGGAGGACGGATGGGGGAAAGAATCGTGAAACTTTTCAAACTCTGCGTTGTCTAATGAAGGAAAGTTGACAAAAGGACACTCAATGCAAAACCAAGCTTCCAAGCCGTCAGAGTTGCAAAACCCCACTCCAGCGAGTGTGTCGCGGGTGCGCTATATACCGGTGCTGCCAGTTCGGGATACGGTTCTGTTTCCCCATGCCGTTCTGCCACTTACGGTGGGGCGCGAGAGTTCGATACAACTGATCGAGTCGCTGGGCGAGGAGCGGACGATCGTGGTGACGACGCAGCTTGACCCGCGCCTGGACTCGCCCAAGCCGGCGGATCTGCACGCTGTGGGGACGCTGGCGACCGTGCACAAGGTTGTGCGGATGCCCAACCAGAGCCGGTTTGTGTTTACGGAGGGCGTGCAACGTGTGCGCCTGGTGCGCTACTCGCAGACCGAACCGTTCATGGTGGCCGAGGTGGAGACGCTGGAGGATGTGGAGCCGGCGTCCAGTTCGGAGTTCGAGGCGCTGGTGCGGAACGTGGTGGCACAGTTCCAGCAGATTGTTTCCGAGTCGCCGACGCTGTCAGACGAGCTGCGGACGATTGCGGCCAACATCGAGGAGCCGAGCAGGCTGGTGGATTTTGTGGCCTCGTCGCTTCCCTTCCTGACCACCGACGACAAGCAGCAGATGCTGGAGACGGCGGGGATTGTGGAGCGGCTGGAGCAACTGAACAAGCATCTGGCGAAAGAGATCGAGGTGCAGCAGTTGCGCGCCAAGATCCAGACCGAGGTGCAGGACCAGGTGCAGCAGTCGCAGCGCGACTACTATCTGCGCGAGCAGATGAAGGCTATCCAGAAGGAGTTGGGCGAGCAGGACGAGAGCCAGCGGGATACCGACGATCTGAAGCAGAAGATTGAAGACGCGGGGATGCCGGAGGACGTGAAGAAGGAGGCGCTGAAGGAACTGACGCGGTTGTCGCGGATGTCTCCGATGGCGGCCGACTACAGCCTGACGCGCAACTACGTCGAGTGGCTGGCGGTTCTGCCGTGGGCCAAGAGTTCGGGCGCGAAGGTCAATATCGGCAAGGCGAAGGAGATTCTGGACGAGGACCACTACGGGTTGAAAAAGGTGAAGGACAGGATTCTGGATTACCTGAGCGTTCTGGAACTGAAGCCGGACATGAAGGGACCGATTCTCTGCTTTGTAGGACCTCCGGGGGTGGGCAAGACGAGCCTGGGGCGGTCGATCGCGCGGGCGCTGGGCAGGAAGTTCCAGCGTGTTTCGCTGGGCGGCATGCACGACGAGGCGGAGATCCGCGGACATCGCCGGACGTATATCGGCGCGCTGCCGGGGCAGATTATCCAGAGCATTCGCAGGGCGGAAACCAACGACCCGGTGATGATGCTGGACGAGGTGGACAAGCTGGGGAGAGACTTCCGCGGCGATCCGGCCTCGGCGCTGCTGGAGACCCTGGACCCGGAACAGAACAATACGTTCCGCGACAACTATCTGGACGTGCCGTTTGACTTGTCGAAGGTGCTGTTCATCTGCACGGCGAACATGCTGGACACGGTGCCGCCACCGCTGCTGGACAGGATGGAGCTGATCTTCCTGGAGGGCTACACGGAAGAGGAGAAGGTTCAGATCGCGAACCGGTACCTGATTCCGCGCCAGATCAAGGAGAACGGAATCACGGTGGAGCAGATCGAGTTTCCCGAGGATGCGGTGCGGTACGTAGTGCGGCACTACACGCGGGAGGCGGGCGTGAGGAAACTGGAGCAGGCTATCGGCACGATTTGCCGCAAGCAGGCACGGCGCGTGGTAGAAAACCATGCGGAAAAGCTGGCGGTGACGCGCGAGGTGATCAAGGAGTTTCTGGGCGGTATCCAGGTACGCGTTGAGACCGAAGTGGCGGAACGGGTGAAGAGGCCGGGCGTGGCAGTGGGCCTGGCATGGACGCCGGCCGGCGGCGACATTCTGTTCATCGAAGCCAACAAGATGAAGGGCAAGGGCGGCTTTACGATGACGGGGCAGATTGGCGAGGTGATGCAGGAATCGATGCAGGCCGCGCTGACCTGGGTGCGTTCGAACGCCGGTAGCCTTGGCCTGGCCGAAGACTTCATGAAGGATATCGACCTGCACATTCACGTGCCGGCCGGAGCGATTCCGAAGGACGGGCCTTCAGCAGGCGTGACGATGGCCACGGTGCTCGCATCACTGCTGACCGATACGCCGGTGCGCCCGCTGACGGCGATGACCGGAGAGATCACGCTGAGCGGCAATGTGCTGCCGGTGGGCGGGATCAAGGAGAAGTTTCTGGCGGCGCGGCGGGCAGGAGTGGAAACCATCATTCTGCCTGCGGAAAATCGCCAGGACGTGGAAGAGGACCTGACTTCGGAGATGATGGAGGGCGTGACGGTGCACTACGCCAGCCGCATCGAGGATGTGCTTGCCGTGGCGCTGCCGCTGCTGAAGGCCCGGCCGGATACAAAGCCGGTCGGGGCGGAGGTTGCAGCCAGTCCGGTTGTGTGAGTTGGGTTTGAGACGAGGGAAAAGGCCGGCGAACCTGCCGGCCGTTTTTGTGTTTTGTGTGGGCTCTACTGGATTGGCCGCGAACGATGTTCAGGCAGCAACAGACTGGAGCGGCTCGATTTTTCTGCGCCGGGTCCTGGCATGAGACGCCTGCCAGAAGTCGTAATCGTTTTGGAGGTTGAACCAGATATCTGGGGAGTCCTGGCCAAATGCCTCGCTGATCTTGATGGACATCTCCGGAGTGACGGCGGCTTTTTCATTGAGGACGCGGGACAGTGCCACGCGCGAGACTCCAATATGCGCCGCAAACCCGGTGACGCTGATGGGAATGGCCTGAAGGGCCTCCTTGATAATTCGTCCAGGGTGGGGTGGATTATGCATGCGCATGATTGACCTCCTTTTCGGCCGGGATTCGTCCCGGCCAGTTCTTAGTGGTAATCCTGATAGTCCACCAGAATTGCATCCTGGCCTTCAAAGCGGAAGGTCAAGCGCCAGTTCCCATTGACCTTGACTGCCCAATGACCGGCGAGTTCCTTGTGCAGTGGATGAAGACTCCATCCCGGGACGTTCATTCCGCTTGGGCTTGTGGCCCGATTCAACGTAGCCATTTGATTCTTCAGCTTCTCGGCGTGCGCTGGATTGATGCCTGCCCTCGATCCGTCCATAAAGAGCTTTTCCAGCCCCGCGTGCCTGAAGGACTTGATCACACAGATACTGTATCGCCTGGCGATACAGCGGTCAACAGATAGTTTCGATCCAATGTTTCAAAAAGGGGCAGTCTTGGGGAAGCTGTGCTGTTGCATGGGACATTTCTGCCGATAAAAGAGCAAAGAAACTATCGCGCGGCTGCGCGGAGAGCGGTAGCAATGGCAACCATGACAGCGACGCCCCATCAGATCGTCCCGCTGCATCTTTCAGGAAACACGACCGAGCGGCAGAACAGGATGCTGCAGGATTTTCTTGGCGAGGCGGTCGAGACCGCGTATAGGACAGCGATTGAGCAACTGGACCAGCAGAGCGCGCAGACGGTTCTGGACATGGACCGGAAGCTGAAGAGCGAAGTGGCGGACAAAGTGGTGGAGATCATCCACCGGCACACGGTGAGCGACAAGTACAAGGACGAAGAGGTGGTTTCGAATCGCGCGTATCCGGCCGCCTACAAGGTGCGGCCGATTGAGGCGCAGGTGACGGAGCTGCGCAAGGCGTTTCCGAGCCTGGGCGGTTGCCAGGAAAAGCTGGCGCGGCGCGCGCTTCCGGCGGGGGCCGAGGCGTGGTTTGCCGTTCCTCGCTGGCAGGCGCTTGCCTCGACCTACAACGAGGCCGTGGAGATGTTGGTGGGCGTACTGAGCGCCAGGCGCAGATTCAGCAACCGGATTGTCGGGAAGCTGGGAGCGATGTATCTGCGCCAGACGGAGCGTTCGATACTGGCGGAGAAGATACTGTGCGAGCAGCAGCAGGGCAACGACATTCTGGTGGTGGCGGCGCAGGCGGGGATGCTGCATCGGGGCTCGTCGGCGCGTCGCACCCGGGTGGCGATGGCCGGCAACGAGTTTGCGCTGGGCGTGTTTTCGTTTGGGAGCATGCTGTTGACGCATCCGGAGCGGGTTTCAACGAGCGACACGCTGATGATTGACTGCGGAGGGGACCAGTACTCGGTGCGGGGCGACTATACGTTCGACCGGGTTCCACTGTTCGATTTCGATATGGCGGGCATTGAGTTCAGCATCTTTTACGAGGACCGGGCGCGGAATCTGTGGGGCACGCCGACGGGTTTTCTGTACAAACTGGTTTGACGCGAAGGTCTGCAATGAACTGTGGGGAATGGTTCGCCCCCTGAATACCGCCTGCCGCGTCTAAGTAGCAGGCGGTATTCTTTTTCAAGCTATGCGAATCCAAGTTGTTCCCTTTGGCGTGTCGAAAGACTGGCTGGGCGCGGAAGCGTCCACGATGGAGTTGCCGGAAGGCGCTTCGGTGGCGGACCTGCTGGCGCATCTGACTGCGCGCGTGGCAGCGGAGAAGCTGCGCGGGATTGCGGTGAGCGTGAATGCGGAGTATGCCCTGAAGGGACAGGTGCTGCACGACGGCGATGAGGTGGGGTTGCTGCCGCCGGTCTCGGGCGGAGCTCCTACGCGCACGGCAGGGGCTTTGGAGGAGTGCAATCCATTTATCGCGCTGACGCGCGAGCGCATCGACGCGGAGAAACTGGTGGCCGCGGGCAAGCGGGGCGAGGATGGCGCCGTGGTGGTGTTCGACGGGATTGTGCGCAACAATTCGCGCGGACGGCGGACGCTTTATCTGGACTACGAAGCCTACGAGGAGATGGCGCTGAAGCAGATGCAGAGGCTTGCGGCCGAGGCGCGGGAGAAGTTTGGCGTGCGGGGCGTGACGCTGGTTCACCGGCTGGGCCGGCTGGAAGTGGGCGAGACCAGCGTGCTGATTGTGGTAGCTTCCGCGCATCGGGCGGCAGGGTTTGAGGCGTGCCGTTGGATCATTGACACGCTGAAGAAGACGGTGCCGATCTGGAAGAAAGAGACGTTTGAGGACGGGGCGGTGTGGGCCGATGGCGAGCCGTTTCCGGCCGGGCTGGCGGTGGAGGGTTCGCATGAAGGGTGAGATCGATGCGAACCAACGGTTGGGTATCCTAACCATTCTCAGACAGGCTTTATGCCTTCCCACCCTTGCGCTAGAAAAAATGCGCAAAGATGGGGCACCCAGCGGAATCCTTGGGCTTGGGGCGAGTCATTCCCAGGTCTCAAAAGCGAGACCTGGGGCACCCGGGATTCTGCTGGCACTGGCGGCGCTGTTTGCGGCGAGTGCGGTCGCGGCGCAGACCACGCTGCGGATGGATGTGAAGCTCGTAAGCGTGTTTGTGAACGTGACGGATCGGAACGGGGCGATAGTGGGGGGGCTGGCGCGCGGGGATTTTGCGATCACCGAAGACGGACGGGCGCAGCAGATTGCGGTGTTCGAAAAGCAGTCGGAGATGCCGCTGAACCTGACGCTGGCGATTGACACTTCGGGGAGCGTGCGCAAGGACATGACAGAAGAGGCGGCAGCGGCGCGGCGGTTTGCTCATGCGATTGTGCGGTCGCAGGACCAGATGAGCGTGATGCAGTTTGCCACCGAGGTGCGGGCGCTGACGCCGTTCACCAACAAGCTGGCACTGATTGACAAGGGGTTGGGGCAGTTGCGCGGAGACTATGCCACGGCGCTCTATGACGCAATCTACCAGGGTTCGGAACGGCTGGGCGCCAAAGACGGGCGCAAGGTGCTGGTGGTGATCTCAGACGGGGACGATACGGTAAAGAACACCACGTATGCGCAGGCGCTGGAGCAGGCTCTGCGCAACGAGGTGATGATCTACGCGCTGATCGACGTGCCGATCGAGGCCAGCGCGGGGCGCGATCTGGGCGGCGAACACGCGATGATTACGCTGGCCGAGCAGACGGGCGGCAAATTTTTCTATGTAGGCGCGGGCGGCCTGGACAAGGCGTTTGCACAGGTAAGCGACGATCTGCGGACGCAGTATTTGCTGGGCTACTATCCGCACAATCAGGAGCCTGGGCGGATCTTTCACCGGATCGAAGTGAAGGTGCCGCGGGCTTCCGCGGAAGACTTCAACGTACGGCATAAGACGGGATACTATGCCGATGCGCGGCCGGCCGAAAACTAGTTTGACCGCATGATTTCGCACTTTTGGTTCATGCTATCCCAGGTCCCAAAATCGGGATCCGGGGCACCCGCAGTTGGTACAACAACAAGCGGTCAGAAAACTAGCCGAAACGAAATGTTGTAATCTGACGGCATGAAACACTTGGCTTCACTGTGCCTGCTGGCGGTCTTGTTTACTGGCGTCCTGCCCTGCTCTGCCAAAACCCATCAAGGCAAGATACGCGTTCTCATTGTTGACGGATTCAGCAACCACGACTGGCAGCAGAGTACGGCTCTGCTGCGCGGCATTCTTGCGGCCGCGGGCGAATTCACTGTCGAGGTGAGCACGGCGCCGCAGGAGACCGGCTCTGCCGCATGGGCAGCGTGGCGGCCGCGCTTTGCGGACTACGACGTGGTGATTCAAACCTGCAACGACAATGGTGGAAATGGCCTTCTGCAAGGGCTTAAGCAAAAACCCGAATGGCCCGGCGCAGTGAAGCGGGACTTTGCGGATTTTGTTCAGAAAGGCGGTGGCGTTTATATCTTTCACGCCGCGGAGAACGCTTTTGTGGGCTGGACGGAATATGAAGAGATGGTCGGGCTTAGCTGGCGCACGGCGGATTACGGCACGGCGCTGCGCGTGAGCGATAGCGGCGAAATTGTACGGATCGGCGCAGGCGAGGGCCGCGGAACCGGGCATGGGCAGCGCTCGGATGCCCTGGTGACACGGCTGGGCGACGATCCGATTCACGCAGGGATGCCACGGGCGTGGCTGTCGCCCGATATGGAAGTTTATTTCTACGCGCGCGGCCCGGCGGAAGGAGTCCATGTGCTGGCCTACGCGCGGGACAGCGATCCTAAGCTGGGTTTGTTGTGGCCGGTGGAGTGGACGACGACCTACGGCAAAGGGCGCGTTTATATTTCGACCTACGGGCATGTGTGGCCGGGAGATGTGCAGCCGCCGGGCTTGCGCGATGCCGCAGTCGAAACGATCATTCCGCGGGCGCTGGAATGGTTGGCGCGACGGCCCATCACGTTTCCCGTGCCTAAGGATTTTCCTGGCACAGGCGCAGTTTCGGTGCGCGACAAAAACTAGCAGTCGTTCTGAGCTGCCGAGCTTTTGTTCAAAACTCGGCGGCGCACGACGGGCATTTTGCCGGGACGTTGACCGCCGAATCCACAGTGAATGTGCGCGATGGGAAAACCGCATCTAAAATGGAAACATGACTTCGCCATTGTCGTCGCGCCGTCGCTCGAAGACGCCTCCGCCGGGAGAGACCGGGCAGGAGGCACTGTATCTGCGCTCGCTGAGCGACCGTCAGGTGGTAGTACAGATCAAGCTGCGCGACGGGGAGACCGTGCGCGGCTGGATTGAATACTTCGACGACGCGATGCTGCGGCTGACACGCGACGGGCAGCCCAACCTGTTTATCTACAAACACCAGATCCGCACCATCAGTGAAGCAGGCAAGCGCCGCACACCGCGCGTTGGGGCGATAGGAGAGACGGCGATGCGGGGAACGGCGGCGGTGGAAACTCGCGCGAGCGAGGAGCATTCATGAGCGGCGCGGGGGCCGCAACGGTGGATAATCTGATTTGGGTTCCGAAGGCGGCTGAGATTGCGCGCGAGGCTGGCGGACGGCTGCGCGAGTTTCTGGCGCAGGGCGTCGAGACCGAGTACAAAGGCGACGTGGACCTGGTGACGGTGGCCGACCGGACAGTGGAGAAGCTGATCCGGGAGCGGCTGGGCGCGGCGTTTCCCGAGCACGGAATCTACGGCGAAGAGGGCACGCGGGAGCGGATGGAGGGCGAGTTCCGCTGGTACGTGGATCCGCTGGACGGGACGACGAACTTTGCGCATGGGTTTCCGCAGTTTTGCGTGTCGCTTGGCCTGGAACAGCGCGCGCCCGGAATGGCGGCAGATGAAGACGGGAAGCTGGTTGCCGCAGTAATTTACGACCCGATGCGGGATGAGCTTTATACAGCCGAGCGGGGACAGGGTGCGCGGCTGAATGGCAAGCCAATGCGGGTGTCCAAGATTCCTGTCCTGGCAGAGTCGCTGATTTCGACGGGGTTTCCGAGCCAGAAGCGGCACGAGAGCCCGAATGTTCATTTTTACCAGGAGTTCACGCTGCGTTCGCACGGGGTGCGGCGCGCGGGATCGGCGGCGCTGGACCTGGCGTATGTGGCCGCGGGGCGGCTGGAAGCCTTTTGGGAGTTCAACCTGAACCCGTGGGACACAGCAGCGGGGATTCTGCTGGTGGAAGAGTCCGGGGGGCGGGTGACGAACTTTGCAGGCGGCCCTTATCGGCTGGACAGCCGGGAGATTCTGGCGTCGAACGGGCTGATCCAGGGCGAGCTGGTGGAGTTGTTCGGCGAGATGTTTGCCGGGCGCGGGTTGTCGCCGATTCCGACGCCGCAGGAGTTTGCGCGGCAGCGCGCCGAACGAAAGAGATAAGCACCCGTTGGCTGGACGGTTTCCCGTATCGCAAAACTTGGCCGATGGGAGTTGAGTCTAGAGCGGGGGTCATATGCTACTATCAGCGACGAGAAGTTTAGATCCCCGGAGAAATCAGAGATGGCATACGTTATTGCAGAACCCTGTATCGGCACGAAGGACACCGCCTGTGTAGACGCTTGTCCTGTCGATTGCATCCACCCCAAAAAGGACGAAGACGGCTTCGCCGAGATCGACCAGTTGTTCATCGATCCAGTCGAGTGTATCGACTGCGGCGCCTGCGTTCCGGCCTGCCCGGTTTCGGCCATCTTTGCGCAGGATGATCTGCCAGAGAAATGGGCCCACTTTACGGAGAAGAACGCTACGCACTTCGGCCGTTAAGCAACTCGGCTCCAGCCCAACAGCAGAGGTTTCACAGAACGCGCGTCCTGCCCAGGCGGGATGCGCGTTTGTGTCTGTGCGCGGGCGGAATGAACGCGCGTGCAAATGCGGAGATCTGCTTTCGGGGCTGCGGGCGGGAGCCTTCGCACGACTCTCGCGGCAATAGAGAGGGGTTGAGTGGCTTGCTGCGGGCTGCAGCGCCAACTCATTTTTGGAATCTGGGGAATAGGAAGTCCGTGCTAGCTGACGGCTTCTTCGACCGCGCCTGGGGCGGACACGAAGGCGGCCGCGGAAACGCCCCTCTCCTTGTCGCGGATTGCGGCGGTGCGGGGACAGATGGCAAAGCGACCCTTCTCGATTTCAATGAAATCGATATTGTCGCCGGTTTTGAGGCCTAGCTGCTTTCGAACGTTGGTGGGGAGGGTGATACGGCCGTTGAAGGTGACCATAGCGGATGGCATTTGGAACCTCTGAATCCATTCTAGTCTGAAACAGGGCTGGGCGCTTCCATAGGATGAGACGGGGGGACGTGATCTTGCGGTCAATTTGGGAGTCCATGGCGTGTCTTTCGCCTTTCGTTCCCCAAGATTAGGCATGAGAATGATCCGGTCGCGAGCCCTCAATTTGGTCATGTGATTCACGTTCGAACCGCTCCCGGTCTTCCATAACCGCTTCCTCGATAGCTTTGTTCATTTCTTCAATTGAAACCACGTGATCCAGCCTGGGGAGGCAGCCTTCCAAATCCCTTATCGAGCCGGTCTTTTTCATCTTCGACACCCCTGTAACCAGAGTATGTCCAAATCGGCCGCGGCGGCGGTGCGAAGATAGAAGACGCATGGGCGTGCTGACCTCAGAAGCGGTGGTTTTGCGGACTTGGCCGCTGCGCGAGGCCGACCTGATCGTGAGCTTTTTTACGCGCGATTACGGGCGGATCAAGGGCGTGGCCAAGTCGGCGCTGAAGAGCCGGAAACGGTTTGGCGGAGCGCTGGAGCCGATGACCGTGGCGCGGGCGTGGTTTGCCGAGAAGCCGGGGCAGGAGTTGGTGCGGCTGGATCAGTTGGAGATTGTGCGCTCGCCGCTGGCCATGCCGGTTGATCCTGTGCGGATGACGGTGCTGAGCTTTTTTGCCGAGTTGCTGGACGAGGTGCTGCCGGAACACGATCCGCAGGAGACGGTCTTCCGGCTGCTGGTTTCGGTGCTGGAGCAGACGACTGTGGAACAGCCTTGGATGCCGCTGACCTATTTCTCACTGTGGATGACGCGGCTGATGGGCCTGCTGCCGGACGTTGCGCACTGCACGGCATGTGGCGAGGCGTTGCAAGCGGAGCAGGTTTGGTTCCAGAGCTATGGGGATGGGCTGTTCTGCAATGTGCATCGCGGGTCGGGGGCAAATGCGCTGTCAGCGGACTCGTGGCAACTGGCGCAGAGGATGCTGCGGGCGCCGGTCGGGGCCTTTGCGGGCGAGTCGTGGCCGCGACGAAGAGGGACGGATTTGCGGCGGTTCACGCTGCAATCGCTGGAGCGGCACCTGGAGCGCAAGCTGAAGACGGCGGAGGCGCTGGGGAGGCTGGGCGGGTGACGGAGGCTTGCGGCTGATAAAATTGGCTTCAGTTTCGCGAGAGTGAGTTTCCAGAGTGACTTTATCTACTGCTTTACCGGCTACTGGTGTATCGGGCGCTAAACCGAAGGCGCTGACGTTTCAGGAACTGTTGTTCCGGCTGCAGAATTTTTGGGCGGCGCGCGGGTGCGTGCTGCAACAACCGTTTGACGTCGAGGTGGGCGCGGGGACGATGGCGCCAGAGACGTTTTTGCGCGTGCTGGGGCCGAAGCCCTATCGCGTGGGCTATGCGCAGCCATCGCGCCGGCCGGCGGATGGGCGCTACGGCGAGAACCCGAATCGGCTCTTCCGGCACACGCAGTTTCAACTGATTCTGAAACCGCCGCCGGTGAATGTGCAGGAGCTTTATCTGCAATCGCTGGAGGCGATCGGGATCGACCTCGCGCAACACGATTTGAAGTTTGAAGAAGACAACTGGGAAGGGCCGACCGTGGGCGCCTGGGGCGTGGGCTGGCAGGTGATGATGGACGGGATGGAGATTACCCAGTTCACCTACTTCCAGCAGTGCGGCGGACTGGATCTGGACCCTATTTGCGCGGAGCTGACGTATGGGCTCGAGCGGCTGTGCGCGTTTATGCAGGATGTGGACTCGGTGTACGACGTGGTGTGGGCGCGCGATCCGGAGACGGGCGCGGAGGTGACCTACGGCGACGTGCGGCTGACCGACGAGTTGCAGTATTCCGTTTACAACTTTGAAGAAGCCGATGTAACGCGGCTGTGGGAGCACTTCAACAGCTATGAGGCCGAGGCGCAGGCGCTGCTGGCGAAGGGCAATGCCCTGCTGGCGAATGAGAAGGCTGGAGCGGTGGAGAAGAAACGGTTCCCGCTGATTGCTACGTATGAGTTGGCGCTGAAGTGCTCGAACCTGTTCAATCTTCTGGATGCGCGCGGGGCGATCAGCGTGACCGAGCGCGTGGGCATGATTGCGCGCATCAGAAACCTGGCTGTGGGCGTGGCGAAGGTGTATGCGGCACAGCAGCTTCTAGCTACTAGTTGCTAGCTGGTTTTTGGGCTGGAGTTAGGTTCGATGAGTTAGTGGAATGGACATTCCCTCAGGGGCTAAAGCCCGGCCGGTTTTTGGGGAGTTTATGTACGGGCTAAAGCCCGTACCCTTCAAGGCAGAGCGTTAGCAAGCGGAGTTAGTGAGCCGGTGGAGTTAGCCTCCTGGTACATGAGTTAGCAGGCCAGTTAGTGAGCAAGTTAGCGCCGCTTGGGCGGCAATAGCGAGTTAGCGGAAAGATACTCAAAGTTATGGCTGATTTTTTGTTGGAGATTGGGCTGGATGAGATTCCGGCTCGCATGATTGCAGGGGCTGAGGCCGAGCTGGGTCGCCGTGTGAACGAGTTGCTTACGCGGGAGCGGCTGCTGGGGACGGCGGCGAAGGTGACGACTTACTCGACACCGCGGCGGCTGGCTGTGCTGGTGGAAGACGTGTTGGAAACCCAAGCGGATACCGAGGAAAAGCTGACGGGACCGTCGTGGAAGATTGCGTTTAAAGATGGCGCGCCGACGGGTGCGGCACAGGCCTTTGCGAAGAAGGCCGGCGTGGCGGTTGAGGCCCTGGAAAAAGTTACCAACGCCAAGGGCGAGTATGTGGGCGTGACGGTGAAGCGGCTGGGACGCAAGGCGTCGGAGCTGCTGGCGAGCGAATTGCCGAAGGAAGTGCTGTCACTTTATTGGGCTAAGAATATGTACTGGCGCGCGGGCAAGCCGGAACGGTTTGTGAGGCCGGTACGGTGGGTTGTGGCGCTGCTGGATTCTGACGTTGTGCCGGTGGAGATTGCAGGAATTACTGCGGGGAATGTTAGCCGCGGGCATCGCATCTTGCACGGTGAAGCACCTGTCGTGATTGGCGCGCCGAAGAGTTATGCGGAGACGTTGCGCGGGGCGAAGGTTGAGGTCGATGTGGCCGAGCGCAGGCAGACGATTCGCAAGGCGCTGGATAAGGCTACACGGACAGTTGCTGGAGCCAAGTGGCGCGAGGATGAGGTGCTGGTTGAGACCGTTGTGCATTTGACGGAGTGGCCTTCGGTGATCCTGGGCGACTTTGAGGCGGAGTATCTGGCGCTGCCGGAAGAGGTGCTGGTGACGGTGATGCGCGACCACCAGAAATATTTTGCTATCGAGGGCGCGGATGGGAAGCTGCTGCCGCATTTTCTGGCCGTGATGAATATCGCGGTGGATGCCGAGGGCGAGGCGATTATTCGGCATGGGAATGCGCGCGTGTTGCGGGCGCGGTTCAAGGATGCGCGGTTCTTCTGGGAGGTTGACCAGAAGA
>CAYQOQ010000064.1:0-25158 GCA_964419175.1 uncultured Occallatibacter sp. | reverse complement strand
TCATCGCAATTGACGGCAAGAAGATCAAGGTCTTCTCCGAGCGCGACCCGGCCAAGCTCGACTGGGCTTCCGTAGGCGCGCAAATCGTCGTCGAATCCACCGGCTTCTTTACCGACGCGGAAAAGGCCAAGGCTCACCTCGGCTCCACCGTCAAGAAGGTCATCATCTCGGCTCCCGCCAAGAACGAGGACCTCACCGTCGTCCTCGGCGTCAACCAGGACAAGTATGATCCGGCCAAGCACAACATCATCTCCAACGCCAGCTGCACAACCAACTGCCTGGCGCCGGTCGTCAAGGTCATCCTGGAGACATGCGGCATCGTCACCGGCATCATGACCACCATCCACAGCTACACCAACGACCAGGTCATCCTCGACACGCCGCACAAGGATCTGCGCCGCGCTCGCGCCGCTGCCCTGTCCATGATTCCGACCTCGACTGGTGCCGCCAAGGCCCTCAAGCTCGTCATTCCCGAGAGCTCGGGTAAGCTGGACGGCTTTGCCATCCGCGTCCCAACACCCAACGTCTCCATCGTCGATCTCACCTTCATCGCCGAGAAGCCCATCACCGCCGAAGCTCTGAACGCCGCCTTCAAGAAGGCTTCCGAAGGCGAGCTCAAGGGCATCCTGGGCTACGACGAAAACCTCCTCGTCAGCTCCGACTACAAGGGCGATGCGCGCTCCTCCATCCTCGACGCTCCTCTGACCAAGGTGGTCGGAAACAGCGTCAAGGTGCTCAGCTGGTACGACAACGAGTGGGCTTATTCCAACCGTGTCGTCGACTTGATCGGCTTCCTGGTCAAGAAGGGCCTCTAGTCCTTTCTCTCCATCCGCGGAGCGCTCCAGACACCCGTCTTGAGCGCCCCGCCCTGGGGTTCGGGTCCCTCCATTCCCCGCTCTCCGCCCGCGAGAGCTGTATCCGCCTCACGACGGGCTGAGAGCCTCAAATCTCTCCCGGAGTGAGTTTTTTATGTCCAAGCTTTCCATTCGCGACATCGATCTGACCAATAAACGGGTTTTCATCCGCGTCGATTTCAACGTGCCGCTCACTGAAGACGGCTCGACCATCACCGACGACACCCGCATCGTGGCCACGCTGCCCACCATCGTCTACGCCCTCCAGCACAAGGCCAAGGTCATCCTGGCCTCGCATCTCGGCCGTCCCAAGGGCAAACCGAATCCCAAGTACTCGCTCCGCCCGGTAGCTGACCGTCTTCGCGAGCTGCTCGACAAAGCCCTCGGCACAAAGGTCAACGTAGCCTTCGCCCCTGACTGCATCGGCGAAGTCGCCTCCGACCTTTCCAGCAAGCTCGAGTCCGGCCAGGTACTGCTGCTTGAAAACCTGCGTTACCACCCCGAAGAAGAAGCCAACGATCCGGCCTTCTCCAAGGCCCTCGCCTCGCTGGCCGACGTCTACGTCAACGACGCCTTCGGCTCCGCCCATCGCGCCCACGCTTCCACGGAAGGCATCACCCATTTCCTCAAGCCCGCCGTCGCAGGCCTGCTGATGGAGAAGGAGATCACCTACCTCGGCAAGGCCCTCGAATCGCCTGAAAAGCCCTTCGTCGCCATCATCGGCGGCTCCAAAATCTCCGGCAAAATCGACGTCATCGACAACCTGCTCGACAAGGTCGATACGCTGATCATCGTCGGCGGCATGGCCTACACCTTCCAGCGCGCCCTCGGCGTCTCGACCGGCAAGAGCCTCGTCGAAGAAGACAAGATCGACATGGCCAAGGCCGCTCTCGACAAAGCCAAGGCCAAGGGCGTCAAGCTCCTGCTGCCCGTCGACAACATCCTCGCCGACAGCTTCGCCGCCGACGCCAAAACCCAGACCTGGGACTCCTCCGTCAACTTCCCCGCCGACTGGCAGGGTCTCGACATCGGTCCCAAGTCCATCGACGCCATTGAAGACGTACTCTCGACCGCCCGCACCATCGTCTGGAACGGTCCTGCCGGCGTCTTCGAGTTCCCGCGCTTTGCCACCGGCACCAACGCCATCGCCAAGGCCGTCGCAGCCAACCGCGCCGCCACCTCCATCATCGGCGGCGGCGACTCCGTGTCCGCCATCAACAAGACCGGCCTCGCCGATCAAATCACTCACATCTCCACCGGCGGCGGAGCCTCCCTCGAGTTCCTCGAAGGCAAAAAGCTCCCCGGCGTCGAAGCCCTCACCAACAAGTAAGACGGGAATCAGAAGTTAGAGAAACGCGCAACCGGTGGAAGAACGCCGGATGCGCGTTTTTGCTTTTTGCACCGTTTTGTCTTATGAGAATCGGCGTAACATGTTTAGCCAAGCCAATAAATCAGAATCCAAGGCCGCGCAAATTGATGGAGGAATGGTTGTCATGATCAAGCAATCGACCGAGCCCACAGCCGAAGGCGTCAGAAATGCCTGCAAGCAATTTGCCGGCGACATCAACGGACCAGATCCTGCGCTGTTCGAACTCTTCGAGCGTACCCCAAAGAACACAGACTATAAACATGTCCTGCTAAAGGTCGTGACGTTGAATGCACTCTACTCAACGTTGATTCGCGTCTATAGCAAGATCACTCCGACTGTTTATGAAGTCGCTCACCACATCGTTTCAATCGGAGATGAAATTGACTACGGCCTCAAAGACGGTTTGCCCGATATTGTCCGCAAAATCTCAATAATCAATAAGGGCGGAAAAAACTTCTATAACTACTCGTTTGCGACAAAGTATTGCAGTTTTCACCGGCCTGAATCCTATCCAATCTATGACTCTCGGGTATACGAATACCTCCGACGGCTCAGGAACCGAGACAAACACAAGGACGGCGGCTTCAGACAATTCAAAAACGAAGAATTGTGGGTCTATCCCCAATTCAAGAGTATTGTGGATGAGTTTCGGACTCATTATGGCCTTCAGAAATTCACATACAAGCAGATTGACGCATTTCTGTATCTTGAGGGTGGAAAGTTCTTCGGACCAAAGGAATCGGCGGTTGTTGCGGTCTCTGAGCCAAAGCACATCTCGCCCGATGTGAGAACTCCTGAGGCTGAGCAGCCCGTGTCCTAATTCCTCTCGCCTGGAACCTCAGATGACTCCGCAACCACCGACTCCATCATCACAAATGGCCGTCCGTCCTTCGTGATGACGTAGGTGTATCCCTTCTCCGCCACCAGATCGATCATCTCCAGGCAATTCAACTCAAATTCCTCCGCGGAAATGGTCTTCACCTTGCCGTCTTCTATTCCCTCGCGCATGGACGCCCCCAAGACCTCATCGGCCCAATCGGGAGTAACATCGATGCAGACCTTTGGCAATCCTCACTTTAAGGAATAGCAACCCATGGCCTACTACTCCCGTGTCCTCTCCAAAGACGAAGAGTTCCCTTCCTTTGACGAACTTGCCCAGTTCATCCGCGCCGACCACCCTGACTTCAAGCTCGCCGTCGAAGAAGGTACTGAAGAGGAATGGGAAGTCCTCCTGCTCTCTGGGCTCGACGAAGTAGAAGTCGCCCTGCTTGAACGCAACCCCGTCTATGACGGTTCCATGGGCCAGGACGAAATCGCGGACTTCCTCGAGGACCTCCAGGATTGCAAGCCCAACAGCTCCGTGCAATGGCTTGAGGATTATCTGCTCTCCGTCAAAACCATCTATGCCTTCCATCACCTGCAAGGCTCAGAACTGGTCGATGGCGGCAACGCCCTCCACGCGCTCCGTTCTCTTCTCTGGGAGCGCGGCGACGCCATCATTCAAGCCGACGGCGAAGGCTTCACCAACGAGGAAGGCTTCCACATCGTCTGGCAATTCTCCGACTCCGTCTCCGGCCCCTGGAACATGGGCGTCCTGCAAGACGGCGTATGGCACCACTTCACCATGGACCTCGGCGACCCAGACCACCGCGCCGCCTTCCTCAAGGGCACCGTCCCACCAGATCTCACCGCCGTCCTCGGATCAGGCCGGTAGCGATCGAGTACCCGCACTTTCCTTCTCTCGCGGCCCCCCTGATTTCGGCCCCTTGTGCCCACCGTCACCCTGCGGCTTCATTCCATCCTCTAAAATCGAGTGGAGGAGTTTGAAAAATGCCGCGTAAAGCACTCATTGCCGCCAATTGGAAAATGTACAAAACGCCCGCTGAAGCCAAGGCGTTTGTCGATGCCTTTCTGCCCCTCGTTGCTGGACACACCCGCGACGAGATCGCCCTCTTTCCGTCCCCGGTATTGCTGCCCACGGTCACCGCTGCATGCAATGCCTCGAACGTCGCCGTCGGCGCGCAAAATATCCACTTCGCCCCCGAAGGCGCCTTCACCGGCGAAACCTCCATCGGCCAGCTCAAGGCCGTCGGCGGAACCCACACCCTCATCGGACACTCCGAGCGCCGCCAGTACTTTGCCGAAACCGACGAAATCGTCAACAAGAAGCTCCACGCCGCCCTGGCCGCCGGCCTCGTTCCTATCGTTTGCGTCGGTGAAGTTCTCGCCGAGCGTGAGTCCGGCAACACCGCCCAGGTTCTCAAGACCCAGATCACCGGAGCCCTCGCCGGCATCACCGCCGCCGCAGCCGCTCCCATCGTCATCGCCTATGAGCCCGTCTGGGCCATCGGAACCGGCAAGACCGCCACTCCCGAGATCGCCGTCGACGCACACAAAATCATCCGTGCTGAAGTCGCCAAGCTGCTCGGCGCCGATGTGGCCGCAGCCGTCCGCATCCTCTACGGCGGCAGCGTCAAGCCCGACAACGCCACCGCGCTCATCGGCCAGGAAGAAATCGACGGCGCCCTCGTCGGCGGTGCAAGCCTCAAGCCCGATTCCTTCGCCGCCATCGTCAAGTACTAGCTCTCTGCTCGTTTGCTGTTCGACGAAAGCTACAGCGGTTTCGATTCTGCTCTTTACTGAAACGTAAACGCCAAGGGGCATTTTTCTCAAGAAAATGCCACCTCGCATGATCTTCAAATGGCAGCACTTGAATCGAAACCGCTCTAGACGGAGTCTCTGACCACAGGTTGCCGTACCGAAGCTGGATGCCCCACGCTGACCGATGCGCGCTTTTTGCGCGTCGGTCAGCGTGGGATTCCGCGCCTTGGCGTCTTCTCCGCCGACATCGCCGCCACTCATCGGAACAACGGAAAAAGCGGTGGCCTTGCCTACGCTGAGTTCGACCATGGCGCGCGCGCTCGGCTTCTCTTTATACGCCCAGGCCGCTCGGCCCAGTTTTCGCCAATTGAGCCTTCACAGGCTGCGCACAGCTTTATCGCGAACCGTCAACGTCAGCGCCGCTGCCCAACAGCGCTTCCCGCTTCAAACCGCATTCCCTGAAATGGGTTCAATTTCACCGTTTTGTGACACTAGTCACCCACGGCGGCAAGCGCCGGCTGCTACGCTTTTCGTAGCACGCGAACTCACCCAAGAGGTGCGCTATGGTCACAAGCACGAAGAGCGAAAAAGCGAGCAAAGGTCCCCTTACCCAGGAAATGTTGGACAAGATGAACGCCTACTGGCGCGCTGCCAACTACCTGTCCGTCGGACAGATCTACCTGAAAGACAACCCGCTACTCGAGCGCCCGCTTACGCTGGACGACGTAAAGCCGCGCCTGCTAGGCCACTGGGGCACTACCCCTGGACTCAACTTCCTCTATGTGCACTGGAACCGCCTCATCCGCGAACGCGGCCTCAACATGCTCTACATCATCGGCCCCGGCCACGGCGGTCCGGGCCTTGTAGCCAATACCTATCTTGAAGGCTCATACTCTGAAATCTACCCGCATATCGAACAGAACAGGGACGGCCTCAAGCGGCTGTTCCGCCAGTTCAGTTGGCCCTACGGCATTCCCAGCCACGTTGCGCCCGAGACGCCCGGCTCCATCCACGAGGGCGGCGAACTCGGCTACTCGCTCGTGCATGCCTATGGCGCTGCCTTTGACAATCCTGATCTCGTCGTAGCCTGCGTGGTAGGCGACGGCGAGGCCGAGACCGGACCGCTCGCCACAAGCTGGCACTCCAACAAATTTCTCAACCCCGCCACCGACGGCGCCGTCCTGCCCATCCTCCATCTGAACGGCTACAAGATCGCCAACCCAACGATCCTGGCTCGCATTCCTCATGCCGAGTTGGAGAACCTCATGCGCGGCTACGGCTACGAGCCCTTCACGCTCGAAGGCGACGACCCGGCCGTGATGCACCAGCAGGCTGCGGCAATTTTCGACACCATGCTCGACCGCATCGCCGCCATCCAGAAAGCGGCGCGCGAAGGCGGCGAAACCAAGCGCCCCGCCTGGCCCATGCTCATCATGCGTACCCCCAAGGGCTGGACCGGTCCCAAGTTTGTCGATGGCAAGCCTGTCGAAAACACATGGCGCGCTCACCAGGTCCCGCTTTCAGAAATCTTCGAGAAGCCCGACCATCTCCGCATGCTTGAAGAGTGGATGCGCAGCTACAAGCCCGAAGAACTGTTCGACGACAAGGGCCACTTCCGCGCCGACCTCGCCGAGATTGCGCCCAAGGGCCGTTTGCGCATGGGCATGAATCCCCACGCCAACGGCGGCCTGCTGCTCAAAGCGCTCAAGGTCCCCAACTTCCGCGACTTCGCCGTCAAGATCGAAGGCCGCGGACAGAAGGATGTCGAATCGACCCGCGTTCTCGGCCAACTGCTCCATGCCGTCATGCAGGCCAACATGGACCAGAAAAACTTCCGCGTCTTCGGCCCCGACGAAACCGCCTCCAACCGCCTCGGCGACGCCATTACCGGAACCGGCAAGGCTTGGATGGCAGAAACTCTCCCCGTCGACGAAAATCTTTCCGAGACCGGCCGCGTCATGGAAATCCTCAGCGAGCACATGTGTCAGGGCTGGCTCGAGGGCTATCTGCTCACAGGACGCCATGGCTTCTTCTCCTGCTATGAAGCCTTCATCCACATCATCGACTCCATGGTGAACCAGCACGCCAAGTGGCTCAAGACCACGCGCGAAATCCCCTGGCGCAAGCCTATCGCATCGCTCAACTATCTACTCAGTTCGCTCGTGTGGCGCCAGGATCACAACGGCTTCTCGCACCAGGACCCCGGCTTCATCGATCACCTGCTCAACAAAAAGGCCGATGTGGTGCGCATCTATCTGCCGCCGGACGCGAACACCCTTCTCTCGGTCGCCGATCACTGTCTGCGCAGCCGTCACTACATCAACCTCATCGTCGCCGGCAAGCAGCCCGCTCCACAGTGGCTCACAGCCGATGAAGCAGTAGCGCATTGCACCACCGGGCTCGGCGTGTGGCCCTGGGCTTCGAACGGCGACGGCAACCCCGAACTCATCATCGCCTGCTGCGGTGACGTCCCCACGCTTGAGGCGCTGGCCGCGGTTTGCATCTTGCGCGACAAGGTTCCCGACTTGCGCATCCGCGTCGTCAACGTAGTCGACCTGATGACCCTCCAACCCACTTCCGAACACCCGCACGGCTTGCCCGAAGAGGAATACGATCAGATCTTCCCGCCTGCGACGCCAGTCGTCTTCGCGTTCCATGGCTACCCGTGGCTCATTCACCGCCTCACCTACCGGCGCCACAATCACGACAACATCCACGTCCGCGGATACAAGGAGGAAGGCACTACAACCACTCCCTTCGATATGTGCGTACTCAACAATATCGACCGTTTCCAACTGGCGCTCGACGCCATTCACCGCGTGCCACGTCTCAACGTCATGGCAACGCAGGCCGAGCAATGGTACTCCGAGCAGATTCAGCGCCACAAACTTTACGTAGCCGAAAACGGCGACGATCTGCCCGAAATCAAAAACTGGCGCTGGCCCAAAGACCGCGCTTAACCGTAACTCAGCAAACACCGGGTGCCCCAGGTCCGGGGTCCCCGCGAATAGGTCTTCGTCCGCGGGGTGGAGATCCCGCTTTTGGGACCTGGGATCGCATGAACCTTAAGTACGAAATGATGCGGTCAGTAACCTGGGGAATCTCTGAATTAGTGCATGTTTTAAAAGTGCCCGGCTTTACAGCATTTTCACCTTTGGTGTAGAGCAGCTTTGAAGGGTACGGGCTTTAGCCCGTACGTCCAATTCACCAAGACGACCGTGGGCTTTAGCCCCCGAGGGAATGCTCGACGTGAAATGAAACTTAATCCGAGGCTCCCTGGCGCTAACTCCGCGAACTTCGCTAACACGCGCGAAGCGCGGCTAACTCCGCTAACTTACTAACTCGCTGATTCACTCGGCCCTAACTCTGAAAGGTAATCATTCATGCCGTCTCTGCCCGTTTTAGTTCTAAATAGCGGTTCTTCTTCCATCAAATTTTCAGTCTATGAAGCCGGCAACGGCGAACGTCGCAAGCTTCACGAGGGCGCGGTCGACGGCATTGGTACCGACCTTGGCAAGTTCTGGATCAAGGACGCCACTGGCAAAAAGCTGGTCGATCAAACCCCGGCTCTGCCCAACCGCTCCGTCGCCTTCAAGCTGGTTGCCGACGCGCTTCACTCCGGCAGCTTTCCTGCCCCGGCCGCCATCGGCCATCGCGTCGTTTGCGGCGGCCCCACGGTGCAGGAAAATCAGCGCATCACTCCCGAGCTAATCGATGAGATCGAGCGCTACACCGACTTCGCGCCGTTGCACACGCCCATTGCCGTCTACATCATGCGCGAAGCTCTGAGCCTATTTCCGGACGTTCCCAACTTCGCCATTCTCGACACTTACTTCCATCGCACCATGCCGGAAGTCGTCACCCACATGCCCATTCCCGAGGAGTACTCCGCGATGGGCGTGCGCCGCTACGGCTACCACGGCATCTCCTACGAGTCGATCGTTCTCCAGTTGCAGCCCGAGGTGCCTGAGAAGTTGATCGTCGCCCATCTCGGCAACGGCGCCTCCATCTCCGCGATTCGCGGCGGCAAGTGCCTCGATACGTCGATGGGCCTCACCCCCACCGGCGGCATCATCAGCGGCAGCCGCACCGGCGACATCGATCCCGGCATCCTGCTCTTCATCCTCCGCAAGATCGCCGAGACCGAACCTAGCGCTTCGGCCGCCGCCGACAAACTCGAGATCGCGGTCAGCAAGAAGGCCGGCCTCCTCGGCGTCAGCGGCCTGTCCAACGATATGCGCGATCTCCGCGACGCCATCAAGGAAGGCAACGCCAAGGCGCGTCTCGCCGTGGACAAGTTCACCTGGACCATCGCCAAATGGATCGGCAGTTATGTCGCCGAGTTGGGTGGCCTTGACATGCTCGTCTTCACCGGCGGCATCGGCGAAAACGACATCGCCTCCCGCGCAGAAATCTGCGCCGGCCTCGCCACTCTCGGCATCGTCCTCGACCCCGCGAAGAACAATGTTCGCGGTGAAGCTACCATCTCGGCAAACAACTCGAAAGTCACCGTGCGCGTAATTCCACCCGCTGAAGATCTCATCATCGTCAACCACGTCGTGCGCCTGCTGGCGGAGTAGGAACCTCACACCCATTGCGGCCCGTCTTCGCAACCCGAGGGCGAGCCGCAATTCTGTTTGCGCCCAAACCGCGCGCACGCCCCCTTGTTCTACACTGGTGAGTTGCATCCGGAGCTATTCTTCATGTCTGTAACCGCCCTTCCTGCCGATGTTCGCCGCCTTCCATCGCCCGCCCTGCGCCGCTTTGCCTGGGGCGTGCTGGCCTACTTTATCGCCGTGATTCTGTGGGGCACTCTGGTCCGCGCCACCGGCTCGGGTGCGGGATGCGGCAACCATTGGCCGCTCTGCAACGGCACTGTTCTACAGCACTCCGCAAGCGTCCAAACGCTCATCGAATTCACCCATCGCCTCACCAGTGGCCTCTCGTTCTTCTCCGTCGTTGGCCTGCTGATCTGGACATTCAAAACCACAACACGCGCCCACCTTGCCCGCGCTGCTGCCATGGCCTCGGTTGCCTTCACGCTCGTCGAAGCGATCCTTGGCGCACTGCTGGTCAAGCTCGGCCTCACCGCGCAAAGCCAGTCGCCGCTGCGCCCTGCCTACCTCGCTCTCCACCTCACCAACACGCTGCTCCTGCTCGCCGCGCTCACACTCACCGCCCACATGCTCAGCCGGCGCACAGGTTACCTGCGCGGCAGCGTCCGCCTGGTTGCGCCGCTGGGCGCCATTGTTTCCGTAGCCGTAGTCATGATCGTCGGCGTAACGGGCTCGCTGGCCGCGCTGGGCGATACCCTCTTCCCTGCCAGTTCGCTGAGTCAGGCGCTCGCGCAGGACTTCTCCACCAGCAGCGGCTGGCTGGTGCGCTGGCGCTGGACGCACCCTACCGTTGCGTTCGTGTCCAGTATCTTCCTCATCTGGATTCTTGTACGTGCCGCCCAGCGCTCGACGCATTGGGACAACCGAGCCCTCTCCGCGTTGGTGCTCATGCTCCTCGCCGCGCAATACGTGCTCGGCGTAATGGACGTGTTCCTGCTCGCGCCGCTCTGGCTGCAAGTCGCTCACCTGCTCGGCGCCGATGTCCTGTGGGTAGCGCTCGTCGTTCTCACAGCGCGGCTCACTCTTGTGCCACAGGACGCAAGTTAGCGAATCAGTGCGTCGCTAATTCCGCCGCCGAAACACCCTTCGGCTGATCCACGTGGATGAACAGCGTCAGCACCGCCGCGCAGTAATACAGCACCCCGTAAACAACCACCACGCCGCCGATTCCCCAGAACGGAAGAATCAGCGCTGCCAGCACCGGACCACCGAAGTTGGCCAGCCCGCCGCCGAGGTTCTGCACAGACACTGCCGCGCCTTTATGCTTGGGCTCCATCGTGGGAAAGATAGCGCCCATCGGCACAAACGACGTAATGGTGCACGCGAACAGCAGTGCCACCACATAGGCCACCAGCGTGTTGTGCGGAAAGTGCAGCGGCAGCACGTAGAACAGTAGCGATGCCGTACCGCAGCCCACAAAGCCCACCCAGCGCATCTGCCGCATCCATCCAATGCGATCGCCAATCAGTCCCCACAGCACATTCGTCACTGGCTGAACCAGGAAGAACATCCCCCAGATCCGCGCCCACTCCGGCACGCTGAAACCGATCCGCCCCGACGTATAAAACAACGGCATAATCACCGGAAAACCAAACAGCGACAGATTGCAGATAATGCGCGTAATCAGCGCCAGCGCAATGTTGCGGTTGTGCAGGATGAGCGTAAAACACTTGCCGATCTCCGCGAATTTTCCCGTCTCGCCGCGCGCAATCGCCGCGTTCGGCACGGCCGTTACGCCGCCGGTGAAAAAATAAATCAGCAGTCCGCCCGCTAGCACCCACCCCATCGACATCCACAGCGTGCCCATGTACCCGATCCACCCAATGGTGAAACTGGGCAGATACGAACCGACAATCCCGTAGCCGATCGTGAACATGCTCCACGTCCAGCCAATAGCCGAAGCCAGTTCGTGCGGCCGGCTCTTCTGCACCACCCAGACAAAAAATCCATAGAAGAACAGCGGGTAAGCAAATCCGCGAATGCCGTAAAAAAGCAGCGTCAACGGCAGGTTCGAGTGCCCAAGCCCGAACGAGAGAAACAGCACATGGAAGATCAGCCACCACACGATGCCGATCAACATGATCCGGCGCGGCGTAAAGACATCCGCCAGCACGCCCGAGAGCCAACTGGAAAGCGCGGCGGTCGCACCATAAACAGTAAAGACAAGCGCCGCATCGCCGGCCGTGAAGCCAAGATTCACCAGGTACTTCGACAGAAACGCCTGCTCGATCCCATCGCCCGTCATGCAGAAGACGATGGCGATGTAGCCGCCGAGCAACGCCAGTGGCATGCCGAGAAAATGCCGATCGGATTGGCTCTCGCACGCCACCGTTGGTTCAATATCGGCAGCGCTCACGCGATAGATTCCTCAACAGTGATCTGCAGTTTGATGTCCGCGGGCAGCCCTTCGGCGGCGCGCTCAAACGCGGCAATACTTTGGTCGAACGAAAAGCTCGCCGAGATCAGCGGCTTCAGATCGACCTTGCCCGAAGCCAGCAACGCAACCGCCTTCGCATATACATTCGCATAGCGAAAAATGGTTTCAATGCGCGCTTCCTTGGCTTGCGCGGCAACCACGTCGAAAGCAACCGCTCCCGGCGGCATGCCCACCAGCACCAGTGTTCCGGCTGGCGCCAGCAAATCGAAGATCCCTTCGAAGGCCTTCGGCGCTCCACTCGCTTCAAAGACCACATCCGCGCCCCAACCCGCGGTGAGTTCGGCAACCCGCGCTGCCAGCGAGCCGCTGCGAATATCAAAAGGCACAACACCCGCATACTGGCCTGCAATCGCCAGCTTCTCCGCGGATAAATCGGCCACAACCACCTGCCCCGCGCCCGCGGCCAGCGCCGAAAGCGCCACCATAATGCCGATCGGTCCCGCGCCAATCACAACCGCCGTAGCGCCAGGCTTGATCTGCGCTTTTGTCGCCGCATGCATGCCCACGGCGAACGGCTCAACCATCGCCCCCTCGGCAAGCGAAACATGCGCGGGTAGCTTGAAGGTGAAAGCAGCGGGATGAATCACCTCGCTTGTCAGGCAGCCGTGAATCGGAGGCGTCGCCCAAAAACGCACCGCCGGGTCCAGGTTGTAGTGCCCTTCGCGGCTCGCGCGCGATGTCATGTCGGGAATGCCGGGCTCCATGCAAACGCGGTCTCCGGGCGCAAGATCGTGCACTTCATTGCCCACAGCAACCACAACTCCAGCGGCTTCGTGGCCGAGCACCATCGGCGCATTCACCACAAAGGGTCCAATGCGACCGTGCTTGTAATAGTGCACATCGCTGCCGCAGATGCCGACGCGGCCGATACGGATGCGCACATCGCGCGGTCCCATTTCAAGGGGTAGCGCAATCTCGCGCAATGAGAGGCGAAGTTTCTCTTCCAGAACCAGGGCTTTCATAACCTACCCATCATAAACGCGGGCGCTGACAGTTGTTGTCAGCGCCCGCGGGTTTTCGGCATTTCGTTGAATTGCCTACACTCAGTCTTCGAGCGCCGGATGATAGTGGCTTTCCCACCCGAGATACCGCGCCGCTTCATGCACAGACTTCGAAACATCGCTGAAGTTAGCAGCCACATGGTGCTCAAAGCCCTCGCGGCAAATGTACTTCAGCAGCTTCTGCAGTTGCGGAATCTCCGCCACGCCCGCGCCGCCAAATGTCTCCAGAGGATCGTCGGTGAACTTGCCCGCGCCCGTGTAGCCGCGCACAATGCCGCGCCGGTCGTCGGTCGAATAGCGCGCAAAGCTCATTACGCCAGCCTTCACGCGGCCTACGCAAGTGCCGAACGTGTTCTCCTTGCCCACCGTACCGGCAATGATTGCCTGGTAGTCCATCTTCACATCCTTCTCCTTGAAGAAGTGCTTGGGCAGGTTCGAGCAGTGGAAGCAGACGCACTTGTCGGGGTGATTGCCATAGTTGTTGTTCCAATCCAGCAGTGCAGACGGCGTGCCCGATGCCAGCATCAACATATACATGCTCAGCGTGCCCGGAACGTCCACTTCGCAAGCAGAAGGAATCAGGTTGTTGCTCATCATGCTCATGATCGTGCACGGTACCACGCCAAAGAACTCTTCCATCGACGTCCAACACTGCACGGCGCTAATCGTCACGTTGGCTTGCTTCATCCAGCCATCAATGACCGCGCCCAGCTTGGCCATCTTCAGCAGTGCTGCGTCGGCGATGCCCGAGGTGGTCACGTAAGACTTGATCGCGGCCAGCTTGGCTTGCACCGCGTCGTCCGTATCCTTCATTTTGTTGATGCGACCAAAGATCTCAGACAGATCGATCGTCTCAATCGAAATGCCGCTGGTCTCGAAAATCCGCTCGGAGTAGCGCACGGTGTTGAACGCCGTGGGGCGCGCGCCAATAGAGCCGATGCGCAGGTTCTTCAACCCCTTCACAATCCGGCAAACCGCGGAAAACCACTCCAGGTCGGACTTGAACTCGGGCGAGTCCAGCGCCTCGGTGTGCAGCGTCGTCAGCGAATACGGAATGCCATACTGCATCAGGTTGTTGCAGCAGCTCATCTTGCCGCAAAAGCTGTCGCGGCGCGTCGCGATGGTCATTGCGTCCGAGCGGTCGGGTGTCGCCTGCACCAGCACCGGAACCTTGAGCCCCGAGAGCCGAAGGGCATCCACGAGGCCGCGCTCCTCGCCGAAGTTGGGCAAGGTGATGATGATGCCGTCGATCTCGTCTGCGTGCTTCTTGAACAGCTCCGCGCAACGCTGCGATTCCGCATACGTTTCCACCGCACCGTGCTGGGACTCCTCCGGACTCAGCACAACGGCCCGGTCTCCTGCTGCTTCCAGGACTGAGATAATCTCTTCGCGGCCCGTCTTGGCCAAATGGCCCGGGAAAAATCCGCGATTGCCTACGACGACTCCAAATGTCATTGCTCGTTGCGCTGCCATGTCTTGTTCTCCTTCTTATCCTCACCGCTTCCGCGGCCACATCATTTTTTATTTACGCGCGGAAAACTACTTGCCCGCGCGCCCCGGACGAAACTTCACAACATAAAACAACCCGAGGAGTGCCAGTACGCCACCCCACCAAACCGGCGTATGCAGTTCGGTCAACTGCACCAGCGGCGGATAGCTCCCGGTTTGCCATTCATAAATGCCGTAACCGAAGGCCATTCCGCCATAGACCAGCAACAGCACTCCAATAAAGAACCAGATGGGAATCCCGGAACCATGCATATCTCGTTGCCCCTTCTTTCTGGCGCGAGCACTCAAACTCTTGCGCGCACGCGCCGAATCTCTCGCTACCAGAAGATAATGTTCAATGCCGCAAACAGCGCAACCACCACGATCGCCCACATGTACTCGTTCTTGTAAAACGGAACGGGTTCTTCTTTAGGCAGCTTTGTGGCGCCATAGACCAAGCCATCGAGTTCAGCCACGGGTCGCGGCTTGGTCAACAGACTCACCACGACCACGACAACGAACGTAAACAGAAACGCCCACAGCGCGCGAAAGACATTCTCGGCCATCGGCTTGGCGTCTGGCGAAAGCGCCACGCTAGCCAGCGCCGCGGGATTCAGCTTGACCCACATAAACAAGCTCGCCGAAAAGACGATGCCCGTAAGCAAGCCGATAAAGCCGGCCGGAGCCGTGGCGCGCTTCCAGAACATGCCGAACAGAATCACGGCCAGCAGCGGCGCAATGAAGATGCTGAACAGCGCCTGCACGTAGTCCATGATCCCGTGCGCGTGCATCACCAGGTAGGCCGCGCCAATCGAAACCGCAACGCCTATCAAAATCGAGAGCCGCCCCACCAGCACATAGTGGCTGTCGGTCCCCTTCTTGTTGATCAGCGGCTTGTAGATGTCATAAGTCCACACCGTCGAGAAGGCGCTGACGTTGCCCGCCATGCCGCTCATGAATCCCGCAATCAGCGCCGTGATGCCAAGGCCAAGCAGCCCAGGCCCGAGATAACGAACCATCATCAGCGGCAGCGCCTGGTTGTAGCTGTGCAGTTCCGCGTCGGGCTCACCCGCAAGCACCTTCTGCTGATAAGCGGCGGGCAGCGTAGTCTTCGCCATCGCAGCCGAGCATGCCGACGAATTGTCAACTTGTCCGCTTGCCGGCGAGACTGTACACGCGGCAACCACGTCTTCGCCCACAAGCTGGCGGCGGCTGCCATCGGGATTCTGCAACAGTACCAGGCCAAGCAGCCCGGGCAGAATCACGATGAACGGCACAGCCATCTTGAAGAACGAACCAATAATCGGTGCCATGCGCGCGGCGCGCAAATTATGTGCCGCCAGCACGCGCTGCACTACTAGAAAATCCGTAGTCCAGTAGCCGAAGCTGATCACAAAACCAAGCCCAAAGACAATGCCGGTCCAGTGCACGCCCATCGGGTTAGCCGCAAAACTGCCCGTGTCCCGCCACATGTGGAAGTAGCTGTCTCCGTGCACCCCAGTCATCGACTGCATGTTGGTCATGATCTGCTTTTTCAGGCCGCCCACGCCGCCAGTCTGCACCAGGCCCAGAATCGGCACCAGCAGCGCTCCGCCCCAAATCAGCACGAACTGCAAAACCTCGTTGAAGATCGCCGACCGCAACCCGCCCAGCCCCACGTAAAGCGCCACCGCGACTGATGAAACAAGAATGCTGAAGGTGATGTCCCAACCCAGCACAACCTTCATCACCACGGCCATGGCAAACATGTTCACGCCGCTCATCAGGATCATCTCGATGGCAAACGAGAAGGCGGCAACCGTGCGCGCGCCTCCGCCGTAGCGCAGGTCGAGATAGCCGGGCACCGAGTGCGTCTTCGAGACGTAGTAGAACGGCATCATCACCAGGCCCAGAAACAGCATCGCGGGAATGGCGCCGATCCAATACCAGTGCGTCGCGAGAATGCCATACTGGTAGGCCGATCCAGCCCAGCCCATCAGTTCCAGCGAACCCAGGTTGGCCGACACAAAACTCAGCCCTGCGATCCACGCTGTCATCTCACGACCGGCCATGAAGAACTCTTCGCTGGTGTTCGAACGGCCCTTGAGGTAGAAGCCGATCCAGATCACCATCACGAAATAGATGGCTATGACAAAGATGTCGAGCAGGCGCAGATGCGCCAGCGGCTCTGTGCTGAAGGCAAGCAGGGCCGGCAGAAACCCGAAGGAGCCGGCGGCGTGTGAGGCTGGGACCAATCCGAACATTGCATCACCTGAACGGGCTTGAGTGCGTCCGTAATTGCAATGGACGTTCGCCCTAAGTAAATGGCTTTACTCATGCACTTGTCAAGCGGCAAACAAGCGCCGGTCTGAAAAACCCGCCTTCTCTTCCGGTAGCCGGCACCAAACTGGAAATGCCTGTGAAGCAAAGAGCGTTTTGAGTTGAGAAAGCGTTTACTCGACGAAGTGTAGCACAGAAAGGCGTCCTTGCAATACTGGCGATTTTGCACAGCTTCCAAAACCTGGGCCAGCGCCCCCAAGAGGCTCCCCTGCTTATCCACGGAAAAATCCGAAAGGAATCCGGCAACGCACTTCGTGGAAACGACAGCCAAAGCAACCGTATCCCCATTCGCCGCTCTGGGGCGCTGTGGGTGACAACGCCGGCGGGGCAAGGAACTCCGCTTCTTATTCGTTGTTCGCCATAACCTCATGCAGCCAACCCGGCGCCTTTAGCAGTTCGCGCGGACGCGACCCGTCCGCCTTCCCTACCAGCCCGTCGCGCTCCATCAGGTCGATCAGATGCGCCGCGCGTCCGTAGCCAATGCGAAGCCGCCGCTGCAACAGCGACGTCGAGGCCTTGCCGAACTCGAAAACCAGCCGCACCGCGTCGTCAAACATCGGATCGTTCTCGTCCGGATCGGGGTTCGAGCCATCGACGCTGGCGCGCTCGTCCTTCGGCGACTCCAGGAAGCCCTCCACGTACTCGGCCTGCCCCTGTTCCTTCCAGAAGTTGACCACGGCCGCGGTCTCTTTCTCGCTCACGTACGGCGCGTGCAAACGCGCCAGCCGGCTGGTTCCCGGCGGCAGAAAAAGCATGTCGCCGCGTCCGAGCAGCGCCTCAGCTCCATTCGTGTCGAGAATGGTGCGCGAGTCGACTTTGGTCGCAAGCCTGAAGCTAATGCGGGTCGGAATGTTCGCCTTGATGAGCCCCGTAATCACATCGACGCTGGGCCGCTGCGTCGCAAGAATCAGATGAATCCCAACAGCACGCGCCATTTGCGCAAGGCGCGTAATGGACTCTTCCACGTTGGCGCGGTCCAGCATCATCAGGTCGGCGAGTTCGTCAATGATGATGACGATATACGGCAGCGGCTCTTCGTCGTCCCCTTCGTCGAACAGCGAAGGCATGACGCCTTCAAACAGCTTGTTGTACTGATCGATATTACGCACGCTGCGCGAGGCCAGCAGCTTCAGCCGCCGCTCCATCTCGCGCACCGCGTTCCGCAGCGCATTGGCGGCCAGCTTGGGCTCGGTAATGATGGGCGTGAAAAGATGCGGAATGCCCTCGTACATGCCCAGTTCCACGCGCTTGGGGTCAACCAGAATCAGCCGCACCTGCGCCGGCGTAGTACGGAACAGCAGGCTCATGATCATGGCATTGATAGCCACCGATTTGCCCGAGCCCGTTGAACCCGCGATCAGCACATGCGGCATCACGTTCAAGTCCGCCGTCACAATCCGCCCGTTGATGTCCTTGCCCATGGCCAGCGTCAGCCGTGACTTGGCTTTGTTGAAGGTCTCGCTCTCCAGCACGTCGCGCAGGTGGATCGTCTCGCGCTCGTGATTCGGCACCTGGATGCCGACCGTGCTCTTGCCGGCCATGCGCTCGATCAGGATGCTCTCCGCCCGCATCGCCAGGCAAAGATCGTCGGCCAGTCCGGTCACGCGCGAGTACTTCACGCCCGCCTCCGGCTTGAACTCGTAGGTAGTCACCATCGGCCCGGGATTGATCTGCACCACTTGGCCGCGCACGTCGAACTCCGCGCATTTCTCCACCAGCACCCTGGCCTCTTCGCGCAGTTCGTCCTCGCGAACCTTCTGCGGGCCGTCTCCGGGATTGAGCAGTGTACTGGGTGGCAGCTTGAAGCCGCTCACATTTTTCGGAGCCACCGTCGCAGTACGAATTTCCGCATCGGCGCGGCCGTGAATCGCAATCTCGCCCGCTGGTCTGGGGGGAGGAACCAAGACCGGCTCAGACTGGAATTCCGCGGGCCGCTGCGCCGCGGGCCGTGACTCGGCAACTCGCGCGGCCGCCGGCTGCATCGGAACCACATTACCCTGCGGAATCGGCTGCGCAACAGGTCCTGAAGCCGGAACCGCCGCGTGCACAGGCCCCGCCTCGGCACGCTCCCAGATGCTCGTCCTTCGCACCGCAGCGGTAATGGGAATCACTTCATCAGCCCGTTCCTGTTGCGCGGGCGCCAACCCAACCTGCTCAGGATTTGCCTGGCCGGCATTCCCCTGCTCCAAAGGCGCCCTCCGGAAGGCCGGAATCTCATCCAGCGGATCGCCCTCGGCCGTGCGTTTGCGCCGGCCCAGCAGCGCCGCAAAAAAGCCGGTGCGCCGTGCAGAATGTTCCGCCTCTGCCTCCGTGCTGCTCGCGGGAATAAACGGCAGCGCCTGCCCCGGAGCATTCTCCTCGTCAGCTTCGGCCTCGCGTTGCAGCCTGCGATCTTCTCTCTGCTCCGCCCGCTCTTCGCGCCAGTTCCTCCACCGGTCAAACCAGTTGCGGACGTGCAGCCAGTAGTCCCCCAAGGATTCCTTGACGGCCCAGAAGCTGATGGCCGAAGCAAAGTAAAGCCCCACCCCGGCCAGCACGGCGGCCACAAGCCACGCCCCTTGGATGTTGAGGTAAGCCACCAGCAGGCCGGCCATCAGCCGCCCCACCACGCCCTCCACTGGCAGCACGTGCAGCCACCGCCAGTGCCACGGCATTAGCCCAAAGACGGCCGGCAAAAAACCGAGCGCCAGCACCGTGCCGCTCCAGCGCAGCAGCGGCGACCCGCTCGGACGCGAGCGCATCCACGTCCAGCCGATCCCGCCCAGCCACAACGGCAGCAGAAACGCCGTCAGCCCCAGCGATTGCAGCATCAGATCGCTGACATAAGAACCGAACAGGCCAACCCAGTTGTGCGGGCTTGCTTGCCCAGTGGCTGTGTTCAGTGAGGGGTCGGAAGCGTGCCAGGTCGCCAGCGCCAGAAGCGCAAGCGACGAAACCAGCACCAGCACAAGCCCCAGAAAGATGTTTGCGGGGCGGCTGCGCGTAGGCGACAAAACAATGCGAATAGGCTTCATGACGGGGCAATTCCGCTCATAGGCCGCCGCGTTCCAATTTCCGGCAAACTGGTCCCGGCTAGCTGGATTCTCAGCGGCGGGAAATATCCCAGAGCAGTCTTTATTATCCCCGTCCGCAAGCCCGGTTCCGTGCAAAACAAAGCGAAGGGAACCATCCCGTCCACCCCCGCCCAATGCCAACCGGCTCTATTGTCCTGTCCCTGACAGTTCATATCGAAAATGACTGTCATCCTGAGCGAAGATTGGCGTGTATTCTGCGCCAATCGTAGTCGAAGGACCTGCGGTTGGGACACCTGCCTAAGGAACCTCTGAATAAGTCCTTGTTTTGAAAGGGCACGGCTTTAGCCGTGCCGTAAATCGAGCAAAATGACTGTGGGCTTTAGCCCCTGAGGGAATGCTCGATGTGTAGTGAAACTTAATCAGAGGTTCCTTAGGCAATGAGATTCTGAGACACCACTCTAGACCTTAGCCGCCGATATACTTCGCTCCCCAAAGCAGCAGCGCCCCGCCCAGAAGAATACGGTAAATGGCGAACATGGTGAACCCGTGCTTCCGGACCCAGTAGAGGAACCACTCCACCACCCCGAGCGCCACGATGAACGAAACCACCAGCCCGATCCCGAGCACAATCCAGCGCTCGGAGTTCATCACCACGTGAGCCGCGGCAACGGCGGCATCAGCGGACTTGCTGGGATGTATTTCCTTAAGCAGGTCCCAGCCTGTGGCGGCAATCATTGTGGGAATCGAGAGCAGAAAGCTGAACTCGAGCGCCGTCGGCCGGTCAAGGCCCACCATCTGGCCGGCTGCAATGGTCGACATGGATCGCGAGGTTCCGGGGAAGACCGCCGACAGCGTCTGGCAAAGTCCAATCCAGATGGCCTGTGTCAACGTCATCTCTTCCACGTGGGTCGTGCCGGCCTCGTAGCGGCTGGTCCGCCAATCCACAATCCACATCACGATGCCGCCGATCAGCAGCGCCAGCGCCATCGTGGTCAGGCTGCTCAGGTTCTTCTCGCTCCATTTGTGCAGCAGCAGCGCAGGAACCGATGTACAGACAAAGGCAATCAACGTCAGTGAAATGGGATGATTCAGCCACGTACGCCGGCCATTGTCGCCCTCCGGAAACGTGCGCATGAACTCCACAATCCTGCTCAGAAACAAAAGACACAGCGCCAGAATTGCGCCCAACTGAATGACGATGGTGTACATCTTCCAGTACGCGTCATCCAGAGGAATCTTCATCAGCGCTTCGGTTATGCGCAGATGCGCCGTCGAACTGACCGGCAGAAACTCGGTCAAGCCTTCCACAATGCCTAAAAGTATGGACTGAATATACGGGCTCAAACAGCCTCCAAAGTGCAGTTATGGCGCCAGCGAGCGAGATCCCCAGCTCACTGCTGGTCGATGCCGTACACCGGAACACCTTCATCCAATTTGTACACCAGCGTCCCCGCCCGCCAGGCGTAATCTGTTGACGCAAAATGTTCTTTCAGCTTCGCGGCCAGCTCATGAGCGTGATTTTTTGCATTTTCGCTCTTTTTATCATCGCCGTTGGCGGCATACATGTCCTTCATCACCGCCTGCCGGTAGACAGCCAGGTAAAGCGCCTGTGCCGTACGCGGACCATCCGGATGCTCGTCAGCATACTTCTCGTAGATCTCCGACTCCTTCGCCGGGCACTGCACCGATCCCTGCCAGTCGCCGCATAGCTTGTTGTCGAGCAACTCGAACGCCGCCAGATCGGCCCAGCGCGTATGCGGATTCTGCTTGATCAACTTCTTCAGCGCATCCTCATCCATCTGCTGCCGCATGTAAGCGTCCTTCTCGTGAGACGAGCGCAGCGTCGAGTTGTCGGCCTTTTCAAGCTGCCACTTGATGTCCGCCGCCCGCCATTGTGCCTCCAGCGCCAGCGGCGAGTTCGCGAACATCTCATAGAGCCTCTGATACAGCAGCCGTGCACTCTGCGCGGCGTTCACCGCCCCGCGCGGGTCAGATGCCTCCGACTCCTCGTTGGCCGCCGCGCCCATCAATATCTGGTCGCAGTTCGGCGTAGTCTCCACCACGATCCCCTTCGCCTGCACCCAACCTGAAACCGGCGGCGGTGTCGAGTCGCTGCCGATCAGAGGAGTGTCCTTATCCTCATGCAACTCCTCGATGTCCGTGTTCGCATAGACGCGCATCCACGGCCCGCTCTTCTCCGCCATCACCATCTCGCGCCCAATCTGCACCTTGTCTATCTTCTGCGAGTCGAGGTCCGGCGCAACGTAGAGCCACGTCACGCGCAGGGCGGTGGCGCGCGGCCCCGCCAGTGGCTTTTCCAGTTGCGGCCCCTTCTTCTTCTGCCCGCAGACGGGCAAGACGGCACAAAACAGCGCCAGCACAAGAACAAGTACTCGGGTTGCATGGATTCGATACTTCATCGCTTCTGAAATCATAGTCGAACGACGTTACAGCGCGGTTTCCGTAAGCACATCCATTGCAGTCCCTCTTCGCCGCCAGGGTGCGAAGCGCCTCCGGGCCAGGCGCAGAGTTCATTACGCCTGGTGTCCCGAGTCCAAAATTCTTAACAAAACAAAAGCTGTCATTCTGAGCGAAAGGGGCCCCAAACGCTTTTCAGTCTCCCACCGGCTTCGCCGACCCGCGGGGAATGAAACTGTGCCCCATCCATCGGACGTCTTTGTTTTTGTCCGATGGTGGGAGTCCGTAGAACTTCATGAAGACATCGCGTTTTGTTGAACTTGCATTTTTGTTTCTTTTCAGCTTGGGGGTGGTGAGCGAAGAATCCGCTTTTGTCCTTCGACCAACTTCAGACTCACCACACGAAGACGGGCTAACAGGAACCTCAACCGCGCAGCTTTTCTGACCCCTGCCCCCTGATCCCTGTTCTTCTACTGTTCGCCCCAGCTAAGCTTGCTCCTGAGCGCCTCAAAGAACCCGCCCTCGCTCAGCCGCACCAGCTTCACCGTGTTGTTTGACCGATGGCACCGCAGTTCGTCGCCCAGTTGCAGTTCCACCGCCTGCTGCCCGTCCACCGTCAGCAGCGCCAGGTTCGGGATCCCCACCACGCGCACCACCAGCCGCGCATCGCCGCGCACCACGATCGGTCGCAGCGTCAGCAGGTGCGGGCAAATCGGCGTCACCACCATCGCATCCACATCCGGCGTCAGAATCGGCCCATTGGCCGCCAGCGTGTACGCCGTCGAACCGGTCGGTGTCGAAACAATCACCCCGTCCGCGCGAAACCGGGCCACGCTCTTGCCGTCCAGTTCCACGGCAAACTCGCCCATCCGCGCAATGTCGCCCTTCGACACCACAATCTCGTTCAGCGCCTCATAGCAGGAGTGCTTCTCGCCCCCACGCCACAACTCGGCATGCAGCATCGCCCGCTCGTCCAGATCGTGGCAGCCCTTGCACCAGCCCTCCAGCGTCGAGTAGAGATCGGCCAGCCGCACCTCGGTCAAAAACCCCAGGTAACCCAGATTCACGCTAAGAATCGGCGTGCCCGTCGAAGCAAACACGCGCGCCGCGGCCAGCAGCGTCCCGTCCCCGCCCAGAACAATCACCAGTTCCGGCTTCATCGCCGGCATCTCCGCCCGATCCATCGCCGGCGCAGCGCCCGTATACGCGCCGCCCTCGAGGTCGAGCAGCGGCTCAAACCCATGCGCGCGCAGCCACCCAATCAAATTCGGCAAAAGCCGATTGAGCTCGTCCTTGTTCGGTTTAGAGACGATCGCGACACGAACCATGCGCTCAAGTGTAACGGATCAGGGCTTGGCGAAGGATGCGGAACAGGAAAACGGCGGATCGGTCTTCGGATCGCCTGTCAGCGACCCGGAATTTGAGGACTTGGAAATTTCCCAATCGGCATTACTCGGCGAGCGCATCGGCGATTTTGCACTCGCCTCCGGCGCACCTCCGTTATAGCTTCAGTTTCGCTATTTGTGCTGTTGCAGATCACGGTCGAGCGCCGCGCCATCGAAGGGTATCACGATGACTTTGCTGCCGTGTCCATCGTTGCCTTTCTCATCGTCCTTCGGGACATCGATGACGGCGAGCGTTACCGCGACGACGTGCCCATGCTCAAGAAACACGCCAGGGCGTTCCATCTTGTTCCAGTGGTTGACGGTTCCGTCAGTGTAGCGAACGAAGTCTCTGCGGGGGTCGTACGCGAGGCCGCGGAAGGTCCAATCGTGAATGCCGTCGACCGAGGTGAGATGGAAGGATTTGCGATCGTTCCAGTCGTTAACGAGGACGTGGAAGAGGCCGCCGCTGAACCATATTGCAGGATCTTCCAGGTACTCCGGTTTGCGCACGGCCAGTTCCGGAATGGTGGTGTAGATTGGCGGCCCTTGTACCGTGTACGGTCCGAGGATCCCGGTCTTGCTAATCCAAATGCGGCCTGAGCGCGGAACGATCTCGAAGGCACCGTCGGGGCGGACCATGATGCTGACGTTGGACATTCGTTCATGCGCACTGAACTCGTTGGGTACGAGTGTGATTTTGCCGATGTTTTTCCATGGGCCATCGAGCGAGCTGGAGACGAAGACATCGCCTGGCCGGGATTCACTGACGACTATGGCATAACTGCCATCAGGCAGGACGAGCGCGGTGACGTTGTGACCCTTGCCCTCCTGATCGTCAGGCCAGCAAAGACCCTTATCGATGTAGGGCCCGATCAGATTGTCGCTGACGGCGTGGACGGCCTTGGAGCGAAACCAAGCGTTGTGGCCGAAAGACTGGTCCCAGCGGCTTGCGAAGATATGGTACTTGCCGTCCGGTCCATGGATGATCTGCCCGTCCCAATAGTCCCAAAGCTTCATCGTCGGGTCTTCGAGGCCGTTCTTCTCATCCCGCGGGCCTACTGTGGTCGCTCCCCAGGCAGTGGCTGAGAGCGGGGAGAGGATCGGCGTGGGCTGGAAGTAGTCAATAAAGGTCTTGCCAGCCGTAGCCGAGGCTGGCGCGGTGCTTTGAGCAGAGGCGGCACCGACCGCGGTTGCACTGAAAAGAAAGCCGACAATCGCAGGCCAGGACAAGCGCAACAGTAAGCGATTAAGTTTCATCGGACAAACGGTACCAGCGGAGAGTCAAGATTGGCAAGGTAGGCTGTCACTTGAGAGTCGCACAGCCCCCCCCTTTGTGAAATCGGTGTCTTGTTTGCCGATGAATGCTCTGGCGGGTGCCCCGGTCCCTCGCCCTTGGGGACCGGGGAGGTAGGCAGATGGCCGGGAACCCCCGCCCCTCGTCCGCCGTGGCGGAGGGACCGGGGAAGGTAGGCCGGCCGGTTCCCCATCCTCCCCACGTTTTCGTTTTTGTGGCTAGGGTGGGAATCCACTGGTCCTAACCCCGGAGTCCGGCGCGGTTGGCGCTGTTTACCAGGATTAGTCCTGAAAAGCGTGCAACTGGCCTAGCCTTAATACTGTTCACTTAGAGAGATTTGTGGCATTCTGTATGAGTCAAGG
>CAYQOQ010000063.1:0-25322 GCA_964419175.1 uncultured Occallatibacter sp. | reverse complement strand
ACGACCCGGACGGATACTATCGGGTTCTCTACGCCTCGTCGCAGCGTTTGGCCTGCTTTATCGAGACGCTGGCCCGCTTCCGTCCTGACCTGTCCTTGCTCGCTGAACTGGATGAGATCGAAGGCGACAACGATTTTCTTCCGACGGGAACGCTGCCGCGCGAATGGCTCGTCGGCCGGATGATGGGCAAGGCCACGCTCAATGGCATCTTTGCCGACATCTATGCGGCGGCGTGGGTTAGTCATCTGCGTAGAACTTTGGCTTCGGAAGCATTGCGGCTTGGTATACGGGACATCGACCTGAGTACGCTGGAGACGGCTGAACCACGGCGTCTTACTCAGCTTGCATCGCGGCAAGCCTATCGCATGAACTTTGCGGGTGTCTTCTATCGATCGCGCTACGGCCACTCGCTCGAAAACTGGGCGATCTTCGAGCCGTTCCCGCTGGAGAATCCTCAGTCCGAGAATCTTTCCGAAAACGATCCGGACTTCCTGGAAGCTTTGCGCATCCACGGTATTCGCTTGGCCTGAACTAACGGAAGCCCTTCACTCCAATCAAGCAGCCTTTGCAACCTTCTTCTTTGCCTTGGGCAGCGACGCAACGGTGGCGTTCATATTCGTCTTGGAAGCACCTTTCACCGCAGCCCACCGCTTGATTTGAGCCTGCCGGATGCGTTCGCGTGCCTCGGCGCTGAGTTTGCCGCGCTTTCTGGCCTTTTGAACTTGAGGGACCGCAAAGGAAGCCACCTTGGCCGGACGGCCAGGCTTGCGCTTGGCGACAACCACACCTGACGCTTTCAGCAGTGCCCCGGCTTGTTTGAGACGCGCAATCTCAGCATCTATCTCGGAAAGAATCTTCTTCATCATGGTGCGCAAAACACCTCCGCCCGAAGAATACACGACCTGACTCACAACCCAGAGTGTGCCTTGAACCATAAGATGGCACCGGGTTGAACCATAAAATGGCACTGCAGCATTTGTAAACCCTTTCAGATATGCGCGTGTCCTCATGAACGAAAAGTTTCGATTGAACCATGAAGTGGCAGCAAGTGCAAAAGAGAAGCATGAAGCGGCAGTAAGTGCAGAGGCGTAACAACGTGCTGTGTGGCCTGACAGAAGTCGCAAATGAACAGCGCAGCGCGGCAACGTCCGCTGCGGCTGTGCTCTCTCGGACGACGGAACCAAGGTCGTAATCACGATTACAGTTGACAAGAAATGTACAGGTGTTATACTGCACACATACGATGAGTAAGAACGAAACTTCTGAAGATGTCCGGCGATGGTTTTTTAACGCAATCCGTGATTTGTGGCCGGTCGCGATGGGTTCTGTTTCCCGGCGGAAGAGTCCTTGCATCCGGGAGAGTTGCTCTGCCTGCGCGTCCGGCAAAGGTCATAGCAGCTACGCGTTATCCGGCTACCAAGCAGATCACCGATTCTCGATCTACGTGCCGGAAGAGTTGGCACCGGAGATTCAGGATGCCATCCAAAGAGGCCGACGAATGGAAGACCTTATCAAGGAAGCAGGGGTGCGTTATTTGAGTGCTCAGAAGCGGGAGCGGCGCGCAGCGTTGCAAAAGTAAGCAGTGCTGGCGCGGATGCATGTATGCCGATCCAATCGAGGTGCCCACTATGCTCGGACACGACGACCTGTTGGTTTGGTTCCAAAGACTGGCCCTTGCTGAGTCGGCACGATCACGAATCGAGCAGATTCGGTCGTCAGGTCCATCCCGACACGCGGGCGGTGGACGTTCAAACGTGAGTGGCCGATACCCAAGCAGGAAAATGGGAGTCACCATTCAGTTTGAAAGCCACCGCGTCGAACTGGCTGGGATATATGAGATGGAGCACGACGATACAGTTCTTGAGTACTTTGACCAGCCAGCACCGATCAAATTGGACTACGAGAGCGCGGCGGGCAGGCGAATGGGCGTACTGCATACGCCCGATTTCTTTGTCATTCGCCAGCGGGAAGCGGGCTGGGAGGAGTGGAAGACAGAGGAAGAACTGCATCGGCTCAATGAGCACAATTTCAATCGTTACTCCATCGGTGAAGGGGGACAGTGGTTTTGTCCACCAGGTGAGGCCCATGCTAAACGGCTCGGGCTTTACTACCATGTCCGGTCCTCAGCAGAGATTAACTGGGTATTTCAGCGAAACATTCAGTTTCTTGAAGACTACCTGCGGGAGCCTCGACGAGTCTCGCCAAGTAGTCATGATATTGTGATTGCATATTTGTCGGCAGGCTACGGCATGACATTGGATGAGTTGTTGCGAGTGACTGAAAACAGGGTTACGTCAGACGACATCTTCAGCATGATTGCAGCAAACATTATCCCCGTGGACCTGTATGCCGCTCCCCTCGCCGAACCGAAACGCGTGCAGTTGCAAGCCAGGCCAATATTGATAACCAAGACTCGAAACTCTCAGAGTCGACAACCCTGCACATTGGCACCGGCGGATCTTTATTGCGGAAGCACAGTGACCTGGGACGGTCACCAGTGGAAAGTTGTGAACCTGGGTGAAACCACGGTGAGTCTACTCTCCGACGATCAGCGACTGACCGAGTTGCCGCTGCATCTTCTTGAATCTTTGATCAGTCAGAATCGGATCTGCGTTATATCCTCTGGAGACACTTCCGGCTCTATAATCTACGAGCGAATATCTCGCGCGCGCGAAAGCGACTTGCATATTGCCAATCAGCGCGCCCGTGTCATCGGCCGATATCTTGAAAGTGGAAAGTTCCCTTGCGAGACAGATACGACGAGGCGTACCTTCTTCCGTTGGCTCGCGCAGTATCGCGCCGCAGAGGCAAGTTCTGGTTCTGGATACTTGGGTCTGTTGCCCGAATCTGCACGTAGAGGAAACTATACGTCACGATTATCTGAGGCGACGCGGCTTCTAATGGGAGAGTTTCTCAACAACGACTATGAGACACTCAAGCAGAAAACGATTTATGCATCGTGGGCGGGACTGAAGCTTGCCTGTGACGATCAGGCAGTTGAGGCTCCCAGCTATAAGACTTTCTGCATTGCCGTGAAGAAGCGACCAGTTTTGAATCAAACACTGAAGCGTCAAGGCCGGCGGGCGAGCTATCAGTTGGAGACATTCTACTGGGAGTTGGATCTGAAAACTCCTCGGCACGGTGATCGTCCATTTGAAATCGTTCATATTGACCACACTGAGCTGGACGTTGAAACCGTCGCCAGTACTGGCCAGAATCTCGGTCGTCCATGGATCACGGTTGCTACGGATGCATTTTCCAGGCGGACCTTGGCATTTTATCTCACATTCGACGCGCCCAGTTATCGGTCTTGCATGATGACGGTGCGGGAATGCGTTCGGCGCTTCAGCAGAATGCCGCAGATATTCGTTCTCGATGGCGGCCGAGAGTTCAACAGCACTTACTTTGAGACTTTGCTGGCGCGCTATGAGTGCACAAAGAAAACCAGACCGCCCGCCAAGGCACGATTTGGCTCCATCTGCGAAAGGCTGTTTGGAGTTGCCAATACCCAGTTCGTTCACAACCTGAGGGGAAACACGCAGATCACCCGTAACGTGCGCCAAGTCACCAAGTCAGTGAATCCAAAATCACTGGCGATATGGCCGCTTGCGGAACTGCATCAACGCCTCTCGCAATATCTGTATGAAGTTCGCGACACACTTGCTCATCCTGCGCTCGGGATGAGTCCGCGTGAAGCATACGAGGCAGGCATGACTCGATGTGGTCATCGCCTTCATCGGATCGTTCCCTACAATCAGGAATTCCTGATGCTGACGTTGCCCACGACTTCAAAGGGAACAGCAAAGCTGATGCCCTCCAGAGGGGTGAAGATCAACCACATCTACTATTGGTGCGAAGCCTTCCGCAATCATTCGGACCCGTGCCAGGAAGTGCCAGTCCGCTACGATCCATTTGATGCTGGTGTGGCCTATGCCTTCGTAAGCAAACAATGGTTGCAGTGCCACTCCGAATATTATGCAGTTCTGAAGGGACGTACGCAGCGTGAGGTAATGCTTGCCACAAACGAATTGCACCAGCGTCGACGCAGCCATTCTGCAACATTTTCGGTGACCGCCAAGCAATTGGCTGAGTTTTTGCAGTCCGTCGAGGCAGAAGAGGCGTTGCTGGTCCAGCGGTTGCGCGATTTGGAAAGCAAAGAGACTCGGCTGATACTCGTATCTAAACCAGACAGCGACTGCATTCCCAGCCAAGACAACTACGATGGGCCATCTGCTCAAACTGTTGGACTGAGTGTAGCTGAAACCGCCATTGATGACGTGTACGGAGCATTCTGATGGATACAGCGCCACCAGGATTTCCTCGCGAATTGCTCAGTCAGCCTTGGCCTGCAAGGCTCGAATATTTTCGCGCATACACAATGGCGCATCCACGGTTACTCGCTGCACGCGAAGCCCTTTTAGATGCGATTCACGGAAGGGCACCAAACTCTCTGATATTTGTGCTCGGACCAACCGGCGTTGGAAAGACGACTCTTCGCGCAAAAATCGAACAGATGTTGACGATGGAGATGTTACCCGAACTCCAAGCTAATCCGGGACAACTTCCTGTTGTGAGTGTGGAGTGCATAGCACCAGAATTGGGCAGCTACAGTTGGCGTGATCACTTCGTACGGCTGTTGCACCAAATGAACGAACCACTAACTGACCGTAAGCTTAACATGGAATCGACAACCAGGACAGGCGAACGAGTAATGAATTACTTGCCCAACCCGAGAGCGGCCGGTGCGGAGTTCCATCATGCCGCAGAGCAAGCCATACGATTTCGGCGTCCGGTGGCAGTCCTCCTCGATGAAGCACAGCATTTGGCAAGAATTGGCTCGGGGCGTAGGCTTTCTGAGCAGTTGGACGTGATCAAGTCGATTGCGAATCGCACCGAGACGGTTCACGTGCTATTCGGTACTTACGAGCTCCTTGCGTTTCGCAATCTGAGTGCGCAACTGAGCCGCCGGAGTATCGACATTCATTTTCCGCGCTATCGCGCCGATGCCCCCAAAGATCGTGAAATGTTCCTGAATGTTTTGCGTTCCTTCGAACAACAGCTTCCCCTCTCGCAGATGCCAGACCTTGTGCATGACTGGGAATACTTGTACGAGCGAAGCATCGGCTGCGTGGGGGTATTGAAGGAGTGGCTTGTCAGGGCGCTTACCGGAGTGTCCAGACGAAATGCATCTGTTCTGACGATGCAAGACCTGCAGACACACGCACTGAGTGTGTCACAGTGCGAAAAAATGCTGTCGGAGACTTTGGAAGGCGAGGTCGGACTTCAGGAGGATGTGGAACAGAGCAATCGGCTCAGGACGCGACTCGGATTGAGCCTTCATGAGGGACATTCAGAAAAAGTGATCTCTCCTATTGTTACTATTGAAATGCCGTCGACGAGAAAACAGCATTGGAGGCTAGGACAACGGTTGCATACGCGTGATGTTATCGGACGAGTCAGTGCAAATGCAGCCACTGTATGATTCGTGGTCGCTATCACCCCCTCCGATTCCGCGGAGAAGCAGGCTCTATGTGCTTGAGCCAATGGGTGTCGGCACTGCATTGGTCGAGAGCCTTACCGGCTACACCGCTCGACTCGCTGAAGCACACTCGGTGAGCGTGGGAGATCTTGTGGGCCGTGTGCTTTCGGAGTTGGCGGGTTCCAACGACCCAATGATTACGGCTGCCGCCAAAGCTGTCCGTATCGGCGGGCATGGATTCCGAGCTCGCAACTATGCGATCAATGGCGTTACAGACCAAGCCATGAAGTGGGTTCATGCCCTGGAAACCGCAACCAGCCTCGAAGACCTGCAGTTTCTCACGCTCCTTCCACTTCGTCATGTGCTTTCAGAAAATCTGTTCCGTCGTCATCGGGCATGGTGTGCATATTGCTACGACCGATGGCGGGCGAATAACCAGATTGTCTATGAACCGCTTATCTGGTCGATTGATATGTCTTCATACTGTTCAACCCATGTTCGACCGCTGGATCACACTTGTCCGCATTGTGCGCGAACGCTGAGTCCGCTCGGAGTTTTCTCGCGTCCAGGATATTGTGAGCGATGTGAAGGGTGGTTAGGAATGCCTGACACTAACAGCAACCAATCGAGTTCCACAACGTCAATCGCTGAAAGCGCAGCATGGGAAAGCACTCAGGTGGGAGATTTGCTGGCGATGCTTCCGATGGTCAACGCGGCAACTGTCAGGGAATCATTTCGCAAAAGTCTCGCTGTTTATCTTGATCAGATCGCAGACGGCAACGTCCTTGCCTTGGCACAGAAAACTCATTGTCCACCTTGCGTTATGAAGAACTGGATAGAAGGCGCAACGGTTCCTCGGCTTGATAATTTGCTGCGAACCTGCCGCTTCTTGAATATTCCGGCTTCCAGCCTATTCAATTCATCAGCACCGACGCAAGCAAATATCGCCGCCGCAAAAGAAGCCATAGCTCTCACCGGAAGCCGCGGTGTATCCCCATCCCGGACTGCAAGCAACATTCGACAAGCTCTTCTAACGGCTCTTGATGAAACCGTGCCACTCAGCTTGTCTGAGGTTGCGCAAAAATTAGACTACAAAAGCACGGAGAGGCTTTATCAAGCAGACCGGATACTCTGCCATAAGATCGCTGCCCGACATAGGCAGTCGGGTCAAAGTCATTGGTGGAAGAAACCTGGTGCTGTCAGAATTTGCGAAGCCGCACAACTTAAGGAGATTTTGGAACAATCTCTCAAGTCGCATGAATCTATCTCCGTTCATCAGATCGCGGAAAATCTTGGATATTCAAACTCCGGATTTATCCATCGGAAATTTCCAGAACTCTGCGGGGCCATCCGAGAGAAGATTGCTCATGCAAAACAATTTCGACCTGAAAGGATGCGTCGGACCTTGAAACAGGCGCTCTGCGAACACCCAGCGCCGACCCTCGTTGACCTAAGTCGCCGCCTGGGTTTTTCATCCTCATCAGTGCTGCGGACGCACGAACCTGCCCTCTGCAATAAACTTGCGGCGCGACACCGTGCCTGCCTTATGAAGCGCAGAGCTGATGTTGAGGCGGAGGCAAAGGCCACGCTCGGGGAGGATCCAGTGCCATCTGTGCGAGATGTCTGCAAGCGCCTGGAGATCACGGTTTGGTTCATGAATAAATATCTCCCTGCGGTGCGGCGCATGATTGCAGTGCAACACCGTCAATGTGTAGCGACCGAAACGAAGCGCCAACGTGACCTGTTGTTTCATGGCATCCATTGCATTGTTGCCGAAATTCAGAGCTGCGGCTTGTCCCCGACAGTAAGCCGAGTCGTCGAACGCATTCCAGAAGGATCGCGCAGCAACTGGAAGTTCATCACCTCGGCAACTCGTCAGGCGCGCAAAGTCCTCTGTATTTCGAAGTAGAAATCCAATATATTCAGTCGGTCAGTCTACTTGATCTGATCTCGAAACTATGTTGCCACCATCCCTTATGAACTGCGCGTGCAGCACTCATACCTACCCAGAAGAGAATTGAAGCATAACTTGTCACTTGGTGCCATTTTATGGTTCAAGTCACACAGAGTTCATCGCCAAAGGAGGAACCATGGCGCGTAATGTTGCGCGTTTGAAGATGGGGTTTTACCCACTCCCACCGAGCGAAGGCGGTAATCTTCGTCAGCTTCTCAGCTTCACTGGACCGGCATCGGTGGTCGATCCATGCGTGGGACAAGGCGTGGCTCTCAACTTGATTACCCACGGCGCCGATGTGCGCCGCTATGGCGTGGAACTCGATGCCGAGCGAGCATTGACCGCAAGTGCAAGGGGCATCGCGACTATCCAGGGCAATACTTTCGACGCCGTTGCCAAGCCTGAGTCCTTCTCGTTGTTGTACCTGAATCCGCCCTACGACTCCGAAATCGGCTCGGTTGGCAACAGCCGCATGGAGCGTCTGTTTCTCGAACACACCTTCCGCTGGCTGGTAATGGAGGGTGTGCTGGTGTTGGTCATTCCCTTCGAGCGCCTGCACGAGTGCGCCGGGGTACTCAGTTCACACTTCGCCCGGCTGAATATCTTTCGCATGACTGACGATGAATCGGTCCGCTTCCGGCAGATCGCTGTGCTTGGAGTTCGCCGCAATGTGCGGGGCGCGGCGGTCGAGGAGGCGCGGCGGCAACTTCAGCGCATTAGCCCGTATGGCAGTTTTCAGGCGTTGCCGGAGCTGGCGCCAGGAGCGTGCGAACCATATTCTGTGCCCACGACAGGAGAGGCTGCGCTGAGTTATCGCGGGCTACCATATGACCTGCTGGAAGACTTGTTGCCGCTGTCAGGCGCATGGAAGCAGACGTTGCCGTTTTTGATGCCACGCGAGGACGTGGCCACTGGGCGTCCGATCACGCCGCTGCATGGAGGTCATGTGGGGCTGCTCTGCACGGCGGGCCTGCTGAATGGAGTCTTCGGCCAGGGTGATGACCGGCATATTGCGCGATGGAGATCGGTCAAGCATGTGACCACCTTCGTTGAGGAGGACGGTGATGAGCAGATCATCCATCATAGGGAACGGTGGGCCAACGAGTTGCGATTAGTCTATGCCGACGGAAGGACCCTGAAGCTGACCGAAACACCGGCAAAGCAGGAAGGAGAGGACGATGCAGAATGCACACCTGAGGCTCGGGTTGCTTGAGTATCACCGCATGACGGAGAAGACCTCGACGCGAATACGGCTGCGGGTGAACCGGTATGTGGGCGAAGACGAACAGGCGCACCTCATCAGCGCCTTCGGCAACGACTCCGACGTGGGCGCGATCACGGCGGCGGTTCACGAAAAGGCCATCTTCACGCTGACCTTTCCGGACGGCGAAGTAAAAGAGGTATCACTCGGCGAACACGCCTCCTGCTACAAAGGAGCCGTGAGCTTGCAGGACCGGAAGCAGCCCGTGCGGCATTTGGTGGCAGTTTCGGAAGCACTGTACACCAATGGCGGCGTGGGACGGACGATTCTGCTTGGATACCAGTAGTAGCGAGTTCCATTTCACCGTGCCAGAAATGGAGAAGTTGAGTATTACGGTCGGCCCGCAATACTTTGATGCCCACGCTAGTGGCGTGGAAGCTTGGTCACCAGGCAGTCCGGCGTTCCCTGAACCACTCGACGTTGTAGATCGAGAAGTGGCTGGCGAGGTCAATCTTGCCTCACTGCTTCCGTGTTGCCTTGTTTTTGGATTCATAAGCGCGCCCCGCCCAAACCCACAGGTAGGGAACGCTGCGCAATGTCAGGAGCGATGAATCGCACCGTGGGTCTGAATACCAGTTCAAAATGACGAGAGTCCGCCCATTCGGCCAAAGGGCAAACGTTGAGAAGGCCAGGTCAAGGTCAACAAGCCTACTCGATTCGGTGTGGGAATGCAGCCCGACACTGTCGAGCGGAAGTTGAACCAGCGTAGGCTCCACAAGGAGCGACGCGATGAAGACCGTCAGCAGGCCGTAGAAGAGGGAGTTCAAGCGATATCCGCTCCGCTTTCCAAGCAGGACAATGCGGCCTCCAGAAGTCCTTACGGCCCCTCTGTGTTCCAATGGGGTTGAAAACGGGGTGGCGAAGGAACAAGCTGAAACCCGCATATTCATTGGGTGAAACCCCTCTTTTGCCCCCGCCGTAAGAATTCCTTTGAGTCCACTTGGGTCTATTTCGGCGCTTTATTGTTTCTGTAAGTTATTGATAATAAATGTTATATACACTTTCCCAAGCTGAATGTCGCCGGTTCGATCCCGGTCTCCCGCTCCAGAAGCACTGGCAGTTTACAGATATAGGTCTGAGTCCGTGCTGCATTTGTGCTCCGATTCCATCACCTCAACGCTTTCCTCTAGTTGTTGCCCCACTACCAAAAACGCCTGCCAAAGCCCCGTTTGCGGTATCATTGCGTCTATATAGGTATGCGGCCTGCTTCCCCTTGAGGCCCGCCTAGGTGGTGTGTGTGTCCCGATTCTTTCAGCGTTCAGTATTTGTACTCTCCGTAGCCATCTTTGCCGCTCTTGGCCTGGGTTTCGCCCTGGGCGAGTTCGGCATCTTCGGCGTTCACGCCGGCAGCGACCAGGATGGCGCCTACCGCCAGATGCGGCTCTATGCCGAGGTGCTGCAGAAGATCCAGACCGACTACGTGACTGAGCCCAACATGACCGATGTAACCACCGGCGCTCTCCACGGCCTGCTGGAGTCGCTCGACTCGGACTCAAGCTACCTGACGCCAACCGAGTACAAGATCTACAAGGAAGAGCCGGTTTCCGGCTCGGCGCAGGTGGGCATCACGGTTTCAAAGCGCTACGGGTACGCCACCGTGGTGAACGTGCTGCCGGGTTCGCCGGCTGACCAGCACTTGTCCGATGGCGATGTCATTGAGTCCATTGGCGACCAGTCCACGCGGGAGCTGTCGCTGGCGGTCATCCGCCTGATGCTGGAGGGCAAGCCGGGAAGCACGGTTGCGCTCTCGGTGGTGCGCCCGCTGAAGCCAGACCCGGACAAGCTGACGCTGACCCGCGCCGTGGCCGCTTCGCCCGTGCTGGGGACGCAGTCCTACGACAGCGCCACGATCCTGTATCTGAAGCCCGGCGTACTGAGCGCCGCCCGCGTAGACGACTTGGCCGCCAAGATCAAGGCAGCGCCCAAGGGCAGCAAGATTCTGCTCGACCTGCGCGACTGCAGCGGCGATGCCGCTCAGGGCGTGCGGCTAGCCAACCTCTTCATCAATTCCGGGACACTTGCCACGCTGCAGGGCCAGCAGTTCACCACGCAGACCTTCACGGCTAACCCGGCGAAGTTCGTCTCCGCCGCGCCGGTCGCCGTCCTTGTGAATCGCGGCACCTACGGCGGGCCGGAATTGGCCGCGGCCGCTATCGAGGATCTGAAGCGCGGCGATGTGGTGGGCGAGCGCACCTTCGGCGAGGGATCGTTCCAGAAGTCTATTGAGCTGCCCAACGGCGCCGACCTGCTGCTGACCGTGGCCAAATACCAGAGCCCCTCCGGCATCAAAATTCAGGACGTTGCTGTGACGCCGAACGTGGTGGTGACTTCGCCAATCGAGGCGGAAGAGGAAGGCGCTCCGGCACCCAAGAGCGACGACATGCTCAACAAGGCGCTCGACTTGCTGAAGGCCAAGAGCGCCTGAGCGGGCAAACGCAAACAGCTTCAAATGAGGGCGCGGCTTTTGGCCGCGCCCCTTCCATTTGCGGCCTTGGTTTCCCGGTCCAGTACATTCGTGGTACGGCGATTCTCTCTGTCACATACCGGCGATTCGCGAAAATGCTAGCCTTAAGCTAAGGCGTTTTCTCCGCAGCACGTTGGGAGAGATGCCTATGAGGCACGAATCGCTTGGCTACCCCCACACATAAGCCCGTGAAGCCGCCGCTGGGGCAGGGGCGGAGCAGTCCGCTTCCGTATCCGCTCCCGGGCTCTCGGGATCTGTTGCGCCGCAACCGCAAGCTGGCCGGGCGCTCCGTGTTGGCGGTTTTGCTGGTGCTGGCGGTCGTGACGGGTTCCCTGGCCGGGCTCACCCTGGTGTATTCCGTTGACCTGCCTCAAATTGACCAGCTTGAGCATTACCGCCCCTCGACGATGACCAACCTCTACGACCGCAAAGGCCGCGTCATCGGTTCGTTTGCGTTGGAGCGGCGCGAGGTGGTGGGCTACGACGGCTTTGCGCCGATCCTCCGCGCGGCTGTCATCTCCATTGAAGACAAGAGCTTCGAGTCGCACTGGGGCGTGAATGTGCTGCGCATCGGCGGCGCCGTGTGGCACGACCTGCGCACGCACGACCGTTCGCAGGGCGCTTCAACGCTCACAATGCAGTTGGCGCGCAACCTTTTTCTCTCTGCCGATCGGAACTTTGGCCGCAAACTCCAGGAAGCCTATCTCGCGATTCAGATTGAGCGCACGTTTACCAAGCAGCAGATCTTTACGCTCTACGGAAACCAGATCTACCTGGGCAGCGGCATGTATGGCTTCGAGGCGGCATCGGAGTTTTACTTCTCAAAGCACGCCAAGGACGTGACACTGACCGAGGCTGCCCTGCTGGCCGGCCTGCCCAAAGCGCCGTACGCCTACTCGCCGCTGGTCAATCCCGATAAGGCGCTACGCCGGCGCAACCTGGTGATCTCCGAGATGGAGTCCGACGGCGAGATTACCCACGTTCAGGCAGAGCAGGCGCGTAGCGCGCCGCTGGGACTGCATATTGCAGAACCGCAGGGCCTGGTAGCGCCATGGTTCCAGGAAGAGGTCCGGCAGGAACTCGACAAGCGTTTCGGTTCCGAGCAGGTACACGAGGCGGGCCTGCGCGTGGACACCACGCTCGACCTGGAGTTGCAGCAGACGGCCAACCAGGCCGTGGTGGATGGCGTGGCCGTTTACGAGCGGAGACGCGGCTGGAAGGGGCGGCTGGAGAATGTGCTGGCCGCAGGCGCCGCGCTGAACGACTACCGGCATCCGGACTGGGCGATCGTGCCGGGGCAGGGAGACTACGTGCACGCCGTCGTGACGCGCGTTTTGCCGCTGGAGATTCACGCACGCATCGGCGCACCGGGGCAGAAAAATGCCGAGGTTGTTTTGCTGCCGGGGGACTGGCAATGGACCGGGCAACGTCTCGCCGACGCGCTCGTCAAGCCCGGCGACATTATCTATGTTCATTTGGCCGCCATGGAAGGCAGCGACCGCCGAGCCAGCCTGGAACAGGACTCCGGAGCGCAGGGCGCACTGATGGCCATCGATAACACGAGCGGCGATGTGCTGGCGCTGGTGGGCGGGCGCGACTATGCGCTGTCGCAGTTCAACCGCGCCATCCAGGCGGAGCGGCAGACCGGCTCCAGCTTCAAGCCTTATGTGTACACGGCCGCCATTGAAGACGGCGTCAAGCCGGACGACACGATTGTGGACGGGCCGGTCAGCTTCGGCAGCTATGTGCCGCACAACTACGAGAACGACTACAAAGGCCGGATGACGATCCTGAACGCCTTTGCCGAGTCGCGCAACATTCCCGCACTCAAGCTGGCCGCGCGCGTGGGCATTCACAAGGTGATCGACATGGCCCACCGCTTCGGCGTCACGTCGAACATTCCTCCGTATCTGCCGGTGGCTCTGGGCGCGGTCGAGATTTCGCTCGAAGAGCAGGTGGCGTCCTACTCCGTGTTTCCCAACGACGGAATCCGCGTCACGCCGCACCTGGTACGCAAGGTGTCGAACGCCGACGGCATTGCGCTGTGGGAAGACCGCCCCACCGTGAGCCAGGTGATCGACCAGCAGACGGCGCGGACGATGATGACGCTTTTGCAGGCAGTGACGGCGCACGGCACCGGCGCAGCCGTGGCGCAGATGAACCATCCGCTGGGCGGCAAAACGGGCACCACCAGCGACTATACCGACGCCTGGTTTCTCGGCTTCTCGCCTTCGGTGACCTGCGGGGTGTGGATCGGCTTCGACAGCCGCGAATCCCTGGGCGAGAAGGAGACTGGCGCGCGCGCCGCATTGCCCATCTGGATGACGTTTATGAAAGCTGCCATCGCCGGCAAGCCGGACGAGAAATTTCCGCAGGACCAGACCGACAGCCAGATACCGAAGGCTGGGGCTGGGCAGCCTGTAAATCCCGGGGCGGCCAAAGCAACCGCGGCGCCTTCCGCACAGGGGTTGAAACCGGCGAAGACGGTAAGTGGAAAGCCAATCGTGGCAGGTAGTGGCTCGCCCGCCCAGACAGGCGCAAAGCCCGCAGTCAAGCAGGCGGCGGCTGTTCCTACCAGCCAGCCACAGGTGAGGCCGGCTTTGCCTCCGCCGCCGAAGCCGGAGAAACCGCGCGGCGTAGTGAAACCGGCGTTGAATGGGCCGCGGCGCTAGGACTGTTTCCACCGCATTCAAAAACTGTCGATTGAGGCCGTAAATGGCTTCGGCGGGGCAGATTTTGGCAAAAAAGCCGCTGAGAATGCACGAAAAATGACGGCATGTTTACTGCTTGTACAACATGGCGTGCTTGTAGGTTGTTGATTACAGTATTGTTATTTTTCATGTGCACCATAATCTGTGCAATTGACGGGGAGGGGGGTAGGGGGTCCCAGGGGAATTGGGGCGGAAAAGCGGCCGAGTGGAGTTGATTTTGTGCCTCGGCGTGGGCGCTGAGAGGTCGGATTGCGGGTTGTCGGGGATGTGGAACTCATATTTCTATTGTGCGCCGATCGGGGGTTATTTTCGGCAAAGGAGCGGGTCTGGGATTTTGGTATTCTCCCAGGTGCCCAAAAGCGAGGCATCTCCACCCCAAGGACGAAGACCTGTCCTTGGGGACCCCGGACCTGGCCACCCGCGGAGCGTTAGGTTAGGTCGGCTAGGTACCGTTTGTTCATATGTGTACCATAAAAACATTTATGCACCGTATGTAAATATGGTACATAATGATTCTATGAGAACACGGACCAATCTTCACCTCGACAATGACGCCCTGGCCTTCGCCTCGTCGTATGCGAATGCCAAAGGGGTCTCGCTGGGCATTGCCGTCAGTGAACTGATTCGCCGTGCCGAGCAGACGACGGGGCAGGAAATCCCTTCGCCCCGGCTGGCCATGAATCGGCATGGCTATCTGGAGATCGCTGACACGGGCAACCGCATCACGCCGGAGATGGTAAAGGAAGCCTCGGAGGATGCCCTTGTCTGAGAAGGGCTATTTGCTGGACGTGAATGTGCTCTATGCGCTGATGGCCAGGAATCATATTCACCATCCGATTGTCGAGGCGTGGTTCTATGCGGCTGCCGATCTCCGCTGGGCTATTTGCCCTTTCACGGAAGCTGGCTTCCTGCGCAATGCGACCGCGCCGCGCGCCGGGCAAATCGAAATGGCCGAGGCCACGGCCATTCTGAAAAAGCTCGCGCAGCATCCGGGCTATCGTTATCTGCCCATCGCCGAGGACTGGCACACGCTGTGCGGCCCGTTCTTCAAGCGGCTGTTTGGCACCAAACAGGTCACGGATGCCTACCTGCTGGGTCTGGCCGTGCGCAATGGAATGGTTCTGGTCACGATGGACAAAGGCATCGCGTATCTGGCCGGAAGCGAGTTCAGCAAGCACGTCCTGCTTTTGGATGCTTCCTAGATAGAGACCCTATCTGCCTAAAATCGGCCCTCAACTTCAACCGGGGCCGTTTCAAGCCGGTCGGCATGAGGCGATCGTAGCCCACGTCTCCCGCTCATCGCGATAAAGCCGCGATGAACGGGGCACAGATTCTCCTGGCTCAGGGCAGTTCTTTACTGCTTTTGACCGGGCCACCTGCCGTTGTATCCCAGGCTGAGAGGCCCGCGGCTAAAGCCGTGTTTTTAGCGAGGACGTATTCATGGGCCTGAAGGCCCATGCTCCCTCCGGTTCATCGCTGGATGTAACCCGCCACTGAGGATGAAGGGGACAACTTGGCAGCGGCTTTTACTCTCCAGTTGGCAGGACTTCTTCAATCCCGGCCCAGGGTCCGCCTTGAAGCACGAGGTACTTGAGGTAAAGTTCGGAGCCGGTGCGATCTGCCGATGCGAGCAAGCTACGGGCCGCCTCCTGAACTTGTTCGTTTGTCAGGGTGGCGAAGTCAAAGCTCTCCTCGATCATTCCCTCGGAATGGGGAATTTTAAGCAAGTCAAGAAAGCTGACAATCACGGCACGATGCTCGTGGAGAAGATACTTCTTCAGCAGATCATCCACGATCGGGTCAGGAAGTGACAGGGTTGCCGCCGTCCAGTTGACCAGCCGCTCAATCGGGCTTTTGCGGACAAAGACTTCACGCAGACTCTTTGCTTTTGCGATAGAGGCAATGAGGAGCTGTTTCTCTGTGCCCTTTGACTCCGCCCAAAAAATCTGGCAGACGGCGACTCGGATCTCATTGGGCAATTGTCGCCAAACACGATTTGCAGAAACTGGCATCAGCGGTCCTCTCATATGTCGAATCTGAGGTGTCAGTTCTGATGATAACGGTTGCAGAAAAAGTTTGTGCGGACAGTGGTGGGTTTACGGTAAGGGGTGTTGGCGTCAATCGAGAATCACAATTTAACGGAAACCTGATTGAGGTTCGTGTACTCCCAGGTGCCCAAAAGCGAGGCACCTGGGGCACCCAGCTTTAGTGGATGAACTCATCCCGGGACCCGGGCCACCCGCCTCGGGTGATTCTTCGTCGATGACTGTCATCAGTTCAACCCAAGTCTGAAATCCATATTTCTTCTCGGCAAAATCATCAGGAATCTTTCCTGCATCTCTGAGGGCATGAAACTCTTTTCCCCACTGCTTGAATGCCTGCCCCTTTAACAATGCTTGGACGATTCGGCCACCCGCCACCATAGCACCAGTTTTGCCGACTGCGAGTGCTCCGGTGATGGTCTCGGCAACGAGGGTCAGCGGTTCATTAAGGAAGGCATCCAGGACAGTAGGGTCTTGGAACTGGAAAATGTTCGAGTAGTCACGCGGGCGCGCAATGATGCTTGTCTCGTCATTCATGGGTATAGGTATATCAGTAAGCTGCGTCGTCTGACCTTATCGTCTTTCCGCAAGGCGTGGGAACGGCGGGTGGTCCTGGTCTCATACCACGCACTATCAAGTTGAGGGTGCCCCCGGTCCCTCGCTTTTGGGGACCGGGGAGGGGGAATCGATATGCCTGCCGCGCATCCACTCAGGCAGTTGCCAGCCTCTTTCGCAGGCCGTCCATTGCGATTCGATTTCTACGGTACCGTGCATGCCCGTTTGATAATGACGAAAGCTTGACCAAAGCCACTCCTCGGGCTTGGTAACGAGGCTGCGCTTGACCGGATTACGATGAATGTAGCGCAACTTCTCCACGAACTTATGGTGCGATGACACGTTGAAATCGTAATAATGCGCCTGCCAAAAGGGCCTTTCGCGGCTGCGCATCGAAACCGACAGCTTGAGGGCCTGAACGGTTCTGGATAAAGGCCCGCGCCCTGGCTCATTGACCAACAGATGCACGTGCTCGGGCATGACCACGTAACCAGCGACTGCGAAGAGATAACGCTGCCGGACGCGCTCCAACGCATCCTCGAAAAGCTCCATCGCCGCGACCGTCGACAGGTATGGCTGGCGCCGGAAACTGCTGAAGGTGATGAAGTGAAACTCTCCTGTTTGCTGATAGCGGATGCGCTGACCCTTCATACACTGCGAGAATACTCCAACCGGTAGGCTTGGGCAGCGTTGTGCCTCCATCCCCGGTCCCCAAAAGCTAGGGACCGGGGGCACCCCAGCCTCCATACCCATCCACTTTCCTCGGCTCCATCCCCGCCAGGGGAAGTCTCGATCTGTTTGTGGTTGGGAATTGGCGGGTGTGCATCCCCAATCCGTAATCGTGGTGCGAGGTACTTCGGAATTGTGGCGGGGCTTGTTGTTCAGGGGTTTTGGGGCTTGCAATGTAAAATTGGCGGTAACGGATGATGCAACCTACCCCAGCGGCTGCCCTCGAAACTTCCGCCACCGCGCGAGAGCCGGAGTTGCGGGTCCAGGGCGAGCCTCCCCAACAGAATCAGGATGGGACGGGCGGGGCGAAGCAAAACCTGATGATTCAGGTGGAAGGGCTGCGCAAGACGTACCAGACGGCGCGCGGCGCGCTGAATCTTTTTGACAATCTGAACCTCGAGATCGCCGCCGGCGAGATGGTGGCCGTTGTGGGCCAATCCGGGGCGGGGAAGAGCACGCTTTTGCACATTCTGGGCGCGCTTGATGCTCCCTCCGCGGGAACTGTATACTGCGCGTCAACCAATGTGGCCAGCCTTTCCGCACGCGAGGCAGCAGGGTTTCGTAACCGGGAGATTGGGTACGTGTGGCAGTTCCACTATTTGCTGCCGGAGTTTACAGCGCTGGAGAATGTGGCCATGCCGTTGCTGGCTCGCGGCGTAGTGAAACGCGAAGCGCTTGCAGTTGGGGCTAACTGGTTGCGGGAGGTGGGTTTGGAAGAACGCGGCGCCCACCGGCCCGGCGAACTTTCCGGCGGCGAGCAACAGCGGGTTGCGCTTGCTCGCTCGCTTGTTAACAATCCCCGGCTGCTGTTGGCCGACGAACCGACAGGCGACCTGGACGAAATAACCGCCGGCATGGTGTTTGACCTGATCGAAAGGCTGCACAGGAGCCACGGGCTGACATCGATAATGGTGACGCACAATCTTGACTTGGCCGCGCGATGTACGCGAGCATTGCGGCTTGAAGGTGGGAGGCTGGTTCCGCTGGCAGCTAGCGCATTTTCCCTGATGGCGTAGAGGGATGAACATTCCCTCGGGGGCTAAAGCCCGCGCCTCTATTGCGGAATTGGCCGTACGGGCTGAAGCCCGTACCCTTCAAAGCCGCTCTACACCAACAGTGAAAATGCTCTAGCCGATAGATGGGACTGAATTTCGGTGGTATTTGAAGGAAAAGCACCCTGATGGGTGATTTGTGAGTCTTATTAGTAAGCAACCTGGAAATGGTCATCAGTTTGCTCTTTCAGGTTGAAGAGGAGAGGATGGGAGTCTTCAGGCAGCACGAGCGCCGAGGATTTGTCGAGCGGAGGTCGCTCGGTACCATTCCATTTAGCTGTTCGGGGGCATGGTGGACGTTCTACCTGGGACCACTGGCAGCGAAATCAGAAGAAGGCGCGCGCGGGTTAGGCCGAGGCCGGAAGCGGGGCCCCCAACGACAGGTCTTCGTCGCTGGGGTGCAAAGTGAACCGGACGGTTACTCCAGCCGATAGCCTGGGGTAAGCCCCGACAGGGGAGGGAGTGGATCATGTTCGAACGCTATACGGAGAAGGCACGGCGCGTGATCTTCTTCGCGCGGTATGAGGCCAGCCAGTTTGGGTCGCCCTATATCGAGACCGAGCACTTGCTGCTTGGACTGCTGCGCGAGGACAAGGCATTAACCAACCGTTTTTTGCGCTCGCATGCGTCGGTGGAGTCGATCCGTAAACAGATCGAGGCCCACACGACGATTCGCGAGAAGGTTTCGACTTCGGTTGACCTGCCGCTATCGAACGAATGCAAGCGGGTGCTGGCCTATGCGGCGGAAGAGGCCGAACGGCTGGGACACAAGCATATCGGCACCGAACATTTGCTGTTGGGATTGCTGCGCGAAGAGAAGTGCTTTGCGTCGGAGATCCTGCAGGAGCGCGGGCTGAAGCTGGCGCAGATTCGCGAAGAGCTGGCGCGGGTGACGCAGGAGAAGGCTCCGCCACAGCAGCGTCAACGCGAGTCGAGTTTGCTGGCCGAGTTCAGCCGCGATCTAACGCAGGCGGCCATGGATGGACAGCTTGATCCGCTGGTGGGACGCGATAGCGAACTGGAACGCGTGGTGCAGATTCTGTGCCGGCGCACGAAGAACAATCCGGTTCTGATTGGCGAGCCCGGCGTGGGCAAGACGGCGATTGTGGAGGGCCTGGCGCAGAGGATTGCCGACGGCGAGGTGCCTTCGTTCCTGGCCGATAAAAAAGTGCTGGGCTTGGACCTGTCACTAATTGTGGCGGGTACCAAATATCGCGGCCAATTTGAAGAGCGGCTGAAGACGATCATGAAAGAGCTGATGGAGAATCAGAACTCGATTGTGTTCATCGACGAGCTGCATACGCTTGTTGGGGCGGGCTCGGCGGAGGGATCGCTGGATGCGGCGAATATTCTGAAGCCGGCGCTGTCGCGCGGAGAGATTCAGTGCATCGGCGCAACGACGCCGGGGGAGTACCGCAAGTCGATCGAGAAGGACCGGTCGCTGGAGCGGCGCTTCCAGGCAGTGAAGGTTCCGCCACCGAACGAGGCGGACGCGATCAAGATTATTCACGGGATCAAGGACCGCTACGAGAAGTTTCACGCGGTCAGTTACACGGATGCGGCGATTGAGTTTGCGGTCTCGCATTCCAACCGCTACATTCCGGATCGGTTTTTGCCGGACAAGGCGATTGACTTGATCGACGAGGCAGGCGCCAGGGTGAAGCTGCGCCAGACTTCGCTGCCCGAAGAGATTACCGAGGTGCAGAAGCGGATCAAGTTTATTGTGCACCGGATGGACTCGGCGATTGCGAATCACGAGTTCGAGAAGGCGCGGTTCTACTCCGACGAGGAGCGCAAGGAACGCGAGAATCTGCGCGGGCTGAGGGATAAATATCACCTCGACGATTCGGCGGCGGGGATTGTGGGCCGCGAGGACATTGAGGACGTGGTGAGCCGGTGGACGGGCGTGCCGGTGACCAGCATCAAGGAAGAAGAGACGCAGAAGTTGCTGCGCGTGGAAGAAGAGCTGCACAAGCGCGTGATTTCGCAGGAAAAGGCAATCAGTGCGCTCGCGCGAGCGATTCGCAGGTCGCGTGCAGGGTTGAAGTCGCCGAACCGGCCGATTGGAAGCTTCCTGTTCCTTGGGCCAACGGGCGTGGGCAAGACGGAGATGGCGCGCACGCTGGCGCAGTTCCTGTTCGGGTCCGACAAGGCGCTGATCCGGTTCGATATGTCGGAGTTCATGGAGAAGCACTCGGTGTCGAAGCTGATCGGTTCGCCTCCGGGATACGTGGGCTACGAGGAGGGCGGCCAGTTGACGGAACGCGTCAAGCGCTCGCCTTACTCGGTGGTGCTGCTGGACGAAATCGAGAAGGCGCACCCGGATGTGTTCAACATTCTGCTGCAGGTTTTTGAAGACGGGCAGTTGACGGACGGACTCGGCAACACGGTCGACTTCAAGAACGTGATCCTGATCATGACGTCGAACATCGGGGCGCGGCACCTGATGAAGAAGCAGGGGCTGGGCTTCCAGAGCGACCGCGAAGACATTGTCTCGGACAAGGTGGAGGAGCTGGTGAAACAGGAGGTCAAGAAGACCTTCAATCCAGAATTCCTCAACCGTCTGGACGAGGTGATTCTGTTCCAATCGCTGTCGGATGGCGACCTGATCCAGATCGTAGAGTTGCTGGTGCAGCAGTTGAACGCGAACCTGGCGCAGAAGTCGATCACGATTTCGGTGACCGAGGAAGCGAAGAAGTGGATTCTGGACAAGACGCTGGGCGATCGCAGCTACGGAGCACGTCCGCTGCGCCGCGCACTGCAGCGGTATGTCGAGGACCCGTTGTCGGAGGCGCTGATTGCCGGAAAGATTACCGACCGGCCAGCGTTCCTCGAGGTCTATATGGACAGCAACCAGCTCTTCTATCGGCCGGTGAGCGCGGACGAGAGCGGGAGCGAGGAGAAGGCGGCGGGCGTGCTGCTGTTCAGCGCCTAAGCTTCTTTCCAATCGAAATAAGAAAGCCTCCGGCTAACCCGCCGGGGGCTTTCCTTTTGAGTGGTGTCCAGGTTTCGATTCGGCGATTTGGCGAGCTTGAAATCGCCTTGAACCCAACGTCGATTCTAGTGAAATTATTTATAGAAAATACCACGAAAGTGTGCTTTACTAGCCATCATACGCAGGTAAAAATGTGCTAATTGGGCTGCACCGGAAGATTTGTGGTCAGCGATCATGTAGTGCCATGCCAGCTAAGCGATGCGCATGCTCGGAAAACAAAAAACTGGTTGGCACATGAATCACAGACCGTTCTTTTCAATGAGGGGTACGACTTTCGAACGGTTGAATTGCCTTGATGTATATTGAAGCACCTCCAAAAATAGTTGAGCACTGAGCCGCAGTTCCGATCGACTTTCTTCCCATCGACCGGAAATCATAGAACTTGCATCCAGGTCATACGTCTTTTTTTGTCAAATCGAGACTGATCGTAGACAGTCCCTAACGCCATTCATACCGCTTGAATGAAGGCGCGCCTGAACACTGCGTACTTTCAGACGCGCCCAGAGCCGGTTGAACAAGTAAATACTGGGGGGGCCATGGTCAATGCACGAATATCAGCAGTAAATTCTGTTCCGGGGAGAGCAGAAGTCAGAGAATTCAACATCGCGGAGCGCATTGTGATGATGTGCGCTTCCGCGGTTTTCGCAGGGCTAACAGAAAGCGAATGCCTTGAGATTGCTTCCTGCGCGAGGGCGCGAACCTTCGCACGCGACGAACTTCTTTTCATGCAAGGCCAGCCGTCTAGCTCCCTGGTCATGCTCCATGGCGGCAGCGTGAAGCAAACCCAGATCAGCTCGAACGGCGCCGAGGTCATCATCCAGATGAGCGGCAAGGGCGAACCCCTTGCCTCCACGGCCGGTTGTTTGCCTTGCAACCACACCTGTTCAGCGCGAGCGATGGAGAAATGCAATGCATCCGTCTGGGAATACGCCCGGCTTCAGGACCTGTTAAAGAAATACCCTCAGATTGGGATAAACATCAGTAGAATACTTTCCGGCCGGCTTGATGAATTACAGGAGCGGTTCCGCGAGGTTGCTACGGAGAAAGTTGCCCAGCGTCTGGCTCGTGCGCTTCTAAGGCTGATGAAACAAGTTGGCAAGCCCTCCAAAGGAGGGGTCGAGATATCCCTCAACCGCGAGGAGCTGGCCCAAATGACAGGCACTACTTTATTTACCATCAGCCGCCTGCTTTCAAAATGGGGAGAAGAGGGCTTTGTGCTGCCCTGCAGAGAGGCTGTCGTTGTGCTCGATTCTCAGCGTCTTGTGAAGGTAAGCGTTGCGGACGAGTAGGAAGGTTCGAATCGTGTTCTTGTCGAAGGCCCTGATTGCGGGAAGAATTTCCGCACTCTGAGGGCTTTTTCATGGACCATTCGCTTGAAAATCGTATTCTAAATAGATTGAGATCCGGCTGGTTTCGGAATCCTGCCGCGGCGCAAAACGCGCTCCCGCGCGAAATCCGCATCGGGGCCAGCCTGTGAAGGACAGGTAATCACGGCCGGCCTGGCCTGAACCTGAACAGACCATCTGAGACCAAGGGTTAACCCTCTGCATTTAGACTAGTAAACGGAGATACCTGTGTTTTTCGATAAATTACTGACAAAGATTTTTGGAACGTCGAACGAGCGGATCATCAAACGGCTTATGCCCATTGTGGCGCAGGTCAATGCCCTGGAGCCGGAGATCAAACCGCTCACGGATGAGCAGTTACGCGCCAAGACGGTCGAGTTCCGGGCCCGGATCGCAGCCAGGCTCGAAGGGATTACGGACGCGGACGCACGCAAGGAGGCCGAAAAGGAAGCGCTGGACGAACTGCTTCCCGAGGCATTTGCGGTGGTGCGCGAGGCTGGATGGCGCGCGGTGCAGATGCGGCACTTCGACGTGCAGTTGATCGGCGCCATGGTGCTGCACCAGGGCAAGATTGCCGAGATGCGGACCGGCGAAGGAAAAACGCTGGTGGCGACGCTGAGTTGCTATCTGAATGCGCTGGCCGGGCACGGCGTGCACGTGGTGACGGTGAACGATTACCTGGCCAAGCGCGATGCCGAGTGGATGGGCAAGATCTACGAGTTTCTGGGGCTCACGGTAGGCGTGATCGTGCACGATCTGGACGATAACGAGCGCAGAGCCGCCTACGCATCCGATATTACGTACGGAACGAACAACGAGTTTGGTTTCGACTATCTGCGCGACAACATGAAGTTCGAGATCAAGGACTGCGTGCAGCGCGGGCACTACTACGCGATCGTGGACGAAGTTGACTCGATTTTGATTGACGAGGCGCGGACGCCGCTGATTATTTCAGGGCCTACGGATCAGACTACGGACAAGTATGCGCGGGCGCGCAAGATCATTCCAAATCTGGTCAAGGGCGAAGAAGTAGAAGCGATGGACCACAGGCGCCAGGCGGAGTTGGGCATTCAGCTTGGCGAGGGAGAGAAGTATTTCAGCGGCGACTACATTGTGGACGAGAAGCAGCGGACGATCGGCGTGACCGACGAGGGCTGGATCACGATCGAAAAGCTGCTGGGCATCGACAACATTGCCGATGCGGAAAACTGGGAACTGAAGCACTACGTCGAGACGGCGATCAAGGCGGAAGCGCTCTACAAGCGCGATGTGGAGTACGTGGTCAAGGACGGCGAAGTCATCATCGTCGACACGTTCACCGGACGCCTGATGCCGGGGCGGCGCTGGTCCGACGGGCTGCACCAGTCGATCGAAGCCAAGGAAGGCGTCAACATCCGCAAGGAAGATCAGACGCTGGCGACGATTACGTTCCAGAACTACTTCCGCCTGTACAAGAAGTTGAGCGGCATGACGGGCACGGCGGAAACGGAAGCGGCCGAGTTCGAGAAGATTTACAAGCTGGAGATCGTCGTCATCCCCACCAATATGCTGATGCGGAGGCTTGAGAATCCGGACGTGGTCTTCCGCACGGAGAAGGAAAAGTACAAGGCGGTTGCCGACGACATCGCGATTCTGCACGAGAAGAAGCAGCCAGTGCTGGTGGGCACCACGTCGATTGAAAAGTCGGAGCGTCTGTCGGGAATTTTGCAGCGCAAGGGTGTGCGGCACGTAGTGCTGAATGCGAAGTTCCACGAGCGCGAAGCAGAGATTGTGGCGCAGGCGGGGCGGTTGGGAATGGTGACGATCGCGACCAACATGGCTGGGCGCGGCACCGATATTCTGCTGGGGGGCAATCCAGACTTCATGACCCGCCAGGAACTGGTGAAGAAGGGCAAGGCGCGCGCGATCAGCGTTGCCGAGGGCGCGATCAGTCCGATGGCGCCGGCGGGCTTCCTGCGCTTCTACTACCAGGGGCAGGAGTTCGAGGTGAGCGAGCCGGAGTGGGCCGAGAGCAACAAGGGCCATGCGGAGGCAGCGCTGACGGATCACGAGCAGGTGATTGAGGTCGGCGGGTTGTTCATTCTGGGCACGGAGCGGCACGAGTCGCGGCGCATCGACAACCAATTGCGCGGACGCGCGGGCCGGCAGGGCGATCCGGGCGAATCGAGATTTTATCTTTCGCTTGAAGACGACCTGATGCGCATCTTCGCCAAGCAGTGGGTGAGTACGCTGCTGGAACGGCTGGGCATGGAAGAGGGCGTGCCGATCGAGTCGAAGATGATTTCGAAACGCATCGAGGGCGCGCAGAAGGCGGTGGAAGCGCAGAACTTCGAATCGCGCAAACACTTGCTGGAATACGACGATGTGATGAACAAGCAGCGCGAGGCAGTCTACGGGCTGCGCCGCCAACTGCTGGAAGGCGTGGAGCAGCGCGATCTGATTCTGGAGGACTACGTCGGCGGCATTCTGAGCGGGCTGCTGGACGAGTTTGCCGGCGAGCGCGTGCGGCCCGACCAATGGAATATCAAGGGGCTGGAAGAGAAGCTGATTGACCAGTTCGGGCTGAGTTTTGCCGGATGGGACCAGAAGCCCGCGGAGCTGAGCCGGCACGAGCTGGGCGACGATATCTTCGAGAAGCTGAAAGAGCATTACCAGGCCAAGGAGAAGATTCTGGGCGCCGAGACCATGCGCTACCACGAGCGGATGGTGATGTTGAGCGTGATCGACGGGCTGT
>CAYQOQ010000062.1:0-25440 GCA_964419175.1 uncultured Occallatibacter sp. | reverse complement strand
GTTTGTAGCACATCAGGCTTTCGCTGCATACTGCTTCGTGCATTATTCAGGCTAGTTCCTCGGGAGGAAGACATGCTGCATCCAGCAATTTCAGTATCCCGGTTCTTCCATTGATCGGCAGCGAGTCAACGAACCCATCGAGTGTTTCATTCTGCATGACTCTGTTTAGGAGCTTGATACGCAGCCCCGTTCTGACGATGTATTTCGCGGCGCTTTCAAGTAGCGCATCGATTTTAAGAATGAAGGCCCAATCGCTATCAGTCTTGATGATTTCGCGGATTAGGTCTTTGTGCAGGCCGACGCATTCGCAGAATTTCTCAGACTCCTCAAGCATGATGGTGAAACGTTCGGGCCCTTCAAGTTGCGGCTTGGATTTGGGCGTGCGTGGTTGAGCTTTTTTCTTGACGGGTTTTCTAGATGCTAGCGGCATGGTCGTCTGTGGGTATTTGCGACTATTCCATTGTATCCACCGGAGGCGCTCTAGAAGCAACTGAGGAACGCTGGCTGTGTCGACGGGTAAAACGGCGATTTGCCAACAATCCAGAATCCATTCTGGCGCAATCGGCGTTTAAGAGGAACGATCCTGGAAGAGGCATTTTTCTTCAATCTCCGGTCTCCAAATGCGAGGGACCTGGGCCACACGACAGAGCGCATACTGGATTCAACGAGTGACTTCGGACGATGGATGAGATGACGCGAAAATGGAAGCTCGACGCGAAGGATCAAGATGGAAAGGACATCTCGGCAGAGGTTTCCGCTGAATTCGAGGCGGTGATTGCGGCGACGCGGTTGGAACAAATTGCCCCGGGCCGCATCAGCCTGCTGTTCCTGTTGAGCCTCTTTGCTGCTTTCAAAGCTGGCAGGATTAATCCCTTCCAGGTCGCGACTGAGATCGAGGCTCTGGAAAAGGGTAAATCTACCGGTCTGAAGCCGCCAACTCAGAACAAGTATCCTCCCCTGAAAGGTCTTTGGCACAAGCATTACATGCAGACCGGAATCGGCTCACTGGCCATAAACATTCAGCATGGCCTGAAACAGTTCGGGATTCCATATCTCCAACAGAAGGTACGGGAAGCTCAGGAAGCGGGGGAGATGCGGTATTTCACCGTTGAAGACGTGGCACCGCTCGCCAATGACGCTGTGAGTGGGAACTGGGGGCGCCTTCGAGAGGCCGAAAGGCTCACGGGGGAATGGATTGTCTTCGCGAAGTATGAAGGACTGAACTATTACCTCAGCCTTGCCACGCATGACAACTCAACGCATGAGAACCTGCGACAGCAAATTGAAGCTCTCTGCTGTCGAGAGTTCCCATTTCTCGGTAAGATACTGGCCGATGGAGGCTGATTGAGAGTGAGTGCTTTAAGAGAGCTTAGAAATCGAGTTTAGAGACCGATCCCATATCTCCCGCAGAGGCTGTCAATGAGCGCATCATCGCCAATGGCTCACCGACCGAATTAGTGCCGAGATGTCGCCAAGGCTCCGCCGATCAGCTTCTGCGTAGTTCTGGGTTTACGGTAACAGCCCGAGTCACTCATCCAACTCGATGCGGGGAATACCTGCAAGTTCAGTCCAGCCTTTGCCGAAAATAACCCTCCCCCGGCGCACAATGGAAATAGAGGAGAGTGGACCGCATGAAAACCCCAGCCGCCCCCAGCCGGAGTCGCCTGAAACTACCCGATCCGCACCCTTTCCTCCCACAGACCCCCTCCCCCCATTTCCCTGTGGAACTGTGAGAATTCGCGTAAAGTATTCTGGAATAAGCCTCTTACAAGCGGGAATGAGCCTGCGTACTGGCGCTGTATGCCTGTAAAACGGACACAAAAAAGCAGCCAGCGGACGTGTCTGCGGGCTGCTAAATCTCTCTAGATAAAGGGTTAACGGGGGTTACCGGAATCGCTTCGACGGCTCGTCGGAGAAAATCTGCCCGTCGCGAATATGGACGATTCTATGGGCAAATTCGGCAATATCGGGCTCGTGCGTGACCAAAACGATGGTATTTCCCTGCGCATGAAGGCTGTCGAACAGCGCCATGATCTCGTTGCCGGTCTTCGAGTCGAGGTTGCCCGTCGGCTCGTCGGCCAAGATGATCGAGGGATGGTTAACCAGGGCGCGCGCAACGGCCACACGTTGCCGCTGGCCGCCGGAGAGTTCGTTCGGCTTGTGATTCATGCGCGATTCCAGGCCAACGTCTTTCAGAGCCTCTTTGGCGCGAGCAATCCGTGCGGCGGCTGGCGTGCCGTTGTAGATCAGCGGCAGCTCCACGTTGTGCAGCGAGGTTGCCCTGGCCAGCAGGTTGAAGGTCTGGAAGACGAACCCGATCTCCTTATTGCGGATGCGCGCCAACTGGTCGTCGTCCAGCTCGCTGACAAGCTGGCCGTTAAGCCAGTAGCGGCCCTTGGATGGTGTATCGAGGCAGCCGATCAGATTCATCAGCGTTGACTTGCCGGAACCGGAAGGGCCCATGATGGCTACATATTCACCGCGCTTGATGCGGAGCGAGACGCCGCGCAACGCCTGGACCTGCTGCTCGGAGCCCATATCGTAGGTGCGCCAGAGGTCCTCGACCACTATGATGTCGTCCGCGGGCGGAGCTACGGGTTGCGCCAGTTCTTCGGTGATTGTGCTGTCGGTTGCCATCAGAATCTCATCCTTTGTCCCGGTCGTGCGTTTCCGGTTCAGTCCGCCGCAAGGGCGGAAAAATGCCTGTCTTTTCTCTTGCTGCCGGACTGCCCTGGCCGCTAACTACTACTGCCTGACGGAAGAACTACTTTGACGGTATCGCGCTTCAGCAGTGAGCCGCCCTTCAGGTCGCGCAGCGTCTTATACGGGCCGGTGACGACCTCCTGTCCGGGGCTGAGACCGGAGAGTACCTCGATGTTGGTTGCGCCGGTAATACCGGTGGTTACGGGAACGAACTTGGACCGCAGCTTGCCTTTGGCATTATCGACGATAAACACGCCCTGCACCGGATTCGGCTTTGCAGGCGCGCCGGTCGAGCTGGAAGCGGCCTGAACGCCACCCTTGCCCTTGGTCGCGTCCATGGCCGGGTCGTGCATAGTCAGCGCCTGGATGGGCAGCGTAAGCACATTCGGCTTGTGCGCCGTGGTGATCTTCGCAGTGCAGGAGAGCCCAGGGCGCAGCTCGTCGTTCGGGCTATCGAGCGTCACGACGACCTTGAAATCCTTGGCTTCTTCCGTGCCGGTGGTGGATTGGGACGTGGCAATGCCTGTCGAGCGCAGCAGAGCCTGATCGCCCACCAGCGTCACGTGCCCCTTGAAGCTCTTTCCGGGCAGCGCGTCGACGGTGACATCAGCGGGCTGGCCGAGCTGGATGTTGACGATGTCGGTCTCGTCCACCTTGACCTCGGCGGTGACGATGCTCATATCGGCCAGGGTCATCAGGGTGGAGCCTTCGGCATTCTGAATGCCGACGACCACGGTTTCGCCCTCGCGCACCGGCTCGTTGGTCACAATGCCGTCAAACGGGGCGATGGCGATGGTGCGGTTCAGATTGTCCTGGTTGACGCGCAGAGTGGCTTCCTGCGTATGCATGTGTCCGCGGGCCGAGTCGGTATTGGCATTGGCCTGGTTGACCCCGGCCACGGCCTGGGCCAGCGAAGCCACATCAAGGTCGTAAGCGGCCTTCTTGGCGTCGAAATCCTGCTTGGCCATAATGCCTGCAGTGTAGAGAGCCTGGGCGCGGTCCCAATCCAGCTTCTTCTGCTCCAGGTCGGCTTTGGCGTGCTCCAGGTTGGCCTCGGCGGTCTTTTCGGCGGCCACATTGGAAGCAATGTCGGTTTTGGCGGCGGAGATGGCTGCCTGCTGTCCGGCGACCGAGGCTACCTGCTGGACGTTTTCAATGGTGGCCACCGTCTGGCCCTTCTTGACCCTGTCGCCTTCTTTGACGGCGAGGCTGGTCACGCGGCCCATGGCAGTCGCGCCCAGGTTTACATAGGTCTTGGGCTTGATCTGGCCGGTTCCGCTCACGACTGTCGACAGATCTTCACGCACAACCTTGGCCGTCAACACCTTGGTGTAGCCCGACTGCTGCTTGATGACCATGAAAGCAACAAGTCCGCCAGCTACAAGCAATCCGAGAATAATCAAAAGAATTTTCTTCATGTATGAAGCGTGCTCCGAATCTCTCCATTCAGTGTACGCAATCGCATTGCATACGGTTCCCAGGAGTTACCAGTCTTTATCCCCGAGGTTCGCGATGGGGGAAGCCGCAGGTGGGAAGCGAACCTGAGGCGGCAAATTAGGAGGATTGCATTTGTCCATTGGACGGCCAGGTTGGCCGAAGGGTTTCGATGCCTTCCCTTTGGCAATGATTCTAACGCTATTTCCCTGGCGTACCGGTTACATTCGGCACAAATGCCCGTCCAACGGGCAGCTCGCTGCGTAAGAGATGTTGCCCAGCCTTAACCGGACCCGTAGAATAGAGGCTTGCAGGAGTAATGAAGGTAATGACGCTTAAAGGTCGTAGTGTTCTCTTCATCCTGGCCGGTTGCGGCCTGGTGATAGCCCCCGTAATCGGTCTCGAGTCCCTGAAGGCGGCGACGCCCCCGGTTCAGACCCAGAGCCAGCAACAGAGCGGGACGGCTGCCAGCCAGGACCAGGAGGTTGATCCCCTCAAGCGCCAACGGTCTGACAAAGACAGGTATAGAGCCCAGAAGGCCCTTCGACAGGAGTTGAAGGGGACCTACAAGACCTGGCTGAATACCGAGGTCCCCTACATCATCACCGACGAAGAGCGCAAAGCCTTCACGACGTTGAGCAACGACGAAGAGCGCGATGCTTTCATCGAGAACTTCTGGCTGCGCCGCAACCCGAATCCCGATTCGCCCGAGAATGAGTACCGCGAAGAGCATTATCGGCGCATCGCCTATGCCAATGAGCACTTTGCAGCCGGCAAGCCGGGATGGAAGACCGACCGCGGTCACATCTACATTGCCTATGGCAAGCCCGACGACATCGATGCCCACCCCTCCGGCGGCAGCTATGAGCGGCCCGCGGACGAGGGCGGCGGCACCACCTCCACGTTCCCATTCGAGATTTGGCATTACCGCTACCTGGAAGGGATCGGGGAGAACGTCAACATCGAGTTTGTGGATACCTGCCAGTGCGGGGACTACCACTTCACGATCGATCGCAGCGAAAAGGACGCTCTTTTGAACGTCCCCGGCGCCGGGCTTACCCAGTATGAGGAGATGAACCACAAGGATAAGACCGACCGGTTCAAGGGCGGCGGGATCGAGAGACTCGGTGGCGGCCCCATGGGAGATCAGCAACAAGGCAAGGAGTTCGACCGCATCGAGACGGCCGCCAAGCTTTTTGCGCCTCCCCCCATCAAATTCAAGGATCTGGACGCTTTCGTCTCCCAGCACAAACTGCTTACCGGTCCTGTCTTTCCGTTTGACGTGCGCACCGACTTCATGAAGGTGACAGAAGGAATGGATCTGGTCCCGATCACTCTGCAAATCCGGAACCGCGACATTACCTTTGTGACCAAGGAAGGCGTGTCAAAGGGGCTGGTGAACATTCTCGGCAAGGTGACCACGATTACCGGCAAGACGGTGCAGACCTTTGAGGAAACGGTTGAGGTCGACCAGCCGGCGGAGCTTCTGGAGAAGTCGCTTGACCGTCAATCGGTCTACTGGAAGGCTCTGCCGCTGATGCCGGGCCTCTACCGTCTGGACATTGCCATCAAGGACGTGAACAACCCGGATCATATCGGGATCTACGGGCGCGGCATTGAAGTGCCGATCTACCACGATGAGAAGCTGGGCGCCTCGTCGCTGATTTTGGCCGACGAGATGCATCCGGTATCCTCGCGCCAAATCGGCGCCGGCAACTTTATCATAGGCGGCGAGTACGTCCGGCCGCGCGTGGCTGCTACCACCATTCCGGCCACGCCGGTGAAGTTCAAGCGCAGCCAGACTCTCAACTTCTGGATGCAGTTTTACAATCTCGGCATCGACGAAGCCACCAAAAGTAACTCCGCCACTGTGACCTACGAGATTACCGATGTTGCAACCGGAGCGGTGATTTTGCAGAAGCAATTGGAATCCAAGGATCTGGGGGCGCACAGCGATCAGTTGACGGTGGAGAAGACACTGCCAATCGCCGGTTTGCAGCCGGGCAAGTACAAAGTGACCGTAAAAATAAATGACGCAATTTCGAAACAAGAGATTGCGCAAACGGCACCTTTTGTCGTGGAATAGTAATTATCCCAGCGCAGACCAGAGCCGGACCCAAGATCCGGCGAGCTGCACGGGTTCGATTTGCTGCAAGATTGCCAGGGACGACGCCAGGTCACACACGCGAGTGATGAAGCGCAGAGCCCATTTCGCCGGATTTGCGATGCTGATCGCCCTAGGCGCTGCTCCTGTCTGCGGAGCAGCATCGGCATCGGTGTCTGGAATGGTGCGCGACTCGGCCGGTGTGCCGCAGATTAGCGCCGAGGTCCAGTTGCTCCGTCCCGACCTGACCGTGGTGGCCAGTGCCTATACCGACGGCCAGGGCCGATTCAAAATCTCAGCCGTGCTTCCAGGCCGCTACGCGCTGAAGGCGATGGCGATGTCGTATTTGCCTTCGCTGCGCGAGAACGTCCGCGTGCGCACGGGCACCGTCGTCAATCTGACGCTGAATACGCTGTATGAAGTGATGCAGTGGCTTCCAGCCGAGCCGCGTTCGGGGAACTCGCAGGAAGATGACTGGGCCTGGACCTTGCGTTCGGCTGCCAACCGGCCGTTGCTGCGCTGGCTTGAGGACGGGCCGCTTGTGGTTGTTTCCGACGGCACAGGCGCGGCGCCCAAGCTGAAGGCGCGCCTGATGGCAACCGGGCAGGCGGGGACCTTCGGCGAGAGCGGCGAGCGCTTTTCCGCCACGGTCGAGGACACGCCGTCCAACAGCCGTGAGCTGCTTGCCCGCGTCGATTTCGCCCCTGACACCAACGCCGGAATGGAATCCATGCTTGGCTTCCGTCAGGATTTGGGCTTTTCCGGCTCGGTTCAGTCCGTGGCCGCTGTTGCCATTCATCCCGAGATTGGCGGTCCCGATGGAGAAGTTGGCCTGGACGAGGCCGCTATTCGAACATGGGAGACATTGCACCTTGGGGATGAGTTCAACGCCGAAGTGGGCTCTACCGCGGTTGTGGCGCGCTTCGCGGATCAATCCTCCGACACTGTGTTCGCGGCGCTGCCCGATGCCTCGGTGGACTGGCGCGATGGCAATTCTTCGATAGGCTACCGTGTGGCGACCATGCTGCCTCGCCAAACTCAAGGCGATGAGTCGCAGGCCAGTGCATGGCTTCCGGAGTTCTCAGTACGCGAAGGCGGCCTGGTTCTGGAGCGCGGGCTGCACCAGGAGATTCGCTGGCAGCGGAATACCGATAGATCGGGCTTGACCGTCCAGGTGTTTGCGGACAACCTTAAGAATCCGGTCATCGAGGCCATGTCTCACTTTGCCAGCGGCGATTCCGGCGTGTCTGCTGTTACGCTTTTCGACAGCGAGAGTGGCCTGCTGCGAGTGGCTGGACCGGGCTTTTCAAGCCAGGGCATTGTGGCCAGCGTCGAACGCCGCCTGCCCGGCGGCAACCAGGTTCGCCTCAGTTATGCCAACGGCAATGCGCTGGTGATGCCGGCTCTGCCCCAGTCCGCGGGGATAGCCCAGATGCTGAGAGCGGCTCACTCCCGCCGCGCTCAGACCTACTCCATCGCGCTCTCCGGCACGCTCGACGGCACAGGAACCCACTGGCGGGCGAGTTATCGATGGCAGCCCGAAGATACCGTGACCGGGGTGGCCCCCTATGCCATCAACGCCGCCGAACCTTACCTGAATCTCCACGTGCGCCAACCCATCCACCTGAGCCGCGACAGTTCGACCGGGATTGAAGCGCTGCTCGATGTCCGAAACCTGCTGGCGGAGGGCTATCGCCCCTACCTGCTGAACGACGGCTCGATGCTGGTTTTCGCTCAACAACAGCGCGGCATCCGCGGCGGTCTGGCTTTCACCTTCTGAACTGCTTTCCGTATTTCACAGCCTCCGACCTGCAAACTTCAGTTCTTTGATGGCAGATAGTCCGATGGGATCGTCAGGCGGAACTGACTGCAGCCGTGTTGCTCTTCAATGCGCGCAAGACATCCGAGAGAGTAAAGTGGGAGTGAAATCCGCCGCTTCCATGAAGAGGCCGGGAGGAAGAAGATGAGCCTGCCTGAGATAAGCCGCCGCGTGGCGCTGAAGACCGGCCTTGGCGCAACCGCACTGGCGTCGTTGCCCTGGAGATTGCAAGGGGAAGAAGCGCGCGCGAGGAAGAAGAGGATCAGGCAGTCAGTCTGCCGGTGGTGTTATCCCAAGATGACGCTGGACGAGTTATGCGCGTCGGCGGCCGAGTTAAGTTTGGTTGGCGTGGATCTTCTGCAGCCCGCGGAGTACGAATTTCCGCGGCGTCACGGGCTCATCTGCACGATGGGTTATGCGGGCGGAGGTGAGATAGCCGAGGCGATAAATCGGACGGAACATCATGCCGCTATCGAAGCTGCCCTGCGAATCAACATTCCTCTGGCGGCAAAAGCGGGCGTGCCCAATGTAATTACGTTTTCGGGAAACCGGCGAGGCATGACGGACGAGGAAGGCGCGCGCAACACCATCGCCGGGCTGAATCGCGTAAAGAAGATCGCCGAGGATAACGGAGTTACCATTTGCCTGGAACTGCTCAACAGCAAGGTGAATCACCCCGACTATATGGCGGACCACACTGCGTGGGGCGCGCGTGTGATGCAGGAGGTGAATTCGCCGAACGTGAAGCTGCTGTACGACATTTATCACATGCAGATTATGGAGGGCGACCTGATCGCGACGATTCGCAAAAACATTGCGTGGATTGGGCACTTCCACACCGGCGGCGTGCCGGGGAGGCACGAACTGGATTCGACGCAAGAGGTACAATGGGACGGCGTAATGCGAGCCATTGCGGTGACAGACTTCAAGGGTTACGTTGCGCATGAGTTTCTGCCTTTGCATGATCCCATCACCAGCCTGCGCGCGGCTGCGGATTTATGCGACGTATAAGTTATGCGCACGGACGGCGAAAAATTCAACTGAGTAGAGGATTCGAAAAGCTATGAAGTCATTGCTCCTTTCCGAGTACAGCCACCTAGAAATCGCAGACCTTCCTTTGCCATCAGCCGGGGAGGACGAGGTGCTGGTGCGCGTGGAGGCCTGTGGCATCTGCGGAAGCGACGTGCACGGATATGACGGCTCGTCGGGCCGGCGCATTCCGCCTATCGTGATGGGCCACGAAGCAGCAGGTACGGTTGCGTCTGTTGGCGCCGATGTAAAGAACTATTTCCAGGGCGACCGCGTGACTTTCGACTCGACGGTTTATTGCGGCAAGTGCGACTATTGTGCGCGCGGCCAGATTAACTTATGCGACAACCGACAGGTGATTGGCGTCTCCTGCGGAGACTACAGGCGGCACGGCGCATTTGCCGAGTATGTTGTGGTGCCAGAGCGCATTCTTTATCCGCTGCCGGCGGACTTTTCGTTTACCGACGCGGCCATGCTCGAAGCAGTTTCGGTGGCGCTTCATGCGGTGAAGGTGTCGCAAGCTGTGGGAGGCGAGACGGCTCTCGTAATCGGCGCCGGGATGATTGGCTTGCTTACGTTGCAGGCCGCACGGGCCGCTGGCTGTGCGCGTGTGCTCATTGCGGATGTCGATGCATCGCGGCTGGACCTGGCCAAGCAGGTCGGCGCCGAAGAGATACTGCATTGCTCCGGCGCTGAACTTGTCGCCGAAGTGCTGCGGCTGACGAATGGTAAGGGCGTCGATCTGGCCTTCGAGGCAGTGGGTAGAAACGAAACCGTGGCTGCCGCCATCGATTGCACGCGCAAAGGAGGGACGGTAACTCTGGTAGGAAATATAGCGCCCGAAGTTACGCTTCCATTGCAAAAGGTAGTTACACGCCAGTTACGATTGCAGGGATCGTGCGCGTCGTCTGGAGAATATCCTGAAGCGATTCAATTGATCGCGAGCGGCAAGATTCAGGTAAAGCCGTTGATTACTGCCGTGGCCTCTCTTGAGGAGGGACCGCGGTGGTTCGAGCGGCTCCATGCGCACGAGCCGAATCTTATGAAAATCATTCTGACACCGAGGGCATCATGAGCGACGCACTTTTCGATCTTACCGGGCAGGTTGCGATTGTGACCGGCACCAGCCGCGGGCTGGGACAGTATTTTGCAATGGCGCTTGCGAAAGCGGGCGCGAACCTGGTGCTGACAAGCCGCAAACGCGAGACACTGGCGCCGTTCGAGGCGGAAATTAAGGCGCTTGGGCGGCGCGCTGTTTCACTTGAACTCGACGTGCGCAACGAGGAGAGCATCGCGAAGATGGCTGTCGAGGCCGAGGCTGCATTCGGGCAGATTCATATCCTGGTGAATAATGCAGGATGCAATATAAGAAAGCCAGCTCTCGATGTTACCTGGGAGGATTGGAACCAGATACTGGACACGAATCTGCGCGGCACTTTTTTTGTAGCGCAGGCCGTGGCTCGTGGAATGATCGCGAAGGGTTACGGTCGCATCGTGAACATCGGTTCTGTGACGAGCGTGGCCGGCTATGCGGGACTGGCGCCCTATGGCGCGAGCCGTGGTGGGGTGCGGCAGTTGACGATGAGTCTCGCCGACGACTGGGGCAAGCATGGAGTGACGGTCAATTGTCTTGCGCCGGGATGGTTCCGCACTGAGCAGAACAAGGTTCTCTACGAGAACCAGGAATGGGTCGATTATCTTACCGATCGCATTCCCGTGAAGCGGCCAGGCCAGCCGCACGACCTGGATGGGGCAGTTGTGTTTCTGGCCTCCGAGGCCAGCCGCTATGTTACCGGGCAAACGCTGCTGGTGGATGGCGGTATATCGACCGGGGCCACACGGGCAACGGTGGCCCAAAAGAAGCAAGGATAAGGCGAGGCTACTTAGCATCTACTTGTATTCATAAAATAGCGAGCAAGGTTGAATTGAAATGACAAGTTGCAGGTTGAGCGTAACTGCCGTCCTCATTGTTGTCTGTATAGCAAGTTACAGCGCGCCGGGACGGGCGCAGGCGTCTTTGCCGCCGAATACACCCGCCCCACTGGATGCCTTGACGCGCGAGTTCAAGGATCCGCCGAATGGAGCTCGGCCACGTGTATGGTGGCACTGGATGAACGGGAACATCGCTCCGGAAGGATTGAAGCTCGATCTCGAGTGGATGCATTCGGCGGGTCTGGGCGGAGTCACCATCTTTGAAGGTGCAATCGCCACGCCGCAAGTGGTGCCGCACCGGCTTATTTACATGACGCCCGAGTGGAAGCGGGCGTTTAGTTATGCGGTGACGACAGCCAGAGATATGGGAATGGAAGTGGCGATTGCCAGTTCACCAGGATGGAGCGAGACCGGCGGACCCTGGGTACCGGCAAAGCAGGGGATGAAGAAGATGGTGTGGAGCGCGACGCGCGTCGGGGGCGGCAAACCATTTTCCGGAATGCTGGCGCATCCGCCCGAGGTGGATGGAACCTTTCAAAACTTTGCTGTGATGGGCCGGCGTGGCGTAGATGGAAGGGCCTCGGAGCTTCCGCAGTTTTATGCGGATGCTGCCGTTGTAGCTTACCGGATTCCCGACGGAGATAAGACTCAGGAGGAATTGAATCCGCGCGTTACTTCAAGCGGCGGCACTGCCAATGTTGCGGCGTTATCCGACGGGGATGTGAATACGGTTGCGCTTGAGCTGCCGGCGGTCGCGGCTGGAAGCGAGCCGTGGGTGCAGTTCGATTACGGACATCCGCAGGCGATTCAAGCGATAACTCTGGCCTCGCTCGACGATATGATCAGCGTCTTCGATCATGAGAGCAGTGATGTTCCACCACGGATCGAAGCGAGCGACGATGGCATAAACTTCCGCAAGATTGCGGATATTTCGGCCAGCAGCCTGCCTGAGCGCACGACTGCGTTCAATGCGGTCACGGCGCGGTATTTCAGGGTCATCTTTACTACGCCGGCCTCCGCGAAGCCTGCAGTGGAGCACAAGATTACGGAGTTGGTGCTGACGAGCGGAGCGCGCGTGAACGAGTTCGAGAAGCGCGCGGGCTATGCAAACGCGCGCGACTACTATGCAATCGCCGATCCGAAAGTTGCGCCGGAGTTTGTGGTGCCGCAAGCGGATGTTATCGATCTCAGCGGCAAGATGAAGCCGGATGGAACGCTGGATTGGACACCTCCGGCGGGTAGGTGGATGGTTTTGCGGATAGGTTATTCACTTACCGGACATGAGAACGGGCCGGCGCCTCTGGAGGCTACGGGGCTGGAGGTCGACAAACTCAATCGCGAGTATGTGAAGGACTATCTCGACGGTTATCTGAAGATGTATTCGGATACCGTGGGCGCGGACAAAATGGGCAAGGACGGAATCTCGTTCCTGTTGACGGACAGCATCGAGGTGGGTCCGCAAAACTGGACAGACAACATGCTGGATGAGTTTCAACAACGGCGCGGCTACGATGCGCATCCGTGGTTGCCCGCGCTGACAGGAGTTGTCCTCAAGAGTACGGCGGACACCGATAGATTCCTATGGGATTTTCGCCGCACCATCGGTCAACTTATCGCGGAAAGCCATTACGGCGAAATATCGGATGAGTTACACAAGCACGGAATGAGTTATTACGGCGAGGCACTGGAGTTTCATCGCCCGTCGCTCGGCGACGACATGGAGATGCGCAGCAAGACCGATGTTCCCATGGGGGCGATGTGGACCTATGAGGGGCCGAGAGAGACCGTTGAACGCACTCCTGACTACTCGGCGGATATTCGCGGGGCGGCGTCGGTGGCGCATATCTACGGGCAGAACCTGGTGGGCGCGGAGTCGATGACCTCGCGGGGGCCAGCATGGTCTTTCTCGCCCAACAACCTGAAGCAGGTTGCTGACCTGGAGTTTGCGCTGGGGGTGAACCGCTTCGAGATTCACGAGTCGTCGCACCAGCCGCTGGCGGACATGGCGCCGGGGCTCACGCTGGGGCCGTACGGGCTGTGGTTCAATCGCAATGAGACCTGGGCGGAAGTGGCGAGGCCATGGGTGAACTACCTGGCGCGCTGCTCTTACCTGCTGCAGCAAGGGCATTTTTACGGAGATGTTGCCTACTTCTATGGCGAGGAGGGCCCATTGACGGCGGTGTTCGGCTGGAAGGGACAGCAGGACGCGCCGGAGGGTTATGGGTTCGACTTCGTCAATAGCGATGTGGTGCTGCATCAGCTCTCGTTCATGGATGGGAGGCTTCAAACTCCGGGAGGCACGAGTTACAGGATTCTCTATCTAGGCGGGCGAAGCCAGCGGATGACTCTGCCGGTGCTGAAGCAACTTAGCGAGCTGGTCAGGCAGGGCGCAGTGATTGTCGGGAAAAAGCCGGTGGATTCGCCGAGTCTTTCTGACGATGAAGATGAGTTTCAGCGCGTCGCGGATCAGTTATGGGGAAGCGGTGGATGGGGGAAGGAATTGTTCGGAAAGGTAACTCTGCAGTCCGGCCCCTATCACAGGTTTGGCAAAGGAAGAGTTTACTCGGGCATGACGGCGAACGAGGTGCTTGCGGACCTGGGGACCGCGCGGGACTTTGAATACACGAAGCCGGAGGGCGATACGAGTTTGATTTTTCTGCATCGGCGGCTCGACGACGGGGAGATCTATTTTGTGGATAACCGCAACAACCGCGCGGAGAGCTTGACTGCGACGTTCCGCGTGGAGGGCAGGACGCCTGAACTATGGGATGCGGCGACAGGAGACTCGAAGCCGGTTTCCTACCGGATCGCGGATGGGCGCACTACGGTTCCGCTCGAACTCGATCCGTATGGAACGGTGTTTGTCGTGTTCCGCGCAAAGGCGGCCGCGGCGTCGCTTGAATTGCCGGCACTGAAGGAGACACGGGTTGCGGCGATTGACGAGGCGCTGAACAAGGACTGGAGCGTGAGCTTCCAGTCGGGTAGAGGCGCGCCGGAGTTGGTGGCGTTCGATCGGCTTAGTTCGTGGAGCGATCACGCGATCGACGGAGTGAAGTATTTTTCGGGAACGGCTACTTATTCGAAGACGATCGAGATTCCCGAGGGCGCGCTCGCAGACGGGGCACATTTCTGGCTTGACCTGGGCGATGTGCGGGACGTGGCTGAAGTGGCGGTGAACGGCAAGTACATGGGCATTTTGTGGAAGACGCCGTTCAAGGTGGACCTGACCGGAGTTCTGAAGGCGGGGAGTAACCAGATTACGATTGGCGTCACGAATCTGTGGGTGAATCGGCTGATCGGCGATCAGCAATCGTACGCGGTAAAGAAGTACACGTTCACGGACTTCGCGCCGTACAAGGCCGATTCGCCGCTGCTGCCTTCGGGGTTGCTGGGGCCGGTTCGGGTTGTTTCGGTGAGTCAGCAATAAGGCTCCTGGATGGAAACAGCAGACGGCCGCATTCCTTGACTGGAGTGCGGCCGTTTGATTTACGCTCGCGTGTTCAAAAATGAGCGCTCGCGGCCCCAAAAGTGGTTTGGAGGGCAATTCTGGGCAAGAAAACCGCTGAAAATGCACGAAAAATGACGGCATGTTTACTACTTGTGCACTGAGTCTCTCCCGCATTGTATTGATTATGAATGGTTTATTTTTACGGTGCACCATAATCGGTGCAATTGACAGGGAGGGGGGTGGGGGTCGCCCTTAGGGGTCCCCGGCCGTACAAGGGAAATAGGGAATAGGGAATAGAAAAGCTGCCAAGTTGAGTTCATGCTGTCTACGGCGCGGGCTGTGGGGGATGCGGATAGAGGGACCCATGTATCAATTGTGCGCCGGCGGGGGATAATTGCCTGCAAAAGGAGGGGAGTGGAAAGCAGACTTGTCGAGTGTTTTGCGATCCCACCCTTGCCGCGATGAGGCGATGAGGCTGCGGGAAGGATGGGGCGCCCGGCACTATTGCACGGTGAGTGTGATCGTGTTGGTCGCAGTTGTCGTGTTGGAATTGCCGGTGAGGGTGATGGTGTAGGTTCCCAGGGTGGTGCCTGCAGTGACGACGTTACTGCAGGCAGTGCCCTGACTACCGCCGCCGCAGGCGAGTATGCCACCGACAAGAGCAACGAGAAGCATCAGCATTCCAAGCACTGCACGACCCTTGCGCCGTGGAGCGATGGCGAAGAGCAGTACGCACGCCAGAGCTGCGCCACCCTGGGCATACCAGGGGATTCCGCGCGGCGTTTGATTGATCGCGGTGCAGGTTGATTGGCTTGCGGTGGTGGAGACGGTGAGCGTGGCCTGGCCTGGGCTGGCGGAAGTAATGCTGACCGGGCTGGTGGAACCGAAGCTGAGCGTGGGCGGAAACTGAGCGCCGGATGGGCTGGAGGTGATGGCGGCGGTGAGGGCGACGCTGCCGGTGAAGCTGTTGGCGGGCGTGACCGTGATGGTGGAGGTATTGCCGGTGGTTGCGCCGGGCGTGGAGATGGTGACGGGTGTGCCGGAGACGGTGAAGCTGGGCAGCACTGTAGCCACGGTGAGCGTGACGGAGGCTGATGCGATGTTGTAGTTGGTGGTGTCGGTGGGGGTGAAGGTGGTGGAGAGAGTTGTGCTGCCGACGGTGGACATCACGGTTCCGGCTGCGGGGTTGTAGACGAATGTTCCAGGGGTGTTGGCGGTGGCGTTCAACTGTGTAGCACTGAGCGCTGTTCCAACAACGACCGCAGCCGGGGTATTCCATGTGATGACAGGCGTGGCCTTGTTCACTGTCAGCGTGACGGTTCTGGTAGCGGTGTTGTAGTCAGTCGTGTCCGTTGGAGTGAAGGTCACACCGAGTACTTGTGAACCTGCCGTGAGGACTGTAGCTGCCGCGGGGCTATAGACAAATGTTCCGGCAACGCTCGCCGTGGCATTGAGCTGAGTTGCGCTGAGAGCAGTGCCGTACGTGATTGCAGCCGGGGTGCTCCAGGTGACGGTGGGTGTGGCCTTGTTGACTGTCAGCGTGACGGTTCCGGTAGCGGTGTTGTAGTCGGTCGTATCCGTGGGCGTGAAGGTAACGGAGAGCACTTGCGAACCAGCGGTGAGGACTGTACCAGCCGCGGGACTATAGACGAATGTACCGGCGACGCTGGCGGTGGCGTTGAGCTGAGTAGCGCTGAGCGCAGTGCCATAGTTGATGGGCGCCGGCGTGGCCCAAGTGATTGCGGGGGTTGCCTTGCCGACAGAGACAACGCTGGTTCCCGATGCGGCGCTGTAGATGGAAGAGCTGGAGGAGTCTGGCGTGTAGGCGGCGGTGAGCGTGGCCGTACCGGCCGCCAAGGCGCCGGCAGAGACGGTGATGATTGCGCTGCCGCCGACAAGCGGAGTTGCGCCGGAGGAGTAGGTGCCGCTGGTCAAGGTTACGGAGCCAGTGGGCGTGGGGTATTCGTTTGAGGGATGAGTGGCGTAAATCGTGACAGTGAGCGGCTGTGCCGTTGTAATGCTGGTTGGGGAAGGGATCACGGAGATCAGAGGGGACATCGGGGTACTTGACCCTGTACCAGTGAGCGGGACAGACTGCGGAGAATTCGTCGCATTACTCGAGCTGATCGTCATTACGGCGGAGCGAGATCCCGCTGCTACAGGCTTGAACGTGACCTGAATCATGCAGGCGCTTGCCGCGGTCAGGGCGGATTGGCAGGTGTCAGTCTCGGTGAAGTCGCTGGCGTTGGTTCCGGTAATGGCGATGGTGAGCGCGTTCAAAGTTGACGAACCGGAATTCTGCACCACGAGCAGTGCAGTGAGCGGGTATCCGACGAACTCGGTGGGGAACGTCAGGCTCGGCGGAGTGGCGAGAATCTTGATTGTCGGTCCAATCGAGTAGTTGTTGAGGAAGACAGACACGTCAAGGGAGCCGAGGCCGGTGGCTTCGTCGTAACCGGTGGTGAGCAAATAACCGGGCTGCGCGCCGCTTCCGCTGAGGAGGGCGATGCTGTTGTTGCACATGCTGGCCGTATTGACATCGCAAGCGGTGACGCCGCTGGTCGCAACCGTTACGTCGTGGAAGGCAGTGGGCACGGTCGTCGCCATGGAGTAGATTGCCGGGTTGAGATTTCCTTGCGGAGCGCCAGATTTCTGATCGAGCAGCGCGGTGATGCCAGCCATGTCGGGGGCGGATGCTGAAGTTCCGGAGAAGGCCTCGAAGGTGTAGCTTCCGCCTGAAGAAGGGACACAACTGGCTCCGGCGGCGGCAAAGCAGGCGAAATAGCCATCGTGGCCGGAGGCGGAGAAGGAAATGTCCGGCGTATAGCGGCCTGCCTGCGCTGCGGGTACGCCGGTTCCGGTTTGCCAGCTTGGGGTTGCGATGACAGAGCTGACGCCGCCGCCAGTTGCGGCCACTTTGCTTGCAGTGGATTCGTTCCACGCGCCCTCGGGAATATAGCTGAGAACGGATTTGAGGCCGGAACCGTTGCCGGAAATCCAATATTGCGAGGGGTTGCTTGTGTCGTTGAATTGAGTTCCTCCGACGCAGGTGGCGTAGCTGGAGGAGCATATGTAATTCGGACTGTTGGGCAAGGGGCTTGCGGGTGGCGCTGATCCGTGTGTGTCGCATCCGGAGGCGCCGGCGTCGCCGGAGGAGACGAAGACTGAGATCCCCTCTACGGCGGCCTGCTGAAACAGGGTGTCCCAGAAGGTAACACCCGAAGTCCCGGCGTTTGACTCACACTCTCCAAAGCTGATGGTCATGACCTGCGCGGGAACAGGCGTGGTTTCGACCAGATACTGCGCATCGGCTTCGATGCCGCCACTGGCGGCGGTGGCAACGACGAGCAGCAGATTTGCTCCGGGAGCAACGCTGCCGGCGCGGAGCACGTCGAGCGTCGCTTCACCTTGCTCGCTAATGGAGGTGGTGCCGCCCGGCGGAGCAGTGTAGGCCGCACCCGGATCAAGACCGCCGAACGCGGTGGGAACGACTTCATTTGGATTGGGGAAGGAGGAACCGGTCAGGGAGCGGAAGTTGCTGAAATCGGCAAAATCGGTTCGCGATCGATCGAGGATACCGATCGTCATTCCTGCGCCCGTCAGGCTGGAGGGGAGATCGTAGATGGTGGCGAAATCCGCGGGCGCGAGGTAATGGTTGCCACTATTGGAAGTCTCTTGAGGGGAAACCGACTGCATGGCCCGGGCTTGATGGAAGGGGCGCTCGTTGATGGTGTAGAGGCCGCGAATGGACTTGATGGCGGGGGCCAGGGCCGCGGGGAGCATGGGGTCGGAGCTGACCGAAAGACGCTGCTCGCCGCTGACGTTGTAGTAGCGCATCTCGGTTTGGAAGGCGCGGCCGACGTCCGCGGCAGTTCCACTGAAGCCGATGAAGATGCGGCTGGGCGCGACCCAGTTGACGTGCAAACCTTGCGACTGAAGCCAGGCGGCGATGGTGGCAATGTCCTGGTCGGAGAGGCCGAAGCGGTCGCCGACTTCAGCCGGAGTGAGCCAGTGATGATAGTTGGGCGAGGCGGGGTTCTGCTGGTCGGCGAGGAACTGCTGGAAGGCGGCTTCCTGTTGGGCCGAGCGGGAGAGAACCAGGGTGATCTGATTCAGGGGCAGATCGGCGGGCGCGAGGCCGGTGCTGTTGGCGGGGCTGGCCCAGAGGGGATGATGATGGGGCAGCGGCTCGGCTTGGGAGGTGTCAAGAGCCTGCGTGATGCGATTGACGGCTTGGGCTGAGAGAGCGGGGCCGGCAAAGGCGGCAATCGCAAGCAGGACGGAGGCAACGAGAAGGAGTGTCCGGCGGGATGCGACGCTGGAACGCGGGAGCAGAGAGGAACGGAAGAAGCAGGAGGAACCGCTCATTTGCGATCGCATAAATTGACTTTCTGTGCCTTTAATACGCTTTGTTTGTGAATACAGCGTATTCTCCGCTCTTTATATGGATAATTCAATATCGCCGGTGAGTTGGCCCGGTAACCGTGCTGTCGCGGGCAGGAAAAAAACAGATTGCAAATCGCAAGGGAAATCCGGAAGAATAGCGGAACGGCGTTCCCCAAAACCGGGCAGACGAGCCCGTGACGCCGGTAAAGCTCCAGTTGATGGAGTGGCCAAAGAGGAGGTCGGGCATGAGTTGTGTGCGTGTGCTGGTGGGGACGCGGAAGGGCGCGTTCCTTCTGAATTCGGACGGAATGCGGAAAAACTGGGCGGTCAGTGGGCCGTTCTTTGCGGGGTGGGAGATTTACCACCTGAAGGGATCGACAGTGGACCCGAACCGGCTGTATGCGTCGCAGTCGAGCAGTTGGTCGGGGCAGGTGGTCGAGCGGTCGGACGATGGCGGGGCGACGTGGGCCGCGGTGGGCAACAAGTTTGCGTATGCGGGCGTGCCGGGTACGCATCAGTGGTACGACGGGACGCCGCATCCTTGGGAGTTCAAGCGGGTGTGGCACCTGGAGCCGTCGCTGAGCGATGCGGACACGGTGTATGCGGGCGTGGAGGATGCGGCGCTGTTCAAGTCGGCAGATGGCGGGGCGACGTGGGAGGAGCTGAAGGGGCTGCGCGAACACGGAACGGGGCCGCAGTGGCAGCCGGGCGCGGGCGGAATGTGTTTGCATACGGTGATCCTGGACCCGAGCAATGCGGAGCGGATGTATATCGCCATCTCCGCGGCGGGGGCGTTCCGGACGGACGACGCGGGCAAGACATGGAAGCCAATCAACAAGGGGCTGGTGTCGCAATACATTCCCGATCCGACGGCGGAGGTGGGCCACTGCGTTCACCATATTGCGATGCACAAGGAGCGGCCGGGCGTGCTGTTTATGCAGAAGCACTGGGACGTGATGCGGAGCGACGATGCCGGGGAGAGCTGGCATGAGGTGAGCGGGAATCTGCCGACGGATTTTGGATTTGTGATTGACGTGCACGCACACGAGCCGGAGACGGTGTTTGTGGTGCCGATCAAAAGCGACGCGGAGCACTTTGTGCCGGATGGCAAACTGCGTGTGTTTCGCAGCCGGACGGGCGGCAATGAGTGGGAGGCGCTGGAAAAAGGTTTGCCGCAGAAGGATTGCTATGTGAATGTGCTGCGCGATGCGATGGCGGTGGACCAACTGGACAAATGCGGCGTGTACTTCGGAACCAGCGGCGGGCAGGTGTACGCGTCGGCGGATGCGGGCGACAGTTGGACTCCGATTGTGCGGGATTTGCCTGGGGTGCTGTCGGTGGAGGTGCAGACACTGAAATGACGGAAAGCGGAACAACGGACGGCGTGAAGGAGATTCGCGTGGCGCTGCCGTACCATCTGCGGATACTGGCAAAGATTGAGGACGCGGAGGTGCGGCTGGAGGTGCAGGCTCCGGTGACGGTGCGGCGGGTTCTGGATGCGCTCGAGGCGCGCTACCCGATGCTGGGCGGGACGATTCGCGAGCATGGGACGGGACAGCGACGGGCGTTCATGCGGTTCTTTGCGTGCGAGGAGGATTGGTCGCACCAGCCGCTGGATGCGGAGTTGCCGGAGGCGGTGGCGGAGGGCAGGGAACCGCTGCTGATTCTTGGGGCTATTGCTGGGGGGTAGGGACAGGGAATAGGGAAGCCCACCGTCGAGCTTGCTGCTATGCGGTGGGATGTGTACCTGTGCAGCGGGCTTCGTAGGCGTGCTGGTGGTCGCGATGATAAGCGCGACCTTCGTCGAGGTCGGAGAAGGAGGCTTGACGGGAGGTGTCGCAGCCGTACTGGTTCTGGTCGAAGTCAGATTGGAAGTAATTCAGAAACGGGGCCGATTTTCTACTTTTGCGGAGGTTGAGGATTGCGGCCAGAAAGAGGATGCCGACGAGAGCAAGGGCAACGATTCCAACAAAGAACTGGAGGTCCGACAGGTGGGGTTGCATGGCGATCTCCTGAACTCCCAGCGGCGGCTGAATGGGAATGATCCGGACGCGAAGAGGTAATAAAAGTATCAACCTTATCGACGGGGAAAAGTTGCATAGGAGAGCCGCGGCGAGGGAACGGGAACCAAGAGTCTAATGTTCGTCTTTGCCGGGGCGGAGCATGAGGTCCTTGATGGCTTCGCGGGGGTCTTTGCCTTCGTTGAGGATCAGTTCCATCTGCTCGGTGATGGGCATCTCGATGCCGTGTTGGTGGGCGAGGCCGAGGGCGGCGCGGGTGGTCAGCACGCCTTCAGCAACTTTACCGCCGAGGGAGGCGAGGATTTCGGGGAGTTTGCGGCCCTGGCCTAATGCTTGTCCGACAGTGCGGTTGCGGCTGAGGGAGCCGGTGCAGGTAAGTACCAGGTCGCCCACGCCGGAGAGGCCGGCCATGGTTTCACGGCGGCCACCGCAGGCGACGGCGAGACGGGTGATCTCGGCGATGCCGCGAGTCATCAGTGCGGCGGCGGAGTTGTAGCCGAGGCCGGCGCCGGCGGCGACTCCGGCGGCGATGGCGATTACATTCTTGAGCGCGCCGCCGAGTTCAACACCGATGAGGTCGCTGGAGCGATAGAGGCGGAGGGTTTCGGAGGAGAAGTCCTTTTGGATGCGGGCGGCGATGGACGGTTCGCGGAAGGCGACGGTGACGGCGGTGGGCTGGCCCTGGGCAACTTCAAGGGCGAAGCTGGGGCCGGAGAAGGCGCCGATGGGCAGTGTGATGCCGCCCTGGCCGGAATCGGGCGAGAGACTGGCGGCGATGACCTGGCTCATGCGCAGGAAGGTCTCGTTTTCAACGCCCTTGGTGGCGGAGACGACGATCTGGCCTACATGCATCTGTGGGCGAAGGCGCGCCAGCGTGGGGCGCAGGAATGCGGAAGGGATGACGGAGACGACGATTTCGGCGTTGGCTACCTGGGCGTCGTCGGCAGTGATCTGGATATCGGCGGGGAGGGGAAAGCCGGGAAGGAAGAGGATGTTTTCGCCGGCCGCGGAAATCTGGCGAGCTTCTTCGAGGGAGTGCGACCAGAGTGAGATCTGGTGGCCGCCGCGGCGGTGAAGCGAGAGTGCGATGGCGGTTCCCCAGGCTCCGGAACCCAATACGGCAATACGGCTCATGCTGTTTTCTTTGCTCCGAAGCGGGATTCCGTCCCGGCGAGCAGGCGGCGGATGTTCTGGTGATGTTTGGCGATGATGAGCAGGGCGACGGCGCACTGAACGGCGATGAAGACGGGCGGGCGCGGGCCAGTGACCAGGAACCAGGCAAAGACGGGAAAGCAGGCCGCTCCGAGGATGGAGGCCAGCGAAACATAGCGGCTGAGAAACAGCACGAAGAAGAAGACGGAGATGGCGGCCAGCGCGGCCCAGGGGGCGGCTACGAGGAAGACGCCAAAGCCGGTGGCTACACCCTTGCCTCCGCGGAGGCGAAGCCAGATGGGGAACATGTGACCGAGAACGGCAACCAGGGCGGCCAGAGCCTGAGCGGAACGCAACGGAGTACCGGGCAGGAGGAGTGCGCCGAGAAATCCGCCGAGCCAGACGGCGAAGCAGCCCTTGAGCATGTCGAGCAGGAACGTGGCCGCGCCGAGGCCCTTGCCGCCGGAGCGGAGGACGTTGGTGGCGCCGATGTTTCCACTGCCGACCGAGCGGATGTCCTGATGGCGGAAGAGGCGCACTAGCAGGTATCCGGTGGGGATGGACCCAAACAGATAAGAAGCGAGCGCGATCAGGATGATTCCGAGGAGCATGACGAATGAGAGTTTAGCAGGTGAGGGGAGGAAGCAGGGAATAGGGTTCTCTTCCAACACAAGATGAGCCTGAAGGGTCGGTCATGTTGGGCAGCGAATATCCGCATGGACGAGGGAAGCTCTGATTAAGTTCTATTCCGCGTCGAGCATTGCCACGAGGGCTAAACAGGTTGCGGAAAAAGGGTTGATTTTGGTTTTTGGGGTGGAAATGGATTTTGCAGGGGCTAAAGCCCTCATTCATTTTGGGACATTTGCGGCCCGACTAAAGTCGTGCCCTGTTACAAAGCCTTGTAGTTTTGCGCCAAAGATGAGTTTTTCTGCAGTCTGTGAAGCCGTTTCCTTTCAAAAACATCGACTTAATTAGAGGCTCACTAGAGTTGGGTGATGGCGAGGCGGGCGGAGCGGACTTCGGCGGCCAGCACTTGCAGGACTTTGACCAGCAGCGGCAACTCGGATTGCATGAGGGAGTTGAAATCGTCTCGGGCAATAAAGCTGACCTGGGAGCCGCGGCGGGCAATCGCAGTGAGCGAGAACGGCTGATTGCCGATGAGGCCGGGCAGGCCGAGCAGGGAGCCCGCGCTCGCCTGGACAGACATGAGAGGTTCACCGTCCTCTCCGTTCATGGAGATGGTGGCTTCACCCTTGGTGAGAATGTACAGGCCGGCCGGAGTGTCTCCCTGATGGAAGAGAATACGGTCCTCCTCACAAGGGAGGGGGGTGGCGCGTTTCTGGAGCGCCTGAAGCAGGTCTGGGTCAGCAAGGAAAGCAGATGGATCGAGTTGCACGTACAGCCTTTCTGGGGAAATGAATCAGCGGTATTCCCTGGGGAACACGAAGTTCATGATTGCACCCTGGAAAGGTCTAAATTTGTGATGTACGTCACCTATTCATGGTTAACGATGGAGGGCGTAGAACCTAAGGAGTTAGCACGGGTGGCGTGCTAGATGGCGAGAACGGGCTGGTCTGGGCCGGCTTCTCGACGACTCACTGGCCATCCTGAGAATTGGTTTGATTCTTGAAGGCTTCAATGGCGCGTTCGAGATGAACGCCGCGCGAGCCTTTGACGAGCACGACATCGCCGGGGCGCAGATTCTGGATAAGCCAGAGGCCGGCGGCTTCGGCGTCGGGCAAAAAGAGCGAAGCCACTCCGCCGGAACATGCGGCTGTGGCCAGATGTTTGGCGTTGCCCTGGACGGCGGCGACCAGATCGATTCCGGCTTCGGCAGCGGCCTGGCCGCAGGCAGTGTGAAGCTCGGGGCCATGCTCGCCTTGTTCGAGCATCTCGCCGGCCACCAGGATGCGGCGGCCCGCGGCGGGGCGCGCGGCCAGGGTTCGAATCATGGAGCGCAGCGCCTCGGGGTTGGAGTTGTAGCTATCGTTCAGAATGGTTGCGCCGGCGATTTCAAGGATTTCGCCGCGCTTGTCTCCGGCGGCGAGCGTTTCGAGCGCGGCCACGGCGGCGACCAGATCGACGCCGGCTTCAAGAGCGACGGCAAGACCGGCGATGGCGTTGGCTGCGTTGTGCTGGCCCAGCATGTGGAGAGTGAAGGCGCCTTCGCGGTCGGCGGCGCGATAGTTTACGTGCAGGCCGGCGAGGTCTTCAGTGGCGGAGATGATTTGCGGATCGGCGCAGGGGCCGGTTCCGAAGTAAACGACGCGGCCGGGAAAGTCGCGGCCGAATTGCGAGACGTAGGGGTCGCAGCAGTTGAGGAAGACGACGCCGTTGGAAGGGAGCGCCGCGACCAGCTCGAACTTGGCGCGGGCGATGCCGGCCTGGCCCTCGGCGAAGTTTTCAATGTGGGCTGTGCCGACGTTGGTGACGAGGCCCCAGTCGGGCGCGGCGATGCGGGCCAGAGCGGCGATTTCGCCCGGGTGGTTCATGCCCATTTCGACGACGGCGATCTCGTGCTCGGGCTCGAGGCGCAAGAGCTGCAAGGGCAGGCCAAAGGCGTTGTTGAGATTGCCCAGCGACTTGAGTACGTGGAACTTGGGGGCGAGTGCGGCGGCGACGGCTTCCTTGGTTGTGGTTTTGCCGGCCGAGCCGGTGATGGCGACGAGGAGGCGGCCCCACTGGCGGCGGACATGCGTGGCCAGGGATTGCAAGGCAAGCAGAGGATCTTCCGCGATGAGCAGGGGCGCGGCGAGCACCTCGTCGGGCAAAGAGGCAACGCGCGCGCGGGAGACGACTGCGGCTACGGCTCCGCGCTGGATGGCAGCAGCAACAAAGTCATGGCCATCGAACCGCTCGCCGCGCACGGCAAAGAAAAGATCGCCGGGACCAGCGGTGCGCGAGTCGATGGAGTAGCCGGTGATGGCGAGCGCGCCTGGGTTGGGCACAGAAGTTGGCGCTTCAAGCACTGCGCTTGCGCCGATTGCCGCTTCTGCCAAGGAGAGTTTCATTGACCCTTACGATAACAGCGGACAGCGAGCAGTGCACAGTGGATAGGGAGTGTCCGCAAGTTTGGATTTATTGTTTGTTGCCGGATTGTGGTGAAAGTCGAAATTTAGGGAAAATCGACCCTCAGGGGCTAAAGCCCTCATTCGTTTTTGAGGCATTTACGGCACGGCTGAAGCCGTGCCCTTTCAAATCATCGTTACAAAGAGGCTTTTTCAGCGAGCTGTGGAGTCGTGCCCTTTCAAAACAAGACTTCTATCGCAAGCTGATAAGAAACAAAAATGCAAGTTCAACAAAACGCGATGTCGTCATGAAGTTCTACAGACTCCCACCCATCGGACAAAAACAAAGACGTCCGATGGATGGGGCACAGTTTCATTCCCCGCGGGTCGGTGAAGCCGGTGGG
>CAYQOQ010000061.1:0-25481 GCA_964419175.1 uncultured Occallatibacter sp. | reverse complement strand
CGGTTTTCTCAAAGATCGAGACCGACAGAATCTGTAGACAAGTGTAGAGCGAGGCGTCGAGGTTGAGCTCTTTCTTGACGATGGCGATCAGCACATAGGTGGCGACTGCGCACCATATCTGGCTTCTCACGGCGTTCTCGCTGGTGGCCAGGAAGCGTTTGATGCGCAGGTGCTGCTTGATCCATTTGAAGAACAACTCGATCTGCCAGCGGCTCTTGTAAAGCGCTGCGACGGTCAGGGCAGGCAGTGCAGTGTTGTTGGTGAGGAACACTAGCGCCTTGCCCGTCTCGGGGTCTTTGAAGCGAATACGGCGCAGATGATCCGGGTAGTTCTCTGCCGAGTAAAAGCCGTTGAGCATGACGCGCTGATCGCAGATGATTCCGCTGGCCCGGTCGACAGGGTGCGAATAGACGCGCCGCGCATCCACGTTTTCCTTGGCGCGTGTGACGAAGAAAGCTCCGGCCTGATGCATTGCGTACAGCCGTGCGAAGTCTAGATAGCCCCTGTCCATGATGTAGAAACTACCCGCCTCAACAAGAAGAATGTCCAGCACGTTGACATCGTGCAGCTTGCCGTCGCTGATGTGAATGAACGCTGGAATTGCGCCGCGCAGGTCCAGCAGGGTATGTAACTTGATGGCCGCCTTGGTGGAACGAAACGGTGCCCAGTCGAACAAACTCAAGCATAAGTCGATGGTGGTGGAGTCCAGTGCATAAACGCTTGCGTCGAGGTTTAATACCGAAGGATCTTCTGCATAAAGTGCTCTGGCGTGGGCGATCAAACGCAGGGCCAGCGCATGGTAGATGCGCCAGTCGCGCAGGTTCAACGCATCGGCCAGGGTAGAACGGGCCGGCGGCGTGGCGATGCCCATGTGAAACAGCTTGGCCTGATTGGCTTCCAGGCAAACCTCAATGTCGCGCAACGACTCGCGCCAAGTGAGCTGAGAGAAGGCCATGATACGAAACAGGTCAGCACAACCAAGTGTGCGCACGCCCGCGTCGCCCTTGTGCCGGTCGATGATGCGTCCAAAGGTCTTCCACGGCACAAACTCCATCACCTGCGCAAAAAGCGTCTTGCCAACGTTCATGCGGCACTCCCGGTCGTTGAATCCCGAAAGCATCGCAAACGAGCGACATGCAATTCAAATCGTGGACACCGCGAACTCGATGTAACCTAAACGTGTCAATGGGCTTGACGGCGGGAAATCTAAATTAAACCGGACAGTAGTGATATGGACTATGAAAACAGCCCCGCGCCAGCAGGTCTCACTCAGGATTTCGCTGCGAAGTTGGGCTTGACTCCATCCGTGCTCGGCGTGGGCTTTCCTTCGCTCGGCCTTGACACCGGTGGGTATGGGGGGGCTACCGGCGGCAACGACGGCGGCATCTCTCTTAACGAGTCTTATGCGTACGGAGACGATCTTTCGATCCTCGTAGGAAAGCATACTCTGACCATGGGTGGCGAATTCAGGGCTATGCAACTGAATCGGCTTAGCAATGCAAACCAATATGGCGGAAAGTATGGATTCAGTAATGGGCTGACGGCGGCTGCGATAGGCGGAGGCAATGCTACTGCCACCTTCATTCTCGGGCTCTCCAACAGTCTTGCTGTTCAAGCCGCGCAGAAGTACTATTATCGGTCGAAGTACGCAGCAGCATACATTCAGGATGACTGGAAGGTGTTGCCGAATCTGACTTTGAACCTTGGCTTGCGCTACAACCTTGAAACCCCTCGCGCAGAAAAGAACGGTCTCCAGGGCAACCTCCTGCCGACATTTACGGGGGCACTTAACGGTGTTGCCGCGACGGGCGCTTTTGGATATGCAGGGATGAATGGTGTGGGGAACCGACTCTGGCCCACAAACTATCTGGGCTTCGAGCCGAGAATAGGTTTCGCATATCAGCTCAATCCCACAATGACGATGCGCGCATCGTATGGTCTAATCCACGCACCTCTGACAGGCGTCACCAATAGCGTGATTCCAAGTCTTTTGCAGCCTGCTCTCAGGCTTGGAGGTACAACCGGAGGCAAGTACAGTACTGCAAGCGGTTATACCAATTACTATGTCGACTACATTACTAACCCGTATACCCTGCCAAGCACAGGACTGCCAGGTGTACTTGGACCGCAAGCTCCGGTGTTCAACACGAACTTCGCGATTCCAGATGTTCCGCAGACCGATGCAGTTCCGTATGTTGAGCAATGGGCATTGTCCCTTCAATATCAGTTCAGGAGAAACCTCCTTTTGGAAGCAGCGTATTCCGGCCAGGCAGGAAGGCATCTCTTCCAGCAGCCTGTGTCCGAAAACCTGGTGCCCCTGCAGACAATCCTGGCTGAGGTCGCCTCCAATGCCAATTTCAATCAAGGCGGTTTTCAGAACAAATATGGCATTAGCAGCGGGAATCTAAACGTCAATAACCAGCCCTATCCGCAATTTCCAAGCGGCGTCAATCAGATGTTCGGGCGCTGGGGAGCATCATCTTACAATGCCCTCTACCTCTCGGGATCGGAGAAGATGGTGGGAGGCCTAACGCTCCTGAGCAGCTTTACATGGGAAAAGTCGATGGATGACGGTTCCTCTGGTTCCGAGGACAGCATTACCACCGATACATTTGGATTTGCTGGCCCGCAAAACCCCTACGCCCCGTATCAGGGTGAGCACTCATTGTCATTGTTCGACATCCCAGTGCACTTTACCGGCGCATATGTGTGGGATATTCCAGTCGGGCGCGGCGAGACATTCAACATCCACAACCAGGTCCTCAATGAGTTCGTAGGCGGATGGAGTACGTCGGGCATGTTCTCGGCTGAATCTGGCTATCCGGCGGCGATTAACCTGGGCGGCCCCGGTTGGTTCATTACAACTGCTTCCGGAGGCAAAATCGGGAGCAATGGCAGTGACTCTCCTTACAACTTGCGGCCCAGCTTTGTGCCGGGCCAACCACTCATCCAAAGTAACTGGAAGAAAGACCCGTACGGATTGGCGGGAGGCGGCTGGTTGAATCCGAATGCATTTACGGTGCCGGGCACCATCGGCGCTCCGCAATTGGGTAATGTTCCGAGAACGATGGGAGGGGCCAGAAGCCCGCGTACCATCTACTTTGATGCAAGCGCAAAGAAGTCGTTTTCAATCACGAGCAGCGATCGTGTCCGGCTGGCTCTCAAGTTGGACGCAATTAATGCATTCAACCACACCGACTTCTTCTTCAATCCGAACAGCGGCCATTCCTTCGAAGGAAGCCTTGCGAACCAGACGACAACCTCCGCGAACTATACAGTTGCAGGCGGGTTTGGAGATCTGAATTCCGGCTCACAATCGCCTGGCAGAGTATTTGCGCTATCTGCGGATTTTACGTTCTGAGATTTTATCGGATCGTTCCTTTAATCGCACCAGTGTACAAGTATCTGTGATGGGCCTCGTCAAAGGCCCATCACAGAGCCTGGACACTTTTCGGTTAGCTCAAAATGCAGCTATCATCCTGGATCCTGTGAAGAGAGTCGTTCCAACCCGCGAATCACTGTGCAACCCCGGGAAAAAGTCGAATTACTTACCCGTATTTCTCTTTCTACAATTCGGTAGGGGTGCCAATCGGACTTTATGAGACCTGGACAGTTAACTTACTTACGCAAAGACGTGTCGTGCACTTCCGTCATTAAGCCAAGCGTGGCGCGAGCTTGGACAAACATGTCGCATGGTCTGTGGCGACGGACTTTCGCGCTAGGGTTCATGGCGGCCGCCTTTGCTTTATGCATCTCGCATGCTCAGTCTTCAGTGCAGGATGGCTCCAGGTCCTCCTCTTCGCTGATCCTACCGGAGATCGATCCGATCCTCGCGGATGAAACCTTCGATCCGGCAACCGTGTCTGGTACGCAAGGATATTTCAGGGTGGGTCGTTCGATGACAGGCCACTGGTGGTTTCAGGACCCAGAGGGGCGGCCATTTTTCTATCGGGGCGTCACCTCGGTCAGCCGTGGAGACGATCTCGACCATCCGGGCCCGTACACCAAGCGAGTGCTCGATCTCTACGGTCGTGCTCCGGATGGCTTCAGGAAGACTACGTTCGAACGGCTGCACGACTGGGGATTCAACGCATTGGGAGCCTGGAGTAATCAGGAGCTATGGGATCAGGGCATGCCTTTCACGGTGATCCTTAACTTTTCTCAGTCAGGGCCGCAGATCGAGGGAACCTATCTTCCCGACGTGTTCGATCCAGCATGGGAAAAGGGAATCGAAGCCACGGCGAAGAAGCTCGCCGAACCGGAGCGCACAAGCAAACAACTGATCGGGTACTTCACTGACAACGAACTTGGCTGGGAGCAGGCACCGCCTGGTGGATTGCAGCTTGTTGGCGATGCGCTCGATCCGAAACACAGCCCTACTCTTCTGCAGTTGTGCCTGAGTCAGGCACAAGGGACGGCGGCATACGATGCCGCATGGAAATTCGTGCTCACCCTCCATGGAAACTCCCTGCAGAAAGTTGCAGAGGCATGGAAGGTTCCGCTCGACACCCCAGCAACGGTGAAGCTTTGGACCAAAGCACAGTCCGCAATCCGGTCGCCGGAATATCTGAAAGACGATACGGCATTCTCGGGCGAGTTTGCGCATCGATACTTTGAACTTACTGCTAAGGCCATTCGCAAATACGACCGCAACCACTTGATTCTAGGGTGTCGATTCGGCGGTCCCCCGGGAGACGCCGTACTCGCCGAGGTAAAGCGTCCCTGGGTCGATGTTGTTTCGGCCAACAACTACAGGTATGAGATGCAGGCGCGCATGAACATCTATTACCGTGCGACGGGCCTGCCGGTATTGAATACCGAATTCAGTTGGGGGCATGCGGGTTTCTCAGAACGTCCCCTGCCGAATGAGGAACCGACTGGTTCATCTGCGTTGGAACGGATGTTGGAAAACGGGAGGACCGCCCTTGAAGACAGTTTTCGCCTCTCGGGTTTGGTGGGATGGACCTGGTACCGGTGGGTGGACAAAGTGGATTTCGTTCCTCCGATCACCTATGGTCTTGTGACCATTCACAACGATCCCAACACTGCAACCACGGATCTGGCAACGAGTATCAACCGTTGCGCAGAACGGATTGCGGTTACAGGGACGTGCGGCTCAAGGGTCTCTGATCTCGCCGTATCCCCTCTGAACAATCGCTCTTCCGATGGCGCTCCTGCGGCACAGGGGGATCCGCCGGCACTGCCTGACCCGCGACCGGACCCCGATGGATTTCAACAGCGGCGCAAGCTCATGTTGCAGTCACTTGCAGCCGAAGATTCAACTTACTTTGAAAAGATCAAACGGGTTCCAGATCCGAATAAGTATGCTCTGCCAACCGTACTGGCTAAATTGGAAGAAAAAACAGATCAGCAAGGCGCAGACGACTACCTTGCAAGGCATACCGACGAAACGTACAACTTCAGCGTTGTTGGCCTGGCCCGACTGCTTCCCATGTTTGGGAAAGAGATTCCGGCCGATACGCGCAACAAGATCGAACAGAACATATCTGCAACGGCCACCTGGACAGCGGACGGAACGGAAAACCACAAGTTAATGTGGTTGACCTCCGGAGAGGTGTTCTCTAGTCAGTTGCCGGAGCTTACCTTCTGGGGCGGTGAATCTGAATGGCGGCGTAAACAGTTGCTAGAGCCGATTCGCCTTTACGTGAAGCGCCTCTATGAAGTGGGCGAAGGCGAATGGGATTCTTCGACTTATGCGCCATTCGGAATACAGTCGTTTGTCAATCTGTATGACTTCAGCACCGATCCACACGCGCGCGCAGTGGCGGCAGCCGCTCTTGACTGGTACTCCACGGCCCTTGCGTTGAAGTATTTCCATGGCACACTGGCAGGTTCCGAAGAACGAGGTTTCGATGAGGGTAAGTTCAGCACAGATGCTGCTCTCGCGGGGTGGTTATGGTGGGGCGACAGCATGCGGCCCGCTACTGCAGTGGACTTCACGGGTCCTCGGGCACTCAATGGACGCTATTCCGTTTACGCCGCTCTCAGCAACTTCAGGCCGCACCCGGCTCTCCTCGAACTTGCACGGAAAATCTATCCGTTTGAAGGGCACGAAACCAAGCCCAACTACGGAATGGAGAGAGCGGCCCAGAATTATGGGACCTTCGTCAGCACTGACAATTATTTCCTTGGTTCCATGATGGTTGGCGCACGAGGCCTGACACCGTGGGAAAACCAGATAAGTCAATGGAAGCTGGTTGCGCGGGGGGATGGAGAAAACTATGTCTTCACCAGCCTGAATCCGTTTCATGACCCGAACGAGGGAAAGTCTCCATACGATCAGGTCGCACAGTTCAAGAGCACGCTGATTCAGATGACGTCAGTCCCTGAAGGTGCTGAAGGCGCAATCGACCGGCTCAAGGATGAGATTACTCACCGTCCCAGTGGAGACGATCGCTTTCAAGGGCGTGTCGTTCGCGAGGCAAGATTCTGGCTGCCATCCAAGCTCGATGCTGTCCCAGAACAAGGGTGGTTCTTTATTGCTGCGAATCGGACCTGGGTTGCCGTGCGCCCTCTTTTGGCTGGTGCAACGCTGGAAACTCCCGTCAAGAGCGATGACGAGAAATACATCGTCTCCAAAGGGTCTGTCACCGGATTCGTCGTTCAGGTTGCGGACAAGGAAAAGTATCCAACCATCGAGGCATTCCGCAGCGCAGTAGTCCGTTCTGTAGTAGTAAATCTAACTGACATTGCCAAAGGGCATATCGAGGTGAAATCGCTTGACGGTGCGCAACTGGACTTCACGTTCAACAGCAGCGGAACATGGCCCGGGTTCCTGGTGAATGGTGTTACGCAGCCCTCGAACGTATCCAAGGTGTATGACACGCCATCGGTTCAACAGGAAGGCGGCCGGCTTACGGTGCGCAGTTCCTCGGGCGCCGAATTTCAATGGGATTTTACAGGCGATTGGCCTTACTACACCGAACTGCAGGGGGCCGGCGCACATGCGAATGAGATCAAGTAATAGATGGGATCGAAGACGCCTGGTGGCCGTCGCCATTCTGCTTGGAGGCATGGCGGCTCTTGCGCAAGAGCCGTCACAGTCCGATCAACCCTACAGGTTTGACTTGTACCAGGCCCGTCATACGTCGCCCATGCAAGAAAGAATTCGGCACCTGAGCCCATTTCCTGTTTGTGTTGTCTACTGGCAGCCGGTGACAACGACATCCATCGAACAGGTGCGCACTGAGTTCAAACAGATCCACGATGCAGGGTTCCGCTGTCTGAAGACCCTCCAACTAATTGGCAATTTGCCACAACAAAAGGTATTCGAAACCGCGCTTGATACGGGACTGACCCCATGGTGGTATGGCGAAGCGGGCTGGGATGACTTGACTCCAGAACTCTTAGCGCGCCTTCACCTTCCTCCTTCGATGCCGCTGCGCGAAGCGCTGACAAATGAATCGGTGATTGCGTATCAGACGCAGCGATACCGCGAGGAGATTGAGCATCCGGTTACGACTCCCCCTTCGCCCTTTCCTGATCATGGATTCAGTCGTGGCCAGGGCGGATTTCAACTGAAGGCTGAATGGGTGCCTCTGTTTGCACAATGGCTTGAAAAGCAATATGGCACACTCGCGGTGCTTGAGCAGGCGTGGAATTTCACAGCCAACAGAGACGAAGAACATCCAGCAACGTTCCGCGATGCTGCGATTCTTGCGGGGGGAGACGGCAGCCCCAACGCTCAGCCTTCGTTGGAGTGGGACTTCCGGCGCTATCGGGATGTTCTCAGGTTTGAGGCGGACCAGAGAGTTTTCGACCTCAGACAATCCGAGGCGTGGTTCCATCGCTACCAACCTGTGACCCCTCTCCGTGAAGGCGGAGAACTGGCGATGTTTCAGAACTTCGCCGCGATTGGTACTGATCAGGCGCTGGTTGCAGATGCAATGGCGGATGGGGGCAGTTTTTACCCTTCGATTCATCCCGCTCATCACTTCGAGGCCTTCGAAGGGGATGTCGCGCTGCCTGTTTATCTGGAGTCGCAGCTATCTGTCGACTTATCGAAGGGTATGTGGACAGGCGCCTGGGAGTCGACAGGCATGCCCAGCGTCTACAGCGGCTATTACGGCTACGCGGCGACCCCAGGATTCATAAGTCAACTGATGATGAGTTACATTGCTGCGGGAATGCGTGGAATCGGAATCTGGGCCTGGAATATGAGGGACGCGGGCTGGGAGAGCGGCGAATATTCTCTTGTGGACAGGCAAGGGCAATTGACCCCGTGGGGAAGTCAGGCTGGCCAAATCGCAAGGGCTGTGGATAAGTATCGCTTCGAACTTTGGGACGCTCATAACCAACCAACCGTTGGGATCCTCTATTGCTGGGAGAACATGGCGACTGCGGCCCGCTTGTCAGTTGGAGCGTATCCGATCGCACGGGACAACGACTTCGGCACCGAACCCACGCGAGCGGTGGCCGGCGCCGCAGAGGCATTCCAGCAGGCGAATATCCCTTTCGAGTTTGTGACCGAGCAGGACTTGAAGGCAGGTCTTGCCGCGCGATACAAGGCAATCTATCTGCCGCACGAAGCAGTCCTTTCGAATGATCTCGTTCCCATTCTTCAGAAGTATGTTCGGGATGGCGGACGCCTGGTTGCAGATGTGCCTGCGCCCTGGTGGGATGAATTCGGCCGGGTCCAGAAGACGGGTCCCGGCACGCCGTTCGAATCCATTTTTGGCGTAACTGTCAACATCTTTCAAGGCGGCCACAATGTGGCTCGCAGCGTGAATGGCGAACCAATAGAAGGAACCTTTGCTGATCTGTCTCTGACGCGCGCAGCCAAGACAGCATCCTTCGATACCGGCGATGCAGCGGTGACAGAAGCGACGTACGGGAGCGGATCGGCGTCGTATATAGCGTTTGAGGCCTCTCTTCTCGCAAACGGCACGGAAAAGGGCAAAGCCGTCACGTCGTGGGCTCGCAATCTGATCGTCCGAACTACAGTTCAGAGCAGTCCCGCCTGGACTGTCAGCGGTGCGACAGCTTACCGCAGAGTTGCGCCTCATGCGCATCATTATTTCCTCGTGAACAATGGGCACCCCGTTGATGCGGTAATTCAGGCGGAGGTTCGCTATCTGCACTTCGAAGACGCTGTAACCGGAGAAGATTTGGGCAGTGGGAATACGGTCCGGATAAAGATGGAAGCGAATTCTGCCCGTTGGATCAGAGCGGAGCTTCCGTGAACTTCTTTTGCAAAGCACTCCTCTCTGGTTTGTGGGCAGTGCATTTTGAGTGACCTGAAAGTGCCGGTTCGATAAACATAACCCGTGATAATGCCATAGCTATCGGCGTTGGTGATCATCACTGCAAGTTGGGTGGCCGAGAAACGCGATGAGATTAAGCCCGATAAAGTTGATATCGATCCTATGGACCGCGACATTTGCTCTTGCACAACCGGGGATCGGCGCCAATCCATCTCTGGTTAGGATCGACAGCGGCTTAGTGGAAGGCGTCCTTGAGCCCGGCGGTCAGGTCGTTGCTTTCAAGGGGATTCCGTACGCTGCTCCACCAATTGGGGAGCTTCGTTGGAGGCCTCCGCAAGCTGCGCCAAACTGGCATGGCGTGCGTTCAGCCATGAGCTTCGGGCCGCACTGTCCTCAATTCGAAAAATCGCCTGACGTGCTTTTCCGAGATCCAGGCCCGAGTGAAGATTGCCTGACCCTGAACGTGTGGAGTCCTGCAAACGCCAGAAAGAGCGGTCTTCCGGTTATGGTGTGGATTCACGGCGGCGGGTTCGCCTATGGTGGATCTTCCGAGCCTCGTCAAGACGGGCAATATTTGGCGGAGCGTCAGGTCGTGGTCGTTTCAATGAATTATCGCTTGGGCATTTTTGGCTTCTTCGTCCATCCGGAACTTACTGCTGAGTCTCCTCACCATGCATCGGGCAACTACGGTCTGATGGATATGACGGCCTCGCTGGGATGGGTAAAACGCAATATTGCTTCGTTCGGGGGAGACCCGGAAAATATCACTGTCTTTGGGGAGTCTGCGGGATCTTTCGCAGTAAGCGCGCTGATGGCGTCCCCGGTTTCAAGAGGAATGCTCTCAAAGGCGATCGGAGAAAGCGGGGGGGCCTTCTTCAGTCCCGGGCTGATCGTCCAGTCCCGTGAAGAGCGCGAAGAACGAGACTCTGGCTTCGCCAATACAGCTTTTGGGACTCCGCGGCTTTCTGAATTGCGCAAACTCGATGCGGAGAAAATTGTCACAGATGTCGCTGGCAGAGGGTCGGCGGTCGTCTTCGGCCCGGATATTGACGGATACTTCCTGCCGGAATCGGTGCCAAGACTCTACACAGCAGGCAAGCAGGCTCACATCCCGCTGCTTGCCGGCTGGACAGCGGATGAGGGTCGCAATCAGATAGTTGGTACAAAGTCGAAGATCACTGTCTCGTGCTTTGCTGCCCAGGCTCAGCGCGAACTTGGAGCGAGCGCCTCAGAATTTCTTGCACTGTATCCCGCCAGGACAACCGAGGAGCTTCAGAACTCTGCAGCCGACTATGCGGGTGACCATTCCATTGCTTACTCCACTTGGAGATGGCTTGAGGTGCATGTTAAGACGGGTCACGCTTCTGTCTTCCGCTACTTCTTTGAACTTGGTTCGCCTGGCGACAATAATCATCCAGCCAGCCTTGGAGCGTTCCACACAGATGACATCGAATACGTTTTCGGAACTCTGGATTCGCGCCCAGGCGCTGTTTGGCGACCAGAAGATCGTGAGCTCTCTGAGCGAATGATGCGCTATTGGACGAATTTTGCCCGTACTGGCGATCCGAATGGTCCAACTCTGCCTGAATGGCCAGCCTACACCGATCAGAGCGGATGGGAGGTTATGCATCTTGGAGTTGTCCAGGAGCCAACCCGCGACACGCATCGTGAGCGATATTTATTCCTGGATCAAGCTTGGGACAAGCGACCTGACGAATCGCAGACCGAACCTTGAAAGGACGAATTTCTGCAGCCTCAGAGAATAGAGTCAACGAGGAGAGACTGCCTGCATACTCTGCCCGCAACCGGTTTCAACGAGTTTCCTGGAAATGGCTTGTTTATCCAATGATCCAAGCGGTTCGGGGGCGCACATGAATCGGATTACAGTTTGTTCGCTGTTCTTGTTGCTCGTGATTACTCCGTTAGCCGAACCTGTAAATGCGCAAATCTGCCCATCCTCAAACGAACCGCACCTGATGCTTGGTGTTGCGTGGTACCCGGAGCAATGGCCAGAGAAGCAATGGGACGTCGATCTTGAAACGATGCAGTCGGCAAATATCAACATGGTTCGGATCGGAGAATTCGCGTGGAACGAGTTGGAACCTGCCGAAGGCGACTATAGATTTGAATGGCTCGACCGTGCAATTGCCACAGCGAGCCACCACTGCATTGCCGTGGTCCTCGGAACTCCTACCGCGGCCCCTCCCGCCTGGCTTGTGAACAAATACCCAGACGTGCTGAGAATTGAAGAAGATGGTCACCGGGCTGAACACGGCGGCAGGCAAGATTATTCGGCGGCCAGCAAACGGTATCGGGTCTTAACGCGTGATATCGTGCGACGTCTAGCCGAGCGATACGGGCATAATACCGCTATAGTTGCCTGGCAAATCGACAATGAATTTGGTTACGCAAAACCCTCATTTGACAAGGAAACATTGGAAGATTTTCATGACTTTCTACGTCAGCGGTATGGGACCATTGCCAACCTGAACCGTCTGTGGACAACAACCTATTGGAGCCAGGTTTACGACTCGTTCGACGAGATTCCGATGCACTCGCACGACGAGAACGTAGGCTTGCTGATGGCCTGGAAAAGTTTTGTAAGTGAAACGTGGCGGGAGTACGAGAACAACCAGATTCAGGCAATGCGGCCTTTCCTCGATGCACGCCAGCGCATCACTACCAATACAGTCGGCTGGTACGACAACTTCGATCACTATCCAGTCGAAAGCGACATTGATTTCACCTCCTGGGACGATTATGTAGGGCAGGGTCACCTGAATGAAGCCGACAATGCTGCGCAGAACGACCTCGCGCGTGGATTCAAGCAGAAGAACTTCTGGGTCATGGAGACGCAGCCTGGATTTGTAAGTTGGGCCCCAATCAATAATTCGCTCGACCGGGGTGAGGTGCGTGACATCGCTTGGCAAGCTCTCGGCCATGGAGCCGACGCCTTGTCCTACTGGCAGTGGCGCAGCGCGCTCAATGGACAGGAACAATACCATGGGACATTGGCAGGTCCGGACGGAACACCAATGCCAGTCTTTGCCGAAATCAGCCAGATAGGCGCGGAGTTTGCCGCGGCGTCTCCGTATTTGATCGGCACCACGAATTATGCGCACGTTGCTTTTCTGCACTCCTACCAGAGTCGATGGGCGATTGAGTGGCAGCGCCACGGAGACTTCGACCCCGTCCGCGAGTTTGACGATTTCTATCGTCCGTTTCATGAGCAAGCTCAATCCGTTGCTGTGCTCTCTCCAGATGCGCCGCTCGACACCTATCGGCTCGTTGTTGCGCCCGCGCTCAATGTGCTTCCTCGCGCTACTGCAGAGCGGCTGATCCGCTATGTTGAAAACGGGGGCAACCTTGTACTAGGGCCACGCTCGGGCATGAAAGACGAAGAGAATGCGCTCTATCCGGAAAGGCAGCCCGGCCCGCTGGCCAGCCTTCTGGGAGGGCGCGTGGAGCAGTTTTTCGCATTGGAGGCGCCGATTGACGTCTCTGGATTTCTCGGCGCAGGCAAGGTCATATTTTGGGCAGAGATGCTTTCGGTGAATCGCACCGACACGCGCGTTCTTTTGCGCTACGGGACCAGCAATGGTTGGCTCGATGGCCAGCCGGTCATCATCACACGAAGCATTGGAAGCGGCAGTATCACCTATGTGGGAGGGTGGCTATCGCCGCTATTAATGAGTCGGCTCGCGTCCTACCTTCTGCATCGCGCGCAGGTCTCTCCTATTTTGGCTGGAGTTCCGGCTGGAGTAGAAGTCTGCGAACGTAGCGGAGAGGGCAAACGTGTCCTCATCCTGATAAATCACTCTCATCGAACCGAGACCGTGCGAGTTCCCTCCGGCGCACGATCTGTCATCCACCAATTTACCCAAGCTAAAGGATCGATGAGCTCGTACGTGCGCCTCATACCCTATGGCGTAGAAGTTCTTACAGTCCCCATGCAGAAATAGCGTTTCTCACTCAGGAGCAAATTAAGTGAAAGAATCGTCAACCGTATATCCGGTCAAGATGTCTGAGTTCGCCTTCCTTATCGTGCTGGTTCTCCTCTTTGATGTTGCTGGACCAGTGGCAGCGCAGGTTACGGCACCCAACGTCGGTGCAGATGCTTCCCAGAGTCTCTCACCGCAAGAGAAGGCGGATATAGCGGCGGACGTGCAACGCCATAACGGTGATGCGCCCTCAAATGCAGGTTTGCTGGCCAACGACTTGTCGCCTTCCCTCAATCCCGCGGACGTAAAGAAGGCGATGCACCGGGTCGCAGACTGGCAATTGGATCGATCGCAGCAATTCTTCAATCTCGAGTGGCCGCACTGCGCACTCTACGCGGGCTTCATCGCAGCGTCGGATTCTCTGAAAAACCCGAAGTATCACGATGCCGTTTACCAGGCGGCAAGAGACAAGTTCAAATTCGCGACGGGCGCCCGCAAGTTGAATGCCGATGATCAGTGCATGGCTCAGGTCTACCTCGATCTGTATCTGCATAAGCATGAGCCGGAAGACATCACGGGAATCAAGGCTCAATTCGACACCGTCATGCAGGTCCCAGACGATCCGAAGCAGATTCCCTGGTGGTGGTGCGACGCCCTCTTCATGGCACCCCCGGCGTGGGCGCGACTGGCCAAAGCCACGGGCGACCGCGGATACCTCGACTATATGGACCGAGAGTGGCATGAAACCACAGATCTTTTGTGGGATCCCCAGGAGCACTTCTATTTCAGAGATTCGACCTATTTTCAGAAGCGCGAAAAAAACGGCCGAAAGATTTTCTGGTCGCGCGGCGAAGGCTGGGTGATGGCCGGGACGGCGCGAGTGCTCGATGGGATGCCGGAAGACTATCCAGGCCGTAACTATTACATCCAGCACTTTCAGCAGATGGCTGCGGCACTGATGCCTATTCAACAGCCCGACGGACTCTGGAGGTCCGGACTACTTGACCCGGATGCATATGCTCTGCCGGAGAACTCCGGATCGGCGTTCTTCACCTATTCCTTGGCGTGGGGCATTAACCATCATCTACTGGACGAGAAAATTTATCGTCCGGTGGTCGCAAAGGCATGGGCCGGACTCGTCTCACACATCTATGAGGACGGCCGTTTGGGCTCTATGCAGCAGGTGGGTGCGGATCCCGCACACTTTACCCCAACGTCCAGCTACATCTACGGTGTGGGTGGATTCCTCCTTGCAGGATCCGAGATTGTAAAGCTTCCCGCTACCCGATAGCGCATCGTGCGATTTGCTAATTTCCAAGAGCCAGAGAGAGGTTGTAATGAGTAAATCGACAACACGCCATGATGTCGCACCATGGCTGCTCGCAGCTCTGTTGATTGCGGGAAGTTTGCATCGTTCTGAAGCTCAATCAGGACAAGCCCACATTGCCTCCACCATAATGGCACGATCCACATCAACGATCCTGCAAGCAGACCCAATGGCAGTGTCTCCGGAATATAAGCATGTGCAAAGGCGTTTGGCTGAGGGGTGGAACACCTGGGATGTCAATAGTGTGCTTACCCAGGTATTGCTGCCGGAAGGCCTCGCGATTCACATTGGACTTAAAAACAATTCAGCAAGGTCCGGTAACACATTTCTCCCCGGCTCGCTTATCGGTCGATTGACACCGGATGCTGAACAGGTGACGCCGGGACCGCACTCATGGGATGGAGACTACACCGACACTCAGATTTCCTGGATGGGGCATAACTGGCGGGTCCAAACCGCTCACGGTGGGAAGGATCTCGTCCTTCTCGCGACTCCGCTTTCATCGAGGTCGATATCCGCTTTGCCGCCAACGATAGTCTTCTCCGTCAACTTTCTTTGGGACCGTCCGGGCATGACTATGATGCATCCCGATTACATCGAAACTCGTGGAGGTTCCGGTTCCGTGCCAGTCTACTGCACTTGCACAAGAACTATAGAAGGAGAGCGCGGTGAGAGCTCAAAGCCCGCCGGTGACGACGCGGATGTCAATATTCCTATCGGCGGCCCCTATTTTTCAATGGAGTTCACCAGGCCGGTCGGTGTGAGCACTGGCAAGCGTCTTAGTCTCGCTGAAATCGAGTCAATCATCGATCTCAAACGCGAGGCATACGAGAAGTCGATTGCTGGATTTGGCAAGAACGGTCCGACTGTCGATGCGATTGAAACCACTCTGGGTTGGGACACGATCTTCGAGCCTGAAGAGGGTCGGGTCATTACTCCGGTCAGCAGAGTCTGGAGCATTGACCGTGGAGGTTATGTCCTCTTCGATTGGGATAGTTTCTTTGCATCCACAATGGCGGCCGTAGGAGATCGAGACCTGGCGTATGCAAATGCCATTGAAACTTTGCGTGGATCTACACCGCAGGGATTTGTGCCGAACTACTCACGGTCTGGTGGATGGAAGACCTTCGATCGTTCGGAACCGCCTGTCGGTTCAATCACGGTCCTTGCCTTGTATCAGAAGTTTCACGATCGCTGGTTTCTCGAAGAAACCTTTCAGCACCTGCTCGATTGGAACCTTTGGTGGGCGCGACACCGTGACATACAGGGATACTTGACGTGGGGAAGTGACGGGGACACCGAACCAGTGAATCCCGATGATAGCAATCGAGGCACACGCGTCGGCGCCATTTTAGAATCCGGTCTTGACAACAGCCCGATGTATGACGACGTTGCTTATAGCGCTCAGTCGCATCTGCTAGACTTCGCGGATGTCGGGCTAATGAGCATGTACATTGCTGATTGCGACGCCTTGGCAACAATAGCCGATACCTTGGCTAAGCCGTCGGCGGCCAAGGCATTGCGCGATCGAAGCTCACAGTACAAAGACAAGTTGCAATCATTGTGGGATGAGAGGACAGGTATGTTTCTCAACAAAGACCTGCAGACAGGAAAACCGAGCATGCGGCTTTCACCGACCAACTTCTATCCATTGCTTGCTCGAGTCGCTACACCGGCCCAAGCTGAACGCATGATTCAAGACCATCTATTAAACCCAAAGGAATTCTGGGGTAAATGGGTTATACCTTCAATCGCGATCGACGATCCGGCTTTCTCTGATCAGGACTATTGGCGAGGCCGGATCTGGGGGCCCATGAATTACCTAGTCTACCTGGGACTTCGCAATTACCAGTACCCAGTCGTGCGGCGCGAATTTGCCGAGAAGTCGCTTAGTCTTTTCCTCAACGAGTGGAGCAATCAGAGGCATGTGCACGAGAACTACAATGCCATCACAGGTACCGGAGATGACGTAGACAGGAGCGACCGCTTTTACCACTGGGGTGCGCTGCTTGGGTATGTGGACTATTTGGAGCAGGCAGAAGCGAACAGTTCCTCTGAATCTGCTAGATAAGTTGTATAGGCAGTCAGCGAACTGAAGGATGATGGGTACTCATGTGTAAACAGGTTTTGTTTTGTTGTTTGACGATGGTGGCGGTGTCGAGCACGCTGTTTGCGATAACGGTCACGCCGCTGCGCGAAGGCTGGCGGTTGCAATCTGCCTGCAATCTGCAGTCCACCGGCGAAGCGATATCCACGGATGCGTTTCGGCCGGATGGGTGGCTGAAGACGACAGTGCCTAGCACGGTACTGGCCGCACAGGCCGCAGCGGGTGTGTTTCCGGATCCGTATTTCGGGATGAATCTGCGGCAGATTCCGGGAACGACTTATCCAATTGGCGCAAATTTCGCAAAGGAGCCGATGGACCCGAACAGCCCGTATCACTGCGGCTGGTGGTATCGGACAGAGTTCACGGCGCCTGCCGCTGCGCATCCAGGCGAGCAGCAGTGGCTGCAATTCGCGGGAATTAACTACCGCGGCGAAGTCTGGCTTAATGGGCGAAAAATCGCGGACTCGACCAGGGTTGCGGGCGCGTACCGCACCTACGAATTCGACGTGACCGACGCGCTGAAGCCGGGAATGAAGAATGTACTGGCGGTGGAGACGTTTGCGCCGACGGAAAAAGACTTGGGCATCAACTGGGTGGATTGGAATCCCTGCCCGCCGGACAAAGACATGGGCTTGTGGGGCGGCGTGGACTTGGCGAGTACGGGCACAGTGACGCTGCGCTCGCCGTTGGCGGTCACGCACTTTACCGACTCGACCCTTGCCATGGCGGAATTAACCGTTTATGCGGAACTTTATAACGCGAGTGATCTCGCGGTGAAGGGTGTATTGCAGGGATCGGCGGCTGGTGCGAGATTTGAGCAACCGGTCGAACTTGCCGGCCACGAGAAACGGACGGTAGTGTTCTCGCCGGGGCAGTTTGCCGAGCTCTGCATTCGCAATCCGAAGCCTTGGTGGCCGCGGCAGATGGGCGATCCGCACCTGGAGCGGCTGACGGTGAGTTTCCGCGAGCAGGGCGTAGTGACGGATGAGCAGAGTGTAGAGTTCGGACTTCGCGAGATTACTTCGGAACTCACGCCCGCCGGGGCCCGGCTGTTCCGCGTGAACGGCAAGCCTATTCTGATTCGCGGTGCGGGCTGGTCGCAGGACATGCTGCTGCGCACCGACACGCATCGGCTTCGTGACCAGTTCCGGCTGGTCGAAGACATGAACCTGAACACCATTCGCTTAGAAGGCAAACTGGAGACAGAAGAATTCTTCGACCTGGCCGATCAAGATGGAATCCTGGTGATGCTGGGGTGGTGCTGCTGCGACCACTGGGAGCGCTGGAAGGACTGGACCGCGGATGACTTGTCGATTGCCACGCAGTCGCTCCGCTCGCAGATGCTGCGCTTGCGGCATCACGCCAGCATGCTGGTTTGGCTGAATGGTAGCGACATCGCCCCGCCCACAAATGTCGAGCGCACGTATCTGGATGTGGAGGCAGAGACGCACTGGCCCAACCCGATCCTTTCGGCTGCGTCGTCGCAGACAACGGCCGGCGGCGGGTTGAATGGTGTGAAGATGACCGGGCCTTACGATTACGTTGCGCCCAGCTACTGGTATGTGGACAAGCACAACGGTGGCGCATACGGATTCAACACTGAGACCAGCCCAGGGCCGGCGATTCCATCGCTGGCGAGCCGCGAGAAATTCTTGCGGGATCCGCAGGCGTGGCCGCCCTCGGCAACATGGAGCTATCACTTCGGCAGCGGAAAGTTCGCGAACCTGAAGGTGTTGGATGAGGCGATGGAGGCGGTGTATGCCAAGCCGCAATCGGCGGCCGACTACGAGCGTGTCGCGGCGACCATGGAATATGACTCCGAGCGCGCAATGTTCGAGGCATACGGCAGAAACAAGTATGTATCGACCGGCGTAATTCAGTGGATGCTGAACAATGCGTGGCCCTCGATGATCTGGCATTTGTACGACTACTATCTCGATGCGGGCGCCGGCTACTTCGGAACCAAAAAGGCCTGCGAACCGGTCCACATTCAGTATTCCTACGACGACCGGTCAATTGTAGTTGTCAACAGCACATACGAACGGGTTGCGGGGCTGCTCGCCAGCGTGCATGTGCACAACGTGGCATGGAAGGAGTTGTATATGGAAGAGGCGGCGGTGGATGCGGGCGTAGATAGTTCGCAAATTGTGTTTACGCTTCCTGAGAGCCTGTACTCGGGCGCAGAGCGGACATTCTTCATTGACCTGACGCTGACGGACAGGGCAGGCAAGGCGGTAAGCCGGAACTTCTACTGGATGCCGGGTACTCTGACTACTTTTGATTGGTCGCAGACCGACTACACGCATACGCCGGCGGCGCGCCACGAGGACCTGAGTGCCTTGGCAAATTTGCCGGCTGCGAAGCTGGTTGCGCATGCAGAGGTGAAGAGGACGGCGCGGGGAAGGGAAGTGCGCGTGGAGTTTGAGAATCCCAGCACCGCGTTGGCTTTCCAGGTGAGCGCCGCGATGCGCACAAAGACGGGCGGGCTGATTGCGCCGGTGATCTGGTCCGACAACTGGATTGAGTTGGCGCCGGGCGAGAAGCGCGTGCTGACAGCGCTGCTGCCCGACAGCGGGGCGGACGCGCCGGTGGTGGAAATTGGCAGTTGGAACGCAGGATCGCAGACGGTTGCGGTTGCGGTGCAGTGAGAGATACATTGCGTCGGTGAGGACCTCGATGGCGTGTCGCCTCGGTTTCACCTCTAAATAGACATTGTAATGGGATGGGAAAATGCAAAGACGAGAGTTTTGCAGGGCGGTGACGGCCGGCGCAGTGCTTAACGGCTTAGGTGGAATGACTGGAGCCTGGGGCCATGCATCGTCGGAATCTGCAATAGCCGGAAACGAGAAAGAGCAACGCGATTCCCTCGAATTGCTTCTTCGCGTGCTGTCTCCATCCATGATGCCGGCAACCGGAAGGATCAATGCGATTGACCGCACGTGGGAGCAGTGGCAGCGGCGTACGGGTGAACTTCCTCCTGTCTTTTCCGCAATTCCTTCGCAACCGTTTCTTCCTGAAGTTCTGGCTGGGGTTCAGAACCCCGAACAGTGGACAGAACGTAGAAAAGAGATTCGAGCGCAGCTCGAGCATTGGCTCACCGGTTGTATGCCGCCCGCTCCAGACAACCTCCGCAGTATTATCACTGCGGAAAAGCAAGAGGGTAATGTCACGATTCGGAATGTTCTCCTCGAGTTTGGGCCGGAACATCGCGGAACTCTGCGACTCCAGTTGCTGATACCTGCGCACTCTGAACCTCTGCCAGCATTTCTGACGAACCACAATCGAGAGCGACCCTGGGCGGCAGCCGCAGTTGCACGCGGCTATATGGGAGTCATCTACTTTGCAGCCGACCCGGTGTATGGTTTCGACGACGATTCGGATCAATACATTGATCTTTATCCGGAATTCGATTTTTCCTGTGTAACGCGCTGGGCGTGGGCTGCCAGTCGCGCAGTAGATTATCTTTACCGATTGCGGGAAGTGGACCACCGCCATATCGCTATTGCCGGCCACTCACGCAACGGGAAGCAGGCACTCATAGCCGCCGCTTTTGACGAGCGGATCACGGCTGCCGTGTCGTCTAGCGGGAACACCGGAGCAAGCACCCCGTGGCGCTACACGAGTGATCCATTCGTCAACGAAAGCATTGAGCAAATCACCACAACATTCCCCCAATGGTTTCATCCACGCCTCCGATTCTTTGCCGGGCGAGAAGACAAATTGCCGTTTGATCAGAACTCTGTGCTAGCGCTTATTGCGCCCAGAAGCCTGATGCTAGGCTGCGCATTCACAGAAGAACAAAGCTGTGATTTTGGGATTGAACAAAATTATCACGCACTCCGAATGGTCTATGAGTTTCTGGGTGCGCCGGAAAATTTGGGACTTATTCAGCGCGCGGGCGCTCATGCCACCACGGCTGGTGATGTCGAAGATTACATCGATTTTCTCGATGTCGCCTTCGGTCGAAGATTCGAGCGTGCCGCAAAGCCGAAGTTAATTCTCGACTACACATTTGAAACCTGGAAGCGAATTGCGGGCGAGACGCTTGCGAGCAAACCGGCAGGAGATGCGCTCGTCTGGGCAATCGGCACGGAGCCCGCTCAAGTGGAATTTCCGCCCAGGAGCCCCACCGACGATGTTATGCCGAGTGCGGGTTGGATGGAGCTTCTGTATCAGCGCCCAATTCAAAGCAAGCTCATGAAAGCCATTCCAGTTCCTTTCGGGGTGGATCTGAAGGCAGATCTCTATTTACCGTTGAAGTTCGCTGGAAAACTGCCCCTTGTCATTTGGCTCCATCCATACTCGTATGGCACCGGCTATTCGCGATACGCAAAGGAGCCTTTTGAAGAACTGACCAGGCGCGGGTATGGGGTTCTTGCCTTCGATCAAATCGGATTCGGAACGCGCGTAGAGCATGCGAGAAATTTTTATCGGCGTTATCCGAAGTGGTCCTTATTGGGCAAAATGGTCGCTGATACAAGAGCGGCTATCACTGCAGCTTCTGCGCTTGGCCAAATCGACGCCTCCAGTATTTATGCGCTGGGCTACTCACTGGGTGGAAAGATCGCGCTTTGGACTGCAGCATTTGATTCCAGGATTACAGGCATAGTATCTATAGCCGCCGTCACTCCCCTCCGGACCTCGAATGGGACTGAAAGGATCCGCGCCTATTCGCATTTGCACGGTTTGCTCCCACGGTTAGGCTTCTATTGCGAAAGACCCTTGGCCCTGCCTATTGACTACGACGATGTCTTTCGCGCGATTGGAAGCCGCAGAGTGCTTCTCATACAGCCAACTCATGATCGCTACACTGACCTCCCGGCGCTGCGGAATCTGGTGCAACCATTTGGAAATGTCGAGATCCTTTCTCCTGAAGATTTCAACCGCTTTCCACAAGCTACGCGGACAATGGCATTCAATTGGATCGACCGGCAAAGATCACGTCGAGCAGATGAAGGGTGAGCTATGGTGAAATCTTTTCGAAAAGAAAGGCCCCGATGCTAGCACGCTTTGTTCTGAATTACTGTCTGGCCCTGCTCACAATAGTTCCAGCGATCGCAAGCTGCGCGCAATCCGCTCCCTCGCCTTACAACGAGGTTGATCCTTTGATCGGTACCTCCGGGGGAGGCAACACCTTCCCAGGAGCTACGTTGCCCTTTGGGATGGTGCAATGGAGCCCGGACACCAATGCGAATGCCTGGTATTTCTACTCCGAGATGCGGATTCGGGGATTCGGATTGACCCATGTCAGTGGCGCGGGCTGCGGGCTTTATGGTGACTTCGCCGTACTTCCCACACCGAGCGCGTTGACGACAAGCCCAGGCACAGATTTCGATCTCTACACCGCCCCATTCGACCATGGTGGAGAGGAAGCGCACCCCGGCTACTACGCTGTCACCTTGGCCAGCGGAATTCGCGTCGAAATTACAGTGACGGATCGCGCGGGCATCGCCCGTTTCGTCTTCCCTGATGGAGTATCGTCGAGGATACTGGTAAACGCCGGATCGAGTGCAAACACGATCGCAAGTCAACCCGTCGCGTCTCCGAGCGGCGATGTCTTTGGCAACCAGATTGAACTTGGATCTCCTGAGACCTTTGCCGGATCCGCAACAGCAGGAGCCTTCTGCGGTTCCCAATCGCGTTATAAGATCTACGTTTCGGGCCGCTTCAACAAGCCCTACAAAAGATCAGCTGTGTGGCAGGACAGTTTGATCACGACAAGTGGGAAGACGGCGAAAGGCAAGCAAACTGGCGCCTGGCTCGACTTCGGCGATGAGCACGAGGTCACTCTCAAAGTTGGAGTCTCGTTTGTCAGTGAAGCAGGCGCACGTGACAACCTCGACAGCGAGATCCCCGGCTGGAACTTCGCGGAAATTCACGCCAGGGCGCTCAAGACTTGGAGCAAGCTGCTTGATCGCGCAGTAGTAGAAGGAGGAAATGCGGACCAGCGAAAGATTTTCTACACGGGCTTCTATCATTCATTCCTGTCTCCAAACGTTTTTAGTGATGAAAGTGGCGACTATACCGGATTTGACAATAAGGTGCACTCGCTTTCAGCTTCAAAGCAAAAGACGCAGTATGCTAATTTCTCCGACTGGGACATTTATCGCAACACAGTGCAACTGCAGGCGCTCTTCGAGTCTAAGCGCTCAGGCGACATGATGCAGTCGTTAGTCAACGACGCGGCTCAAAGCGGGTGGCTCCCGCGCTGGCCATCAGCAAATGACGTGACTTATGTGATGGATGATGATGCCCCCGCGATTGTAATCGCAGACTCGTATGCTTTCGGCGCGCGAAACTTTGATGTTGAAAGTGCCTTCCGGTATATGGTGAAGGCCGGAACCACACCTGGCCTTGGACCGCACGGTAAGGCCGAACGCGCCTTCCTCGCCGAATACCTCAAGCTTGGTTACGTGCCTATCGAGAAGGATGACGTTGCCGCATCACTCACGCTCGAATACGCCAACGCCGACTTTGCAGTCGCGCAATTAGCCAAGGGCACCGGCCACGAGATGGAGTCCAAAGCCTTTCTGAAGCGATCTGAAAACTGGAAGAATCTGCTGGACCCGGATTCAGGTTGGATTCGCCCTCGCTTGAGCGACGGCACTTGGCTCCCAGGATTCGACGCGGGCCTCTCGCTTCCAAAGACAAAGGTCGGTTGGGACAAGGTCGATCAGGAAGGCTTCGAGGAGGGAAACAGCTACCAGTACACTTTCATGATTCCATTCGACTATCCTGACCTATTCTCCGCGATCGGGGGAATGGACAAGCTGATTCCCCGCCTCGACAAGTTTTTCCTGAAGCTTCGTTGCTGGGGCGAGCCTTGCTTCAACATAGAGAACGAGCCTGATTTCGTTGTTCCTTATGCGTATGTTTTCGCCGGCCAGCCGTGGAAGACGCAAGAAGTGATCACTCACATTGAAAAAGAAGTCTTCAAAAGCACTCCCGATGGAATTCCGGGTAATGACGACCTGGGCGCGACTTCAGGCGTTTATGTGTGGAATGCACTCGGACTTTATCCGGCAGTGCCCGGGGTCGGAGGCTTCGTGCTCGGAACTCCAAATTTCAAAAAGGTGACCCTCCATCTCGCGGCCGGAAGAAAGTTGGTTGTCAGTCGCAGTAGTCCCGGCTTCTATGTCAGACAGGTTTTCCTTGACGGCGTCCCGTACTCGAATTCCTGGCTACCACTCGAAAAAATACACCGTGGAACAACACGGCTTGACTTCAGTACCGATTCACAACCGAACAGAATACGCGGAACGACGATTCTAGATCGTCCACCTTCATTCCGCTAGTAGTTATTGCCACGGATTATATTCTCCGGCAACCTGGCGTCAGTATATTCAAGTAGGCTGCTCTATGGAGCTTCCACACCTTTCCGTCTCTATATAGAGACTGCACCTCCGACTACTCGTCAGTCTCGATGTCCAGATGGGCGAAAAGCGCATGGGCGGTCGTCGCACAACTCAGTGATTGCCTCTAGATTGAGCCCTCCTTCATGGTCACCTTTGCGTGCAGCTTCGCGCGTTGCACTGCCATGATGGGTAGCGGAGTGTTGGAAAGACTCCAAACCTAATATCTTTGCGTCCGGACCGTATAAATTGGGGAGATCCGGCTTCGTTTGCTGCCATCGCCATCGTCATCTTTTCGTTTTAGAAAGGTTCACCGATCATGCACGTTCCACCCTGGCTTTGGTATTGCGCAATCACGTTGGTAGCGTGGGGTGTTGTCGGCCTGCTGCGAAAGCTCTCGACAAACCACATCTCTGCCGAGTCGTCCCTCATCTGGCTCGTGGTCGGATTCCTTCTGCTCGAGCCGTTCTTCAATCCGGGCGCTGCCGTCTTCCACTACTCGCAATGGAACCTGACATGGGCATTGCTCAGCGGCGTGCTGAATGCGCTCGGCGCATGGGCCTTGTTTGCAGCGCTCAAAAAAGGAGGCAACGCCTCCATCGTGTCTCCACTCACCGCGCTTTACCCGCTGGTGGTCATTTTGCTCGTTCCCTTTGTGTTGCATGAATCCATTACCCGGCTTCAGATTCTGGGCGTTATCTGCGCGTTGATCGCGGTCGTACTGCTTTCGGCCTGAGCGCTTCGTCAAGCTCTCGTTAATCTCACATCCGTTTGCTCGCCCAATTTCTGCTTCAGGGGCCTCTGCACCACAATGCCGCTTTCCGCACCGAACCACAAATGAAGCGGAAGGTTTGGAAACCACTTGGATTCGGACTGCACATTGATGGCATCGTGAGACCCTCGAATCCGGAGCCTTCGAAACTGGGAGAGCACGACCTCAGCCTAGCGCCCGGGAAGAATCCACTCCCGGGCGTCAGCGGCGGCGAGCTCCGCGGACCCGCAGTCCCGCAGGCCTGGTACTGAGGTGTTAAGTTGGGCGATGGAAGTAATGGGGTGAGAGACCGGAAGGGCTAGTTCCGGCTACCTTGATCCACGATAAAGTAATTTCGCGTTGGTTTCCCCCTGCTCCCTCGCGGTGACGACTTAGGCCAAGATAATGTCAGTTAGCGTTGCCTGTACTTGTCCCAACTCTGGGCGCTCGGGACTGCATCGGCGCTCCTGCCCGGCAACCGCGCCGATGCTGTCCCGACTGTGAGGGTTTTCGTCACTGCCTGGCCTTAAGTTCTCCCATGCGCCGGCCGATCCACCAGGCCGACATCGAGCACCACACAAAACAGCAGACGAGTTCATGCAGCATCGTGAACGCGCCGGCAGCGAGCGCAATCGCGGCCGTGAGTGCGTGCGATGGATGCCAGTGCGCGCCGACGACGATTCCGGTCAGAAACATCGCGGAAGCCCAGAAAAACATCACAACCGGATTGCCGAGACGCACGTTGAGTTTTTCGTTCATGGTTTTCTTCTCCAAGAATT
>CAYQOQ010000060.1:0-25587 GCA_964419175.1 uncultured Occallatibacter sp. | reverse complement strand
AGAAAAGAACGGCCGAAAATAGCTAAACGGGTTCCTCTGCCATTTAGAACTGCTGATTCCCAACGGGCAGATCAGGGAATTTATCTCCTACCCTCCGGATATCGACGCGGTGACGCGCATGCTGAAGCAGAGCTTCGACGTGGTGGTCATCGACCTGGACAGCGACCCGGAGTACACGCTGAGGCTGGTGGAGAACATCAGCGCCGACGGCTCGACAAACATCATTGTGTATTCGGAGCAGGTGAATGCGGGGCTGATGGTGCGCTGTTTGCGGGCGGGCGCGCGCGAGTATCTGCATACACCGATCACCCCCAACGCGATGGCCGATGCGCTGGCACGAGTCTGGTCGCGGCGCGCGGAGGTTTCGGCGCCGGAGGTTGAGGAAGAGGAGTTGCCGCAGCAGGAGGCAAACGGCAAGCTGTACGTGTTCCAGAGCGCCAAGGGCGGTGCGGGCGTGACCATGCTGGCCTGCAATTTTGCCGTATCGCTTGCCGAGCAGTCGCGTAAGCGGACTTTGCTGATCGACCTGAATTTTCCGCTGGGCGATGCGGCACTGAACCTGGGGTTGAAGAGCCTGTACTCGACCGTAAACGCGATTGAGAATGCCGACCGGCTGGATGAGCACTTTCTCTCCTCGCTTCTGGTCCAACATGCCTCGGGGCTGTTCGTTCTGGCCGCGCCCAGCGAGATGAATCCGGTCAACCCCGTCGATGACGCGATCGGGACACTGATGCGTGTGGCTCTGAAGAGTTTTGAGAATGTAGTGGTTGATGCGGGATCGAAGCTCGACCTGCAACGGGCCTATCGCCTGGATTCATCCGTCACTCTCTACCTGGTCACGCAGCTTGGCATTCCCGAACTGCGCAACGCCAATCGGCTGATCAAACAGGTTCCCGTCGATGGCGGGCCGAAGCTGGAAGTGGTCGTCAATCGATTCGACTCGGATTCGGAAGGAATCAACGAAGAGCAGGTGGCCAAGGCGCTGACGCGTTCGATCCGCTGGAAGATCCCCAACGATTACGCCGCGGTGCGCCGGATGCAGAGTTCGGCTACGCCGCTGACCCAGGAAGACTCGCTGGTTGGGAAGGCGATCCTCGAAATGACACGATCGGTGTGTGGCATTACCGTTGCTCCGGAGAAGAAGAAGGGACGCAGTTTCTTCTCGTTTTCGCTTTAGGGCCGCGGACGAAATCGACTAAGGTCTTTCCCAAACTCAATGTCGCCGGTCTAATTCCGGTCTCGCATTCCCTTCCCTTGCCGCTATTCGGCTTCCTGAATCTTCATCACGAAGCAGGAGACTGTTTTTTCTCCAGCGACCAACATCTGGTGCGGAAGGCCGGCGGGCACGTGCGCAAAGTCGCCAGCCTTCAACTCCTGACGGGTGCCGCCTTCGATCGCGTCGCCGCGGGTCTCTCCTGGCTCGATTGTTCGCGCGCGGGTTACCGTTCCTCCCGTAACAAGCGTTGCGGCGCCGGCAAGCACGAAAAAGAGATCGGCGAAGTTCTGATGCACCTCGGCTTCGCCGTCGCGGCTGCGGAAGGAAAGCATGGCGCGGTGCTGAGGATACTCCCTGATCGTTTCGCTGGCCGAGCCGTCTCCGTACCGGGCCATCTTCTTCAGATACGCCGCGCGCTCCAGCAGAATGGCGGGCGTCCAATGGTCAATCGGCGAACGCTTCTGAGTTTTGGGAGCAATCTCCTCGAGAGCAACGTCCTTCAGAATCTCTTTTGCGAGTTGGTCCATTCTGTCTCCTTTCGTCGAGGGCCGGACGCCGGTAATCCTCCGCTATTCAATCCCGGCCAGCTTGCGTGCGCGCTGGAAAACGGCAAGGAACATGGGCCGTGTGAGTTTGCCGGTGTTGGTGTTTTGCAACGAGGGATGATAGCTGCTGATGACGATGAGTCCGTTGGGGAGGGTGTACTCGGCGGCATGCGCGAAGACGAGCCCGGAACGCCGCGGCAGGTTGCCGGTTCGCTGGGCGTGGGCAAGCAGCCCTTCGAAGGCGATGCGGCCCAGGCACACGGCCACGCGCAGCTTTTTGAGCAGGGCTATCTCCTGGTCGAGCCACGGGGCGCAGTTGCGCTGCTCCTCGGGCGTTGGTTTGTTGGCGGGCGGGGCGCAGCGGACGACCGAGCTGACCCACAGGCCGGTGAGCTGCATTCCATCATTGCGGGAGAGAGCCTTGGGCTGCGAGGCAAAGCCTGCTTCGTGGAGAACGGGAAACAGAAACTCTCCCGAGCCGTCGCCGGTGAAAGGCCGGCCGGTGCGGTTGGAGCCGTGCGCGCCGGGCGCCAGGCCCAGAGCCAGAACCCGCGCCTGCGGGTCGCCGAAGGAGGGAACGGGCTTGCCCCAGTACTCCCACTCGGCATAGGCGCGGCGGCGAACACGGGCCACCTCGGCGCAGTATTCGCGTAGACGAGGGCAGCGATCGCAGGCCACGATGCCTGCGTTCAGAGTTTTGAGTGTGGGAGCGCCGCCGGCCATAGGGAGATTTTACGGCGCGGCGCTCCAGGTTGCCTGCCAGACCTGACCGACGCCTGTGCCATACTGAATCTGCCTTTGCGATTCCAGCGAGGGCCGGAGCAGATTCATATGGCAGCGAAAGCCAATCCAGAGTTTTTGCGCCGGGCTATCCGGCTGGCCACGAAAAATGTCGTTACGGGCAAAGGCGGGCCATTTGCCGCTGTCATTGTGCGCGACGGCAAAATCGTGGGCGAGGGCGTGAACACGGTCACCACCTCCCATGACCCGACGGCGCACGGAGAAGTAAACGCCATCCGTGCCGCGGCGAAAGCGCTGGGTACGTTTTCGCTGGCTGGATGCGAACTCTACACCAGTTGCGAGCCGTGCCCGATGTGCCTGGCCGCGTCCTACTGGGCTCGTCTGGATGCGATCTACTATGGCGCCAATGCAGCCGATGCGGCTCGCGCGGGCTTTGACGACGCGCACCTCTACGAAGAACTGCGCAAGGAGCACGACGCGCGCTCGCTGCCCTCCACGCAATTGCTTGGCGACGAGGCATGGGCCAGCTTCCAGGCGTGGATCGACGCGGCGAACAAGATCGAGTATTGACGAGCAGCTAGTAAAGCAGCCGCAGTTCGGTAATCAGGTTGTGATTGTAGACATGAAAGCTGGACGTCGAGATCTGCATTCCACCGTCGAAGATCAGCGATGCGTGTTCGGGACTCCAGTGCTTGCGGCGGATCATGTAGAACGCGGCTGGGGTGAGGAAGTTTTGTGTCTTGCCGTCGAGAGGGCCAGCGCTGAAAAAGGCGGCGTTGTTTTCAATGTCGACCCAAGCATACCTACTGACGTGCATCTGCGCAGTGGAATTCCATTCAATGGTGCGGCCCTGCTCGGCGATCTTGCCGGTGGGCAGGCATCCGCTGACGCTCTCAATGACGGCAAAGCGGCCAAAGGCTTTGCCCGCCGTGAGGGCCGGGCTGTAGAACGAGGTCAGCATTCCGTTCTGGCGAACGCGCGGGGCGAAGGCATGATAGAGAATCGCCGAGACGGCAAAATTGCCGTGCGCGGCGTTGCCTGAGGCGATGCGATATTTCACCTGCGTTGCGGCGTTGCCGAAGCCGTCGGGCTGCGCGCTGGAGTGGTTGCGGAAGAATGCCGGCGGGTCGAAGTCGATCTGAAAGCGGCGGTCGGCGATGACGCTTATGCCGTGTCCGTTGCCGTAGTTGAGCGTGCGGGCGCCGGCAAAGCTGGCGTCGGAGACGGAGAAGCGCATGGCCTGGGAGAGGCGCACATCGGACTGGATGAGCGGTCCCATCCACGCGGGCTGCACCTCGGACATGGAGGCGTTGTCGGTTCTCAGCCGCTGGTAGAACGACTGCTGGGCGGATGCGACACAACCGCAGGAAGCGCAAACAGCGACCAGCGCCCAAAACTGTATGGATTGAAATTGTTTCACAGGTTAGATTTATTGTCGGGCATAGGTTGGTGTTCGGTCAATGGCTTCTCCCACAGGGGCGGCGCTGGCTGGCCGTTAGCCGTGAAGAAATCTGCGCTTTCCCCCAGGATAAGTGCCGATGAGGCCCTAAAAAGTCGATAAAAGGGCTCGTTTTTTTCGTTTTTTCGCAGGGTAGTTTACTGATTGGTTACGGGTTGCGTTTTGTATCCTATTGATTATGAATTAGTTAAAAATACAGTGCACCATAATCGGTGCAATTGACGGGGAGGGGGGTGGGGGTCCGGTGGTGGTTTGGACCGGGAATCGGGCTGATACGGCGGCGAAGGATGGAGTGGGCTCATGTCTTGATTGTGCTCCGATGGGGGTTAATTCTCTGCAAGGGGTGGAAGGCGGGTTTGGTGGGCGGGCCGGATGAGCGGATTGGGCGGCTGAATGCGGGGGCGGTTGGGAAGCGTTGAGGTTGTTCTGCGGTGGCGGGTTCTCAACCTGGGGAGTTTTGCAGGGGCCAAACAGGCTGCGGAAAAATGCATGATTTAGAGCGAAGGAGCCTCAAACGCATCCCTCAGGGGCTAAAGCCCAACTCATTTTGCAGGGTTTATGTACGGGCTAAAGCCCGTACCCTTCACCGGGAGGAGTTTTTCCGCAGCCTGTAAAGCCCACGTTGATTTTGCGGCATTTACGGCACGACTAAAGTCGTGCCCTGTTACAAAGCCTTCAGGTTTTGTGCCCAAAATGAGTCTTATCGCAGCCTGTTCAGCCCTTACCCTTACTCTGAAAAGAAACAAAAATGCAAGTTCAACAAAACGCGATGTCGTCATGAAGGTCTACAGACTCCCACCCATCGGACAAAAACAAAGACGTCCGATGGATGGGGCACAGTTTCATTCCCGCGGGTCGGTGAAGCCGGTGGAAGACTTTAAAGAATTTAGACATGTCTGCCCTGCATGAAGCGCTTGGTCTGTTCCCAGTTCCCTTTTCCCAGGTTCCCCGTCTCAGCCTATTTGTGCTTCTTTTTTGCGGCTTTTGCGGCGGCCATTGCGGCCTTGGCCTTCTTCTCGGCCTTTTGTTCATCTGTGACAGGGAGGGGGGCGAGGTCGGGGCCGGTGCGGAGGACGCGGGTGTCGATCATCTGGTAGGCGATGGTGCGGGGCGCCGCGGGGCGGGTGATGCCTGTGGCCGGGTCGGTAACGACGTCCTGGGTGCCGGCGATCTGGAAGCTAAAGGTGGGGACTGTGGCGCCGGACTGTTTCCCCTTCTGGGTGGTGGGCTGGGTGCCGACGCGCACCGGCAGATAGCCCTGGATGGGATGCAGGCGGAAGGCCGTCTCGTAGCGGTGATGGTTGCGGCTCCAGGTGAAGACGCGGATCTGGTCGAAGTCGAAGCGCTGGCCGGAGGTGAGCGGCGCGGTGACGGTGAGGTACTCGGGGATCTGGTGGTCGGGCGTGGAGGAGTCGGGGTCGGTGATTTTGGTCAGGACCCAGGAACCGACAAAGCGCTGCCCTTCTCCGTATTGCGCAATTTCGTCGGGAACGTCGACATCGAGGCGATTGGAAAGCAGCCATCCGGCGCGGCCCTGGCTGTCGCGCACCAGCCACCAGTCTTCCATGACGGGGGGCGGGGCCTCGGGCTGGGCGGGAAGGGCGGCGACCGGCGGCAGCTTTGCAGGGGACGCCTTGGAGGGTGCGGCTGGCGCGGGCGGCGGAGTCTTTGCGGGCGGGGGCTGCTGCGCGGCGGGGGCTTTGGCGGGCTGCGGCAGAGGCCGTGCGGTGGGGGCTACTTTGGGGACCGAAGCGCGGGCGAGGAGCTGCACCTTGGCGTTGCCGGCGAGCAGATAGAAGTGATCCGTTTCGCGGCCTGGAAGGATGTGCATGTAAAGGTCGTCGCGGAGTGTGGCCGTGGCGGCAACGGGGTCGTCTTTGTGCGCGGCGGAAAGCTGAACGAACGCATCGCGGGAGTTGGCGTCAATGACGGCGCGCTCCTCAATCCAGCCGATCTGGTTCTGCTCGGTTTTTACCTTGAGAAAGCGGCGGCTGCGCTCGAGAACCAGGAGCGGCTGCCCGTTCACAACTTCGGCCACGCGCTCGGAGACAGCGGCGACGCGGTCGTGGAGATACATGTGGCGCGCGGCGACGTAGACGGTATCGTACTTTGGCTTGCGGAAGCGGCTACAGCCGGAAACCAGGCCAAGCAGGCCTACGGCAACCAGCAGCAGCAATATATGCCGCTTGGGCATATGAGCACAGATGCGCCGGAATGAACGACCGAGGGGGATTGGAGTTTGCGTGAACACAGCCTATGCGATCAATTTGAGGATAGCACTTGAGAGGCAGGGGTCAGGGATCAGGGGTCAGGGGTCAGGGGTCAGTGTGCCGTGAACAGTCAGAAAGCGGGCCGCAGTCTATCTGTCCACTGCACACTGTGCACTGTTTTTACGGTGCGGCGGCTATGGCGTAGGCGCCGACGGGATCGGTTCCGGTGGCGCTGGTGAGGGAGAGGTCGAGTTTGCCGACGGTGGTGGAGTCGAAGGTGTAGGCTCCGAGGTCGGGAGTGCCACCGGAATTGACGACCAGCATGAAGTTGCCGGTGGAGTCTTGCACGAGGCCTAGCGGCGTAATGCCGGTGGCTACGGTGGAGCTGAGGGCGGTGAGCGTGTAGACGCCTCCCGAGGTAGTGACGGAATAGCCGACGATGCTGCCGTTAGAGCTGCCGCTGACGGTGCGGTTGGCGACGTAGACGTAATTGCCCGCATTGGAGCCGTAGGCCGTGGGGGCGATGGCGTAGGGCGCGAGTCCGCCGGTGGCAAAGGGCGAGCCGGAGACTTCGACGAGGGTATTGTAGTTAAAGGCGCGAAGGCCGCCTGAGTTGGAGCCTGAGGTGGCGGCGGTTTCACCGATATAGAGCAGGCGGTTGCTGGGGTCCACGGCCACCGAGACAGCGGCGCCGGCGGAGTTCACGACCGGAATGTTGGCGATGGCGCCGAAGGGACTCGAACTGCCTGCGGCAAAGGTTATATCTTCAGTCCCACCGGCGCCGAGAGCCACAAACACATGCGCGTTGTCAGGCGAGATGGTGAGTTTGTTGACGGTCGCGGCCGGGAGCGCGGTATATCGCTCGATGGTCGAGGTGGGCGCGCCGGTGGAGGAGTTGATGGGGAGGGCGAGAAGCTCGGCGAGGTTGGGGCCGGCCTCGAGCAGCCAGGTGCCGGTCGAATCCACCTGCATGGTGGTGGCGATGTCCTGCGTGATGACGTTGGAGTTGTTGGCCAGGGTGAGTGCACCGGTGGAGCCGATGTCGTAGAGGAAGATGCCGGTGGCGGTGCCTACGTAGAGGAAGCTGCCGTTGGGGGCGATGGCGATGGAATAGGGCGCGGAGGAGAGCGTGTAGGGGCTGCCGCTGATCTGATTGATCGCGCCGGAGGTGATGGCATAGGCAGCGATCTGCTTGGTGGTCTGGTTGAGTACGTAAAAGACGCTGCTGCTGTTGCCCGACGTCGCGGTGCACGTGCCCGTGGTGGAGGTGACCTGGGCGCAGAGGGTGGTGGTCTGGGAGACGCTGCCGGAGGTGCCGGTGACCGTGAAATCGTACGCTCCGGTGGTGGTGGTGGAGCTGGTAGACACGGTCAGCGTGGAGGTTTGAGCGCTGGTGGTGCTGAAGGTGAGCGAAGACGAGGAGAGGTTGCAGGTGGCGGGATTGGTGGCACTGGAGGGCGAGGTGGTCAGCGCGCAGGTGAGCGCGACGGTTCCTGTAAAGGAACTGCCGGGCGTTACTGTGATGGTGGAGGTGCCAGTGGAGCCCGGGCTGACGGTGAGGTTGCCGCTGTTGGCGAGGGTGAAGCTGGCGGAACTACTGGGCGCATCCCAGAAACCCGCGCAGCCGGACAGCAGTGGAACCACCGCCAGCAGCATCCATACCCACTTTGACCTCTTCATTGACCCTCCTCTTTGATCGCCTGCAAGAAAGGATTGCTGCATGACCGCCGACGACGACCGAAGATGCGGTTCACCCACGAGGGTAACGCTTCGGTGCAATTGCTGTCCTGCTGCTCTAGTTTAGACGCGCGCGCGGGGGCATTCGCTCATTGCGGTTCCAAGGAGGCTCTGATCAAGTTCTATTGCACGTCGGCCATTCCCTCAGGGGCTAAGCAGGCTGCGGAAAAGGGCTGATTTTGATTTTGGGGCGAAGAGAAATTTTGCAGGGGCTGAAGCCCGGGTTCATTTTGCTGGGTTTGCGGCCCGACTGAAGTCGGGCCCTGTTACAAAGCCTTGAGGTTTGGCGCACAGAACGAGTTTTTCCGCAGCCTGTAAAGCCCACATTCATTTTGTACGATTTACGGCACCCTTCGACTCCGCTCAGGGCAGGCTCAAAAGCCCTGCCCTTTCAAAACATTCACTTATGCAAAGGCTCCCTAAGAGCGGGCGGGACTCAGGCGGGTTGTGACTCGTTGGCCGGCTGCTCGACGGCGGCCTGGGCTTCGGCCGCTACCTGGTCTAGGACGCAACCGATGGCGTGGATAACCGACGTGACGCGAATGGCGGCGGCGACGGTTTCTTCGGTGAGGCCTTTTTCGCGAACGACATTTTCGTGCGCGTCGACGCATTTGCCGCAGCCATTGACGGCAGAGACGGCGAGAGCCCAGAGTTCTACATCCACATCTTCGATGCCGTGGCCGCGCAGGCCGCTCATGCGCAGGCGGGCGGGCAAGGTGGCGTACTTGGGATTGGAGCTGAGGTGATGGAAGCGGTACCAGATATTGTTCATGCCCATGATGGCGGCAACGGTTTTGGCGGCTTCAAGAGCCTGCGGGGAAAGATGAGCGGGCGCCGTAGAGAGCACAGCGGCTGTGAGCTGCGCGCTACGCGTGGCGAGGGTTGTGGCAACGATGGTGCCCCACAACTGCTGCGGGGTTAGTTCGGTGTTGTTCCGCACAAGCGAGGAGAAGTTGAGCTTGAGGTCTTTGGCGGATGGGGGAAGCGTATCGATGAGTTGGTCGAGGGTCATGGGGTGTGCTCCGGGGCGGCGTGAGTGTGAAGTGTGAAGTGTGAGTGTGAGTGCGAGTGTGCGCACTGTCCACACTCACACTCCACACTCACACTGGTCGCTGCTCACTGATTAGACGTGGATGGTTTCTTCGCCCTTGTGCCAGTTGCAGGGGCAAAGTTCGTCGGTCTGCAGGGCGTCGAGAACGCGGAGGACTTCCTGCGGGTTGCGGCCAACGGAGAGATCCGTGACGTAGACAAAACGGATCACATTCTCCGGGTCGACGATGAAGGTGGCGCGCTGGGCGACACCGGCCTTGGCGTCGAGAATGCCCAACTGTCCCGCGAGCTCGCGCTTGATGTCGGAGAGCATGGGGAAGGGCAGGTTCTTGAGGTCGGGGTGGTTGTTGCGCCAGGCGTGATGGACAAACTCGGAGTCGATGCTGGCGCCGAGGATCTGTGCATCGCGGTCGGCAAACTCCTGGTTGGCCTTGCCGAAGGCGGCAATCTCAGTGGGACAGACAAAGGTGAAGTCCTTGGGCCAGAAGAAGTAGACCTTCCACTTGCCGGGGAAGCTGGATTCCGTGATGGTGTCAAAGGCATTCTTGAGGTCGAGACTGACGACGCCGGTCAGCTCGAATGAGGGGAACTTATCTCCAACGGTGAGCATTGAAAACTCCTTGAGGTTGATGGGTTAAACGGTTCGAACAATGCGCGGGCAAAGCTCGCGGAGGGTAAGCAAGAATGAAGCCTGCGCGGGAAAAATGGGAAGCGCGCACGGGGTTTAGTTGTTGGATTCACGAACGTTCAGGACGATTCAGAACCGTACGGGGGCGGTTTGATTGAGTGAAACTCAGTTGGGGCGGGTGCTGGAGCCACCGGAAGTGGAGCGGCGGTGGAAGCGCTCGTCGACCGGCTGTCGATCCTTGAAGCCGGTTTCGGTCGTATGCCAGTGTTCGATGGAGGGCTCGCCCATGCGCCAGCAGAGCAGCACAACCTGGTCGTCGAGGCGGCAGGGGAAATCGAGCAAGCCGGTGTCCAGATCCTTGACCTGAACGCCGATGGCGTCGATTTCGGCAACGCTTTCGCGGGCCAGTTTGAGGTGCGCATCCAGCTCGGCGCGCTGCTTGACCACTGCGCCTGTGTCCACCTTCATGCCGCCGGAGAGATAGATGCGGCGGGCCAGATCCGACAGATTGGACTCGACCTGCTCGGCGGCCTGCTTGCCCTCGATGGCGCGCTTGAGCAGCGACTCGAGTACCGGGAGCAGGGACTGCGCTTCGTCGATGGTGAAGGTCTTCATGGGGAACGCCTGAGTTAAGGATACGACAAAAGCGAGGGACTTAGGGACCATGGGCCAGGGACTAGAAAACAGCCCGAGGAATCACTCAATTATGCGACCAGCGTTCGCGGGCAATTAATGCGGCCGGTGTTGGATAAAGTCAGACAGCGCTGAGAGCAGCTTAGAGCGGTTTCACAAGTGGTGTAAAGGAATGGTCATTCCCCAGGGGCTAAAGCCCGTATTCCTATTGTTGAATTGGACGTACGGGCTAAAGCCCGTACCCTTCAAAGCTGCTCTACACCAATAGTGAAATGCTCTAATCCCTATGTCCCCTGTCTCTGCTTCTGCTTTTACCCTGCTTCCAGCATGCGGTCTAGGGCGACTTTGGCCCAGTGCTTGACGCTTTCGCGGACCTGGATGCGGTTGACGACACGGCCCTCGACCAGGTTTTCAAGAACCCAGCAGAGGTGCTGGGGACTGATGCGGTACATAGTGGTGCAGAGGCAACCCGTGTCGTCGAGGGTGATGATCTTTTTGCCCTCGGGGGCGAAACGGCGGGCGAGGCGGTTGACGAGGTGAATCTCGGTGCCGATGGCGAAGATGGAACCGGCAGGGGCGTCTTCGACAATCTTGATGAGGCGCTCGGTGGAACCGAGGGCGTCGGCCTTCTGGCAGACCTCCCAGCGGCACTCCGGATGCACAATGACCTGGATGCCGGGGTACTTGGCGCGGACCTGGTCGACGTGGCCGGGGAGGAAGCGCTGATGGACGGCGCAGTGGCCCTTCCACAAAAGGATGCGGCTGGCCGCGAGGTTTTCCCTGGTCTGGCCGCCGTTGTTGGCGCCGAGCTGCACGGCCCAGGGGTCCCAGACGGGCATCTGGTCGAGCGGAACGCCCATGGCGTAGCCGGTGTTGCGGCCGAGGTGCTGGTCGGGGAGGAAAAGCACACGCTTACCGCGGGCAAAGGCCCACTCCAGGGCGGCGCGGGCGTTGGATGAGGTGCAGACCAGGCCGCCGCGTTCACCGCAAAAGGCCTTGATGGCGGCGGTGGAGTTGATGTAGGTTACGGGGATGGTATCGTCCGCAAGTCCCAGGCGCGTAAGCACTTCCCAGCAGGCTTCGACCTGGGAGATCTCCGCCATGTCAGCCATGGAGCAGCCGGCGTTGAGATCGGGCAGGATGACCTGCTGACCGGGGTGGCCGAGCACGTCGGCGCTTTCGGCCATGAAGTGCACGCCGCAGAAAACGATGTATTTTGCCTCGGTCTGAGCGGCGATTTTGGAAAGCTTGTAGCTGTCGCCGGCGTAGTCGGCAAAGCGGATGACTTCGTCGCGCTGGTAGTGGTGGCCGAGCAGGACGGTGGTCGAGCCGAGTTGGGCGCGCGCCGCGGCGATGCGGGCGTCCATGCTGTTGTCGGGCAGCACGAGGTAGTTTTCAAGGGCGCAGGCATTTTGGAAACCGCGAACGCCATCGGCCTGCGGCGAGGCCGCCGTGTCTTCGTCAAGAACCAGGGTCACTTTAATCCGCCTTCAGCCCGGCTCGTCCCTCAGGGAAACGGCGGGCGGGGTTGTTGAAAGCTAACAGGCATGCAGTGGATGCGCCGATCCGAATGAAGTTGGCGGCAAGGCCGACGGCTTCAAGGGATCCCCACCCACGGGGTTGTTGCAGCCCTTTCAAACGATTGGATGCGGAGGCAGGCCGGTGGAGAGCAAAAAACGTAAACCGGCAGAAACCGCCCCAATACCCCATCAGTTTAACGCAACCGTAATACAAAGTCTCCATAAGCACAGCCGTTGAATGAAATGGGGCCACCCCAAAAGGCCATTTCCGGATACAAAATGAGCACCCGGCAGCGGCATTCGAATCGTCCGCGTTCTCGTTTGCACCTGAGATAACGCACCCCCCGGTGTGACCAGGCGCACCGGCGTTTGTGAGCGCCATGCACGGGCAGGTATCATTACTCTTCATGGGAATTCCTCCGACAATTGAAGTTGCCAATCTGGGCATGGCGGATACGCTGATCCTGATGGTGATGGCGCTGGTGGTCTTTGGGCCGCGGCGTCTGCCGCAGATCGGCCGCCAGGTCGGCAAGCTGATGTATGAGTTCCGCAAGGCCTCAAACGACTTCAAGTTCCAGATGGAAGAGGAGTTGCGCAACGCCGAGGAGGCTGACCGGCGGCAGAAGGAAGAAGCCGAGCGGCAACGGCAGTTGGCGGCTAACCCGCCGGCGCAAATTGAAGCAAGCATTGACTCCCAGGCCACAGAATCGAGTTCTGGGGCACCCGAGGTTTCTACTTCAAGCGACAGCGGTTATCCGTATAACAGCACCTACGGCGAAGTGACCGAGGCGCAGGAAAAAGCAGAAACAACGCAACCGACCATTCAACCACCTGCGACCGGCGAACCGGTTCCGGCGGCGTGGCCGGCGAACGAGACATACGAGACCGAACCGGCGGCGGTTGCGGAAGTGCCGGCGGCTGCCGCAACGGCGGAAGAGCCTGCCGTTGAGACGGCGCAAGCGGCGCCCGTGAAGAAAGAGAAAGCCGTGACAGAGGCCGCCAAGGAAGACGCGAACAAAATTTCAGAACCGGCGGCGCACAATGCTTGATCCGGCGGATGCAATCGGCAAAGCGCGGGCTGCGATGACGCAACGGGCAGACCTGCCCGGCATGAGCCTGATGGAGCACCTGGACGAGTTGCGCAAGCGCATCGTTCACTCGGCAATTTATCTTGCCGTGGGCTTTTTTGTGGCGTTCTACTTTCGCGAGCAGCTCTATGGCATTGTGCAGGCTCCGCTGCTCAAGCTGAACATGCCCATCAATAAGTTGAATTTTTTTCATCCGATGGATGCGATGAACCTGTACCTACAGGTGGGGTTGATCGGCGGAGCGATTCTGGCCTCGCCTTTCATTCTCTATCAGGTGTGGCTTTTCATTGCGCCGGGGCTCTACCAGAAGGAAAAGCGGTTTGTGATTCCCTTCATGGCGGCCACGATGGGATTGTTTTTGACGGGCGCGAGTTTCGGATATTTCTTTGTGCTGCCGGGCGCGCTGAAGATTCTGATTCTCGGCTTCGGCGGCAAGTTCAACCCCGTGATTTCGATTGAGGATTACACGGGATTCTTTCTGTCGATTATTCTTGGCCTGGGCGTCAGCTTTGAGCTGCCCATCCTTATTTTCTTTCTGGCGCTGTTCGGCATTGTGAGCCCGCGCTTTTTGTGGAAGAACATCCGCTATGCGATTCTGGCGGTCTTCATCGTGGCTGCCATTATCTGCCCAAGCCCCGACCCGGCAACCATGTGCGTCTACGCGGTTCCCATGCTGTTGCTCTATATCCTGGGCATCGGCGTAGCGTGGTGGGTGCATCCCTCGCGCCGGAAGGCCAAAGAGGCCAAGAAGGCCAAGGAGGACGCTTGAGGTTCTTCTCGACGACTTGGAAGCTGATTGTGGCGGGGCTGGCTGTGCTGGCGCCGCTGGCCGCACAGGCGCAACAGCACTTCGACGGCGCAAAGGCGTTTGAGTATGCGCGCCAGTTTGTGGCCATCGGCCCGCGCTGGCCCACCGGACCAGGCCACGTGAAGGCCGAAGAGTTTTTGCGCAGCCACTTCCAGCGCAATCACGACCAACTTGAAGAGGATACCTTTACCGCCAGCACGCCGATTGGCCCGGTGCCGATGCGCAACTTCATCGTGCGCTTCCCTGGCAAGAAGCCGGGCGCGATTGTGCTGGGCTCGCACTACGAAACCAACTACCCGCTGAGGAACATCGGCTTTGTGGGCGCCAACGACGGCGCTGCGACGACGGGGCTGCTGATGGCTATCGGCGACCGGCTGCACGCGCAGACTGTGGGCGGAAAGAAGCTGGACGGCTACTCGGTGTGGCTGGTCTTCTTCGACGGCGAAGAGGCGATCAATAGCTGGACGAACTCCGACTCTACTTATGGCAGCCGCCACCTGGCCGCGCGCTGGGGCCGCGATGGAACGCTGGGGCAGATCAAGGCATTCATGCTGGCGGATATGATCGGCGACAAGGACCTCGACATTCAGCGCGAATCAAACTCAACCGGGTGGCTGGTAGGGCTGGTGAGTCAGGCCGCGAAGAAGTTCGGCTACGACCGTTATTTCTTTCAGCGCGAGATGAGCGTGGAAGACGACCACCTGCCGTTTGTGGAGCGGGGCGTGCCTTCGATTGACGTGATCGATCTGGACTATGGACCGAACAACAGCTATCACCACACGGCCAAGGACACGATGGACAAGGTCAGCGCGCGGAGCCTGACGATTGACGGCGATGTGTTTCTGGAGACGATTCGGCTGATCGATCAGCGGTGAGGCAGCTTCCAGCTCTTAGCTTCTAGCTGCTAGCTTTTGTAGTTGAACTTACAGTCGGCGTTCCTCCGCTGTTGGCGCATTAGAACGACGAGTGCACATACAAATAGCATTTACATACACGAGCTAGCAGCTAGAAGCTAGAGGCTGGAAGCTGAACGAAAGAGGAGCGGACATTGGCTCAAGCGGAGATTGGGATTATCGGGGGCAGCGGGCTTTACTCGATGCCGGGATTTACGAATGTGCATGAAGAGCGCGTGGAGACGCCATTCGGCGAGCCGTCGGACCCGTTTGTGCTGGGCGAGCTGGAAGGGCGCAAGGTTGCGTTTCTGGCGCGGCATGGGCGCGGACACCGCATCCTGCCTTCGGAGCTGAACTTTCGCGCCAACATTTATGCGTTCAAGAAACTTGGTGTCGAGCGGATTGTGTCGGTGTCGGCTGTGGGGTCGCTGAAGGAAGAGCACAAGCCTACGGATTTTGTGATGCCGGACCAGTTCATCGATCGCACGTGTCATCGCATCTCCACATTTTTCGGCGAAGGCATTGTGGGGCACGTGGCCTTTGGCGATCCGGTGTGCGCGACGGTGGCCAAGGCCGCGACTGAGGCCTGCGCGACAGTGGGCGTGGTGGGCAAGCTGGGCGGCACGTACGTGTGCATGGAAGGGCCGCAGTTCTCCACCAAGGCCGAATCGAATCTCTACCGCAGTTGGGGCGCGGACGTGATCGGCATGACGAATTTGCAGGAGGCCAAGCTGGCGCGCGAGGCGGAGATTTGCTATGCGACGGTGGCCATGGTGACCGACTACGACTGCTGGCGCGAAGGGCACGATTCTGTAACCATCGAAGAGATTGTGGCCGTGCTGCACAAGAACGCCGACAACGCGGCCAAGGTGGTGAAGGCGGCCGTGGCGGCGATGCCGAAGGAGCGCGCGTGTGCCTGCGCCTCGGCGGCAAAGTTTGCGGTACTGACGCAGCCGGACGCGATTCCCGCGGCGACGAAGGAAAAACTGAAACTGCTGTTCGGGAAGTATCTGGGGTAGTGGCGGAGTTAGCAGTGCTGGCGGGGTTAGCGGAGTTAGCATGGCCTTCATCCATGGCAATCCGGCGCAAAGAATCAAGAGAGGAAATTGAATGGCAATTACCGTTGTGGGCAGCGTTGCGTTTGATTCGATTGAAACTCCGGCGGGGCGCCGGGAGCGTTGCCTGGGTGGCGCGGCAACTCACTTTTCACTGGCGGCCAGCTTCTTTACCGAGGTGCGCGTGATCGCCGTGGTGGGCGAGGACTTTGGCCCACGGCAGGAAGCGATCTTCCGTGCGCGCAAGGTGGATATACGCGGCATTGAACGGGCGAAGGGCAAGAGTTTTTTCTGGGAGGGCTCGTATCTCGACGACCTGAACGAAGCCAAGACGCACCAGACGGATTTGAATGTCTTCGCGTCGTTTGAGCCGAAGATTCCGGCGGAGTACCGCGACTCGCAGTTTCTGTTTCTGGCCAACATCGACCCGGTGCTGCAACGGCGCGTGCGCGAGGCGATGCCGGATGTGAAGCTGGTGGCCGGCGACACGATGAATTACTGGATCAAGGATCACAAGCAGGCGCTGCTGGAAGTGCTGAAGGGCCTGGACATTCTACTGATCAACGACACCGAAGCGCGCATGCTGGCCGGCAACGACAACCTGGTGCAGGCCGCGCGCGCGGTGATGGCGATGGGGCCGAGTTCGCTGGTGATCAAGCACGGCGAGTATGGAGCGAGTCTGTTCCATCGCGCAGGAGCGGATGGCAAAGCATCACAGACCTTCAGAGCGCCGGCGTTGCCTCTGGAAGAAGTGGTGGACCCGACCGGCGCAGGCGACAGCTTTGCGGGCGGCTTCTTTGGGTACCTTGCTTCGCAGCCGGAACTGACGCCGGCAGCCTATCGGCGCGCGATGTTTTACGGCAGCGTGATGGGTTCGTTTGCAGTGGAGAAGTTTGGCACGGAACGAATCGCGAAGCTCTCCCGGAAGGAGATCGACGATCGCTTCCTGCAGTTCCGCGAGTTAACTCACCTTGACTGAGAAAGCAAACTCTCGCACCGGCATGGACCGCGTTGAATGGCTAGCCGTGCTGGTCTGTTCGGTTGTGGCTTCGCTGGCCGCGATTGTGTGGAGCTGGCAGAACGACGCGCTGCTGAACTGGGGCGACGCGGTTGCCCACATGCACATTGCGCGGCGGGTCTTCGACAGTCACCAGCCGCGCCTGTCGCAACTGGGCTCGGTGTGGCTGCCGCTGCCGCATATTTTGATGCTTCCGTTCGTCCATGTGTATAGCTGGTGGGCCAATGGAATCGCGGGCATTGTTCCATCGGCGCTGGCCTACGTGGCCAGTTGTGTGGGCATCTACCGGCTGGCGCGGCGATGGCTTGCGCCGGCAGCAGCCGCTCTTGCGCTGACCTTCTTCGCCATCAATCCCAACCTGCTTTATCTGCAAACAACGGCGATGACCGAGCCGCTGTTTGTGTGCGAGATGATCTGGATCGCACTGTGGCTTGTGGAGTGGCGCGAGCTGCTGGATGAAGACGTGCGCCGATCCGACCGGCTGCTTGGCTGGATCGCGGCGGGTCTGGTGGCGGCTATCTTCACGCGCTACGACGGCTGGGTAATGGCGCTGCTGGCGTGGTCGGCGATTGGCGTGGAGTTGCTGCGCCGCGGACGGCTGCGCTCACGCACCTTCTGGCTGACGAGCGCCGTTGTGGTTGCCGCGCCGATTGCATGGTTCGTTTATAACGCCACGGCGTTTGGCGATTGGCTTGAATTTGCGCGCGGGCCTTACTCGGCCAAGGCGATCGAACTGCGGACGGCCTCGCACGGAGCTGGACCGCCGCATCCGGGCTGGCACAACATGTGGGTCTCGCTGCTGTTCTTTATGAAGGCAGCCGAGATGGACGCGGTGACCGTCGCCTGGGGCAATCTATTGCTGGCAGTAAGCGTGCTGGCCTCGGCAGGCGCATGGCTGATGCGGCGCAGGCACGGAATCGGATGGGCATTGCAGTTGCTGTGGCTGCCGGTTCCCTTCTATACGTATTCGGTGGCGTATAGCTCGGTGCCGATTTTCTTGCCGGTGTGGTGGCCGCACTCCTGGTACAACACGCGCTATGGAATGGAGCTGCTGCCGGCGCTGGCGCTGGGCGTGGGATTTGCCGCGAGTTTCGCGATTGGCGCGGTGCGGGAGTTCAAGCCGCAGTGGGCCAAATACGCAGCGGCCGTGCTGTTCGCGCTTGTGGCTCTGAATGCCTGGCAGTTGGTGCGCGAGCGGCCGTTGACGTACGTGGAAGGCACAAAGAACATCGCCGCGCATCGGCCTTATCAGGCAGCGATTCCGGCGGTGTTGCGCGCGCTGCTGGCGGAGCGGCCGGGAGCCACTATCTTGATGGAGACATCGGTCGATCCGGAGATTGTGGCGCGCACGGGAATTCCGCTGCGGCAGACGATTAACGAAGCGGATCTCGAAGTCTGGGGCACGGCACTGAAAGCGCCAGCTTCTCACGCTGCAATTGTTTTAGCCTTCGATGGCGACGCGGTGGACCGCGCCGTGAAGGCGCATCCCGAAGGACTGACCGTGGTTGCCCGCTTTACAGCGAAGGGGCAGCCATCGGGAACGCTCTACACTTCCGGCAGCTTCGGGAGCAAAGACGTGCCGAAAGCCGAAACGGGCCGGGATGAGCGGTGATAGCATCGGGGCAAGAGTGTTAAGTGCGAGTCACGAGGTCTCTGGCCGCATGATTTCATACTTCGAGTTCATGCGCCATGGTATCAATTTTCGGTGAGGCGTTTCTATTTTGAGTGATGGAGGCAGATTGATTTCCTTTTCGAAAGCACACGCCTGCGGCAACGACTTTCTGATTGTGACGGAAGAGGCTGCATACGGCCACAACTGGGCTGACTTGACGCGGCGTTTGTGCGCGCGCAATACCGGCGTTGGCGCAGACGGCATTGAATTTTTTGCGTGGACCGGAGAGAGGTCTGGGCGCATCCGGCTGCACAACGCCGATGGCTCCGTTGCAGAACTCAGCGGCAACGGCACGCGCTGCGTTGCGGCATGGATGGCGCGCGAACACAATTTGCAGGCAGGCAGCGAGTTGGAGATTGCGACGGATGCCGGCGTGCGCGTGTGCCGCATCAACGGTATCAAATCCGACGGCGAATTCACTGTGGACGTGACCACGGGGATGGGCGTTCCCGCGTTCGCACCCAAGACGGTGACGCTGAAAAGCGGCATGAAGATTTCAGGCGTCGAGGTTTCGACCGGCAATCCGCATTTCGTGATTGTGGTGGACATCGACAAGTTTGAAGCGGGAGACACGTCGTGGCACGAGATCGGCGCGGAGATTTGCAGACATGCGGATTTTCCAAACCAGACGAATGTGGAGTTTGTGCGCATCGTGAACAAGAGCGAGATTGAGATTCGCATCTTTGAGCGCGGCGTCGGGCCCACGACCTCGTCAGGCACCGGCAGTTCGGCGTCGGCCACGGCGGCTCTCGCAATGTACGGCTGCGTTTCGCCGCTCACCGTGAAGGCTCCCGGCGGCGCACAGGCCGTTGCGTGGAGTGGACCTGGAACCGAACTCTACCTGACTGGACCGGCGAGTCTGATTGCGCAGGGCGAGGCCTGGTAAAGATGCAGGTTCCGGCGACCAATCTGTTGAGACCACCGGCTGTTCGCACCGGTGCGGGCGTAAGCGTGATTGCGCCGGCCTCGCCCGCGCAGCCCGACCGCATCAAAAGCGGACTTGAGGCTTTGCGCGGACTCGGGTTCGATGCATCGCTGGGGAAGAACGCTCTCGATCGCGGGCCGCTCTACTTTGCCGGAACAGCCGAGCGGCGCCTGGACGATCTACATGCGGCCTTTGCGGATGAGACGACGAGCGCGGTGATGAGTTTGCGTGGCGGCTATGGCTCGAACTATCTACACGAAGAGCTGGACATCGACCTGATCCGCGAACACCCGAAGCCGTTTTTTGCGTACAGCGATCTGACTGGCCTGCAACTGCGGCTGCTGGACGAGTTGGCTCTGCCCGCGTTTCATGGGCCAATGCTGGCCGCGGATTTTTGCCGCGCTGGCGGCGTGCATTTGGAAAGCTTTCATGCGGCGTTGAGCGGCGAGCCGTACAGCGTGGGCGCGGCGGAAGGGCTGCGCGCGCTGAGGCCGGGCGCGGCCAGCGGAACTCTCTATGGCGGCTGCCTGAGCATTCTGGTTTCACTGCTGGGCACGGAGTGGGAGCCCGAGACCGAGGGCAAGTTGCTCTTCCTGGAAGACACGGGCGCCAAGCCCTACCAGGTGGACCGCATGTTGTGGCAACTACGCCAGGCGGGGAAACTGGAGGGCGTGCGCGGAATTATTTTTGGCGAGATGCTGGGCTGCGTTTCTCCGGGCACGCCACCGGAGTTGCTGGAAAAAACGATCATGAGTGCGCTGGCCGGATTCGATGGGCCGATTGCGATTGGACTGCGGAGCGGGCATGTCTCGCGGCAGAATGTGACACTGACTTTTGGCGTTCAGGCAGAGCTGACGGTTGGCGAAGAGACGCAGTTGCGTTTGCTGGAGCCGGCAGTGGAAAAGACAGGGAATAGGGATTAGGGAATAGATTGAGTAAGCACATTCATCTGAGTGGAATTTGCGGGACGGCGATGGCGTCGGTCGCGGGGCTGTTGCAGTTGCAGGGGCATCGCATTACAGGCTCCGACAAGGCGGCGTATCCGCCGATGAGCGATCTGCTGCGCGGGCTGGGGATTCCGATCATGGAGCCCTACGCGGAAGCGAATCTCGAACCAAAGCCCGACCTTGTCGTCATTGGAAATGCGCTCTCGCGTGGCAATCCTGAAGTGGAGCGCGTGCTGGACGAACGGATTCCTTTCACGTCGATGGCGGCGCTGCTGCGCGAGGAATTTCTTGTGGGGCGCGAGTCGCTGGTGGTCGCCGGAACGCACGGCAAGACCACGACGACCAGCATGTTGGCGTGGATTTACCAGATGGCCTCGCGCGAATCGCCAGCACTGGAGCCATCGTTTCTGATCGGCGGCGTGGCGGAAAATTTTGGATCTAGTTTTCAGTTGCGGCCTACGCGCACCTTCATCGTGGAGGGCGATGAATACGATACGGCCTTCTTCGACAAGGGACCGAAGTTTCTGCATTACTTTCCCGATGCGCTGATTTTGACGCACGTGGAGTTTGACCACGCGGACATTTATGCGGACCTGGATGCGGTGAAGACGGCGTTCAAGCGGCTGGTGAATGTGATTCCGCGGCGCGGCGTGATTGTGGCCTACGACGGTAGCGAAAATGTTTCCGAGTGCATCTCTCATGCTCTGTGCCGCGTGGATCGTTATGGGTTCTCTGCCGAAGCCGATTGGCAGATCAGGAATCTGCGCCACGAAGATGGACTGACGCGCTGGGAGGTTTGGCACGGCGGCGCGCTGTGGGCTGAGCTTGCGATGCACATGGCCGGCGAACACAATGCGCTGAACGCGACGGCAGCGGCAGCGTTGGCCTTCGGGCAGGGCGTGAGCAAGGAAGCAATTTGCGCGGCGCTTGCGACTTTCAAGAGCGTGAAGCGGCGGCTGGAAGTGCGCGCGGAGATTGCGGGCATTACGGTGATTGAGGATTTTGCGCATCATCCGACGGCGATTCGCGAAACGCTGCGGGCACTGCGGTCGGTATATCCGCAGGCGCGGTTGTGGGCGGTGCTTGAGCCGCGTTCGAACACGCTGCGGCGCAAGGTGCTTGAAGCCGACTTGATCGCGAGCTTGCGGCTGGCTGACCAGGTGGTGCTGGCCGGCGTCTATCAGCAGCAGCGCATTCCCGATGCGGAGCGGCTGCATCCGGAGGATGTTGTTGCGGCGCTGAATGCAGCGGGGACAAACGCCGCATTGCTGCCCGACGCGGATGCGATCGTGAACGGAATTGCCGCGCGGCTCAAGGCTGGCGACGTGGTGGCGATTCTTTCCAATGGCGGATTCGACGGCATCTATGAGAAACTTCCAGCGCGGCTCAGGGAGTTGCATTCCTGATCGCGTAAGCAGTTTCAGGAACGGCATGGAGGAATATGCATTCCCTCAGGGGCTAAAGCCCGCGCTCCTATTGCAGAGTTGGATGTACGGGCTAAAGCCCGTACCCTTCAAAGCTGCTCCACACCAACGGTGAAAACGCACTAGAAAGACCTGTATGCTTTCATCTCTCATCTTCATCGCCACGATGGTCGTCACGGGGATTCCTACGGCACTCTTGTTTATTCCCTGGTGCTGGTTGACGGGCAACGTGCTGCCGCTCTACAAGGGCACGCGCTTTATGCTCTCGAGCAGTTGCCGGCTGGCGGGGGTGCGCTTCCACACGACGGGTTTGGAAAACGTGCCCACGAATCGCGCGTGCATCTTCATGTCGAACCATGTATCGAATCTCGACCCGCCCGCGCTGATCTCGCTGATTCCGGGGCGCACGTCGGCCTTTATGAAGCGCTCGCTGATGCAGTTGCCCATCCTCGGCACCGGCTTCAAGCAAGGCGAGTTCATTGCTGTGGACCGCAGCGGTAACGCGACGGCAGCCAAGGAAAGCGTGTCCGCGGCCGAGCGCGTGCTGGCCAAGGGCGTACACATCACCTCGTTTGTTGAAGGCACACGCTCGCCGGACGGACGCATGTTGCCTTTCAAGAAAGGGCCGTTCTTCCTGGCCATGAACGCCAAGGCGCTGTGCGTGCCGGTCTCGATCCACGGCACGGAAAAGATTCTGCGTAAAGGCAGCCTGCGGATGCATCCCGGGCCAGCGTATGTTGTCTTTCATCCGCCCATCGACCCGGCCAATTTTGCCACGCGCGAGGAGCTGACGCAGGCGGTTCGCGAGGCCATCGCCTCCGGGTTGCCGGAGTGGATGCGAACATAGAGATACAAGGCTATTGCAATTGACTCCGCGGAGGCGCGCCGCGGCATAACAAATCTCAGTTCCCCGACGGGACCCGCATGATTGTTTCGATTTTTGTGTTTCTGATTATTCTCGTGTTGAGCATTCCCTCGGCGGTGATCTTTATTCCGCTGGCCGCGATTACCGGCAACGTGGGCCCTCTCTATAACGTGGTGTGTTTTATTGTCCGCACCGGGTTTCGCGCGGCGGGGATCCGCGTGCGGGTGGAAGGGCGTGAGAGCGTTCCCGCGGGGCAAGCCTGCATCTTCATGGCGAACCATGTGTCGAACCTGGACCCACCGGGGCTGATTCCGCTGATTCCGGGGCGCACGTCCGCTTTTACCAAGCGGTCGGTGTTCAACATTCCCCTCTTTGGGTATTGTCTGAAGCTGGGCGAGTACATTCCCGTGGAACGGACCGGCAGCGTGAGCAGCGCGCAGCAGAGCGTGGCCGCAGCAGGGCGAATACTTCAGAAGGGCGTCCACATCACCACGTTCGTCGAGGGCACGCGTTCGAAAGACGGACGCCTGCTGCCGTTCAAAAAAGGGCCGTTCTACCTGGCGATGGAAACGGGAGCGCCGTGCATTCCCGTGTCGATCTACGGGACCGAGACGCTGATGTCGAAAGGCAGCTTCGGCATCAAGCCGGGGATAGTGCATTTCATCTTCCATCCGCCGATTTATCCGCGCGATTTTGAGACGCGCGATGAGCTGATGCTGGCGGTGCGCGCGGCGATTGCATCGGGACTGCCGGAGTGGATGCGGGGCTGAGAATCTGAACGGAGGAAAACTCGCGATGCAGAGAGACTTTTCGCGACGGAGTTTTTTAACCAGCGGGGCGATGGCGGCCATGGCGCTGCGGAGCGGCTTGCTTCATGCGCTTACGTCTGCCACGCCGGTCACGGTGCGAACGCCGAATGGCGCGCTGCGCGGAGAACAATCTGGCGGCGTAAATGTATTTCGCGGCGTGCCGTTTGCGGAGCCGCCGGTGGGGCCGCTGCGTTTTCGCGCGCCGGTGAAGGCGAAGAAGTGGACGGGCGTGCGCGACGCGACTCGCTTTAGCGCGGCAGCCATGCAGGCGGACGAGGCTGGCGTGGAGAAGAGCGAAGATTGCCTCTGCCTGAATATCTGGGCGCCCGATGGCAAGGGCCCGTTTCCGGTTTACGTGTGGATCCATGGCGGAGGCTTCACCGGCGGGTATTCCTTTGCGCCCATGTTCGACGGGACGTTGCTGGCGCAGGCGGGAATTGTCTGCGTGACGGTGGCTTACCGGCTGGGCGTATTCGGCTTTCTAGATGTGGAGCCGCTGCTGGGAGCCGACTATGCCGGCAGCGCCAACAATGGAGTGCGCGACCTGATGGAAGCGCTCGCGTGGGTGCGGGAAAACATTGCCGCGTTTGGCGGCGATCCCGAGCGCGTGACCGTGGGCGGCCAGTCGGCGGGAGCAAAGCTGACGGACATTCTGCTGGGAGTTCCCTCTGCCGAGCCGCTCTTCAAGCAGGCAATCTCAGAGAGCGGCGGAGCAGAACGAGTGGCCACGCGGGAAAGCGCACATGCCGTCGCTCGCGGCTTTGGCGAAGAGTGGCGCGGCCGCGCAGGCAACAAGATTGCGGAACTGCTGACGGCTCCGGCGGCGCTGCTGATCGAGACGCAGACTCACTTTATCGAACGGTGGCCGCAGCACTTTCCTCTGCGCGCGGAGATCGACGGAACGCTGTTGCCGCGGCTGCCCGTGGAAACCATTGCCGCGGGTTCAGGCTCGCGCAAGCGGCTGCTGATTGGAACCAACCGGGAAGAGAGCGCCTCGTTCCTGGGGCCGCATCCGGCGCACGATCCGGGCTCTGCCGACCTGGGTAATCTGCCGGTGACGCGGTTCACCGAAGTGTTGCACAAATACCGCGTGGTGTATCCGCAGATGGCGGATGAGCAACTGCGCATTCGTGCGGCAACGGCGGAGGAGTATTGGGTTCCCTCGATCCGCGTGGCCGATGCTCTTGTGAAGGGCGGCGGCACAGCATGGATGTACCGGCTGGACTACGCGGAGAGCAGTGGAATGCTGCGCGGATTTGCGCATCACTCGCTTGAGGTGCGGCTGGTGTGGGACCGGCCTCTTGCGAAGGGCGAAGATGCGGCGGCCGAGGCGAAGCTGGCGCAGCAGATGGACGGAGCGTGGATCGCCTTTTTGCGCGGCAAGACGCCCGCGGGCGAAGGGCTTCCGGCGTGGCCGGAGTACCGCGGCAATGTGCGTCCTACGATGGCCTTCGATACCGTGAGCCATGTGGAGCGGCAACCGCAAGAGGCGGAACTGCGGCTGTGGGATGGGATGCTGTAAGGAACTAGACTCAGGGCTGGATCATGGCGTTATAGCCGTCGTTGAGCAGTTTCTGACGCCAGCGGTTGGCTTCGTCGCGGCTGTAAAAGGGGCCGATGCGGACGTGGATCAGGTTGTCTCCGGAGTCGCGGCGGGCGCTGACCGCATAGCCATGCCTGCGCAAAGCGCCGACCAGCACATTGGCGTCCTCTTCGTGGGAGAGGGTGGCGATCTGCACCATAAACTGTGTGGCGGCTGGAGCGGCGGCCTGACGCGCGCTGGACACCACAGCAGGCTGGGGAGCGCTGGTTTCAACAGGCAGAGCGGGACGGACCTGGGGCTGTGGCGATGAGGAGGCTGCTTGATTGACCGGCTGCTGAGTGGCGGCTGCCGGTTGCGGCTGGCTCGGTTGCGAGACATCGACCGGCGCTGCATCCTGAGCGGGCAGTGGAGTTGAGGCTTTGGGTGCGGCCGAGGGCTTGGCGAGAGAACCGTTGGCTGTGATGGGCGGTTGCTCGCCGTCTGAAGGCAGTTGTCCGGGGGCGATGGCGACCTGGACGCCGCGATGGCCTACTGCATACCCGAGGCCGAAGCAGAGGCCGCAGACCAGCACCAATCCAATAAAGAGGAACAGCAGGGTGCCGGCGCCCAGCGTGAGTTCCGCGTCGCGCCGGGGCTTGGCCTGCTCAAGCTCCTGGTCGTCAAAGACTCCGTTCATGCACCGTCCCTTTGAGCTATTACGGTGAATCAGAAATTCGTTGCAAAAGTTGAGATCCCGAACCGCAGGTCCTTCGACTACGATTGGCGCAAAATGCGCGCCAATCTCCGCTCAGGATGACAGTC
>CAYQOQ010000059.1:0-25753 GCA_964419175.1 uncultured Occallatibacter sp. | reverse complement strand
GCGCTCCTCGGCTTCGTTCGCAAACTCAGGAATGGGCTTTAATTGCTTGCTCATAGACAGCTCTCTCCTTCCGGCTCATGGCGCGCGCCGAAATAGGGCGAATCAACGTCCCTTTGGCCCGCTCGGTAAAGGTGACTTGCAACCAGCGATCTTCATCGGTCTTGCCCAGCGCGTGAAATCGAGGCTCCCGTTGACTGTGTTTCAGATCGTCGGCCAACAAGAGCGGCGCATTGAGAAAAACCTGCTCCACTTCCGGCTTGGAGACACCATGCTTCTCGTTCTTCCTGGCGTTTCCATCGTCCCAGTCGAATCCAACGTAGAGCCCAACGTCGAGCATGGACAGCCTCTGTATATGTTTGCAATATACTTAAAATTGGGCGATATTGCAAGCCGATGGAAGCAAGTGCCGGGTGCCACACCCTCGATGCCCTATCACTGAGGGTGGGAAAACAAAATCTCAACCTCCGAGCTTTTCCAAAATCACCCACCACAAAATAGAGTGTGATAAAGTATCATAAAGTAACACCCAGGAGCACCCTCCATGCCCACCCCCTCCACCACTAGCCTCAAACTCGACACCGACCTCAAAGCCCGCATCCAGCGCCTGGCCTCCGCCCGCCGTCGCTCCCCCCACTGGATCATGCGCGAAGCCGTCGAGCAATTTGTCGCCCGCGAGGAGAAGCGCGAATCCTTCCGCCAGGACGCCCTGGCCGCCTGGGCGCACTATCAGTCCACCGGCCTGCATGCGACAGCCGAAGAAGCCGATGTCTGGCTGGCCAAACTCGAAGCGGGTGAGGACGCCGAGGCCCCGGAATGCCACCTCTGAAGTGGTCCCAGTCAGCCCTTCGCGACGTAGCCCGCCTTCACGATTTCCTGACCCCCAAAAGTCCCGACGCCGCCAAACGCGCCGTTCAAGCCATTCGGCAGGGCGTGCAACTGCTCGCCAGCCATCCGGAGATGGGCCGCCCCGTAGACGAACTGCCGCCCGAATTCCGCGAGTGGATCATCGAATTCGGCAGTGGCGCCTACATCGCCATGTACCACTATGCTGGCAAGGAAGTGGTGATCCTCGCCCTCCGCCATGGCCTTGAAGCGGGCTACTAATGCCGGGTGCCCCAGGTCCGGATTTTCGGACCTGGGAGGGACTTCATTCCAGCCCCTCTTCGAGACGACCACCCCGGAAAGGTGTATCCGGCGATCCATCTGTATGAACTGCTTCGCGAACCGTGGTCAAGATTGAACAGCCTGTAGACCTGAGCAATGGGAACCTGATAAGGAGTGCTCGGTGCAGACGCCATGAAAATGAGAATTGCCGCTTTTGCAATACTGTTGTCCGCACTCCTGATGCCGGCTGCGGATGACAGCGCACAAACGCCACCAAAGGCCTCCACATTCACAATTGCGGGACGCGCGGGCGAAGCGCAGCTTCTTCAGATCAACGGAAAGTCGTATGTCGACATTGAGGCGCTTGCGCGCCTGACCAAAGGAACCCTTTCCTTCAAGACCAATGAGACAATCCTCACGCTTCCAACCGCGGTAGCGGTGGTACAGGCAGCCACGCCCCATGCAGCGGAGGCGCAGGCATCTGCGCCCAATGCAAAGGCTGGGCTTTCAGCAGCCTTCGCCCGGGCGGCCATCGAAGAGATTAGCTTGATCCGGGAGTGGAGAAGCGCCGTCGTCCGTGCGGTCCAGAAGAATACTCCGGTGACGGAAGACTCATTATCCGCGCAGCGCAGATTGGCGGACAAAAATCTGGAGCTTGCTTCCGCCGCCGTATCGACGGACGACGACCGCAGTGCGTACCCGCTGCTCGCTACTGAATTAATCAATATGAAAAAGTTGAGTGACCTCTACCTCGCAATGGTTACACAGGTCAACTTCATATCGACGGACACCTTCCACAGCAGTCCTCTTGAGGATCAGATTCTGACTTGTGCACAAGGTTTTGCCTCCATGACCGAAAAACGCGAGTTTCAAGATCAACCGGCCTGCCACTAGGGCCCGTCCATGCGCGCATTTTGCGAATGGGGTACACCAAGCCCCCCGTTCCCCATCACGGGACTCCATTCCACACCGGCGACTACCATAAAGACAGAATGCCCGCAGCAGCCCTGGAACATTCCCAGCCCGTAATTATTGAAGGCTCTGTCGTCTCAGCCGACGGCACACGTATCGCCTATCGCCGTCTCGGCACTGGGCCCGTACTGGTTTTTGTGCACGGCAGCGTCTCTACCCACACGGACTGGATGCGCGTCGCCAAGCTGCTTGCCCCGCACTACACCTGCTACACCATCGACCGCCGCGGACGCGCCCACAGCGGCCCTGGCCACTCCTCTTACTCGCTTGAACGCGAATATGAAGACATCGCCGCCGTTATCGCGCAGACCGGACCGGTCGCCGCGCTCATCGGCCACTCCTACGGGGCCATCTGCACGCTCGGCGCGGCCCTTCGCAATCCCGTTCCCCGCCTCGTCGTCTATGAGCCGCCGCTGCCCACCGGCGGCCCCATCGCCGGCGAATTCCTCGAACCCTACAAGCGCGCCATCGCCGCGGGCGATCTGGATACCGCCCTCGAAATTGGCTTCCGCCACTTCACCCGCATCTCGGATCAGGCAATCGCATCCCTGCGCGCCACCAAGGCCTGGCCGCGCCTGCGCACGCTGGCCCACACCTGGATTCGCGAACTGGAAGCCATGGACACGCTCGACCCAACCGTCGACCGCTACGCCGCCCTCACTTGCCCCATCCTGATGTTGGAGGGCAGCCTCAGCGCCGAGCATCCGCTCCGCGACGCCTCCCGTGCGCTGGCCAAAGTTTTGCCGAGTGCACGTGTGGAAACGATAGACGGGCAGGGCCACGTGGCCATCCGCAACGCTCCCGAGACAGTCGCCCGCCTGATCGCGAGTTTTCTCGCGTCCTAGTCCAAGTCACGCACTCAGCCGCAGCCAAGCAAAAAGCGGGGAGCCTGCTCAGGCTCCCCGCTTTTTACGCTCGAATTAAGGTTCCCAAGCCCCTCGAAAGGGCCGCAAACCCCATTTGCTTCAGTCTTGTTTGCCGGGCCGCAGCCGCTTGGCCAGCGCCCATTTCAGCTCGTCGATGCCCTGGCCCGTCACAGCGGAAATCGCATGGAACTCGAGCTTGCGCCGCTTCACATGCGTCGTAAGCTTCTTCAGCTTTTCCGGGTTGGCGACGTCGAGCTTGGTCGCGACAACAATCATCGGCTTCTCGGCCAGTGGATGCGCATCGCCGCTGCTAAAGCTGGCCAGTTCCTTGTTGATGACCTTGAAGTCCTCGACCGGATCGGGCCTGCCCGATGAGTCCGACACGTCGACCAGGTGAACCAGCAGCCGCGTCCGCTCAATGTGGCGCAGGAACTGCACGCCCAGCCCCGAGCCAAGATGCGCGCCTTCGATGAGCCCCGGCATATCGGCAACCACAAAGGATTCCAAGTCCGGCTCTTCGCCCACCGTCACAACGCCCAGGTTCGGTTCAAGCGTCGTAAATGGATAATCGGCAATCTTGGGCCGCGCTGCTGAAATCCTCGAAATCAGCGTCGACTTGCCTGCGTTCGGATAGCCCACCAGCCCCACATCGGCCAGCAGCTTCAGTTCAAGCCGATAGTTGCGTTCTTCGCCGGCGCGGCCGAGTTCGTGCTCGCGCGGAGCCTGGTGCGTACTGGTGGCAAAGTGCTGGTTGCCGCGCCCGCCGCGCCCGCCCTTGGCGATCACAAACTGTTCGTCCGGCTCCTGGAAGTCGTGCACCAGTTCGCCGGTCTCCATGTCGAAGAGCGAGGTGCCCACGGGCACCTGCAGCGTGATGGAGCGGCCATCGAGCCCCGTGCAGTTCGACCCCATGCCGTGCTCGCCGCGTTGCGCCTTGTGCTCCGGGTTATAGCGGAAGTGGATCAGCGTGTTGTGCCGGTTCGAGGACTCCATGATCACATCCCCGCCGCGTCCGCCGTCGCCGCCCGATGGCCCGCCGCGCGGCACAAACTTCTCGCGCCGGAACGCCATGCATCCGTTGCCGCCGTCGCCGGCCTTTACCCGAATTTTTGCTTCATCGATAAACATAAGTGGCCAGTGAACAGAAATCGGAACTCAGGGAACATCTCGCCCACCGTTTACCAGTGAGCCTGAGACCCGGGATGCCGTCTTACCAGTCTACCGGACCGGGCCTGCCCTCCCTAGAAAAAGCCGCCGCCAGCCCAGGCCCAACAAAATCCAAAGAATGTGATGCCCGCTACTTTCCACTTGTGCAAAACCAGCATAGAATCTCATCCAACTCCACTTGGGTCCGTTCCAACCGGTCGATCCGCGCTCAAAGCAGCGCTCACGTCCATGCCCAACCCTGACCAGCCAACAGAGCAGGCAGGCGGAGCCATTTGCGTGCACTCTCCCACGATCTGCCTCGGACAGGTATCCGGATGGCAGGGGAACAACGATACTGGGCGATGCCACTTGCGCTAGCCGTGCTTCTTTTTGGCGCGGGTGTGCCCCTCCTTGCCCAATCCACTCCCAGCGGTTCCCTTACCGGCAAACTCACCGATCTGCATTCGGCTCCACTGGCCGGCGCTACCGTAGTCCTGCGCAACCGCGCCACCGGCGACGAAGCGCACACCACCACATCCAGAGACGGCTCCTACCGCTTCGCCGCGCTGGCCGCAGGCGAGTACACCCTTGAAGCGGACAGCGGGCAACGGGGACATGGCCGCCTCAACGGCATCCTCGTCTCCGCCGGCCACGAAGCACGCGTACAAACCGCCATGCGGTTTGACCATGCCCCAACCGCGGCTGTCCAATCCGTCTTCCTCGCAAACACGAGGACAAGCCGACCGCCGACCGTCCTGCTGAATGCCGCCCTGCCCGCAACACAGCCGGCAGAAACCAGGCTTCCACTGCCGTTCCCGGCGCCGGCCCTCGTTCACGAACCGCCACCCGCCGAAACCCCAGTACTCACCGCTACGCTGCAACCAACACCCCGGCATCCAATTCTGTTCGCGGCGCTGCCCACCACCGCGTTGCCCAAACCAGACCCAGCATTTGTGCTTCCCCCACCGGCAGAGGCCCCGGTTCCGAATCTCCGACAGTCCGCAGGCCAGCAGGTCGCCGCAATCAAGCCCATGGTCCTGGCCCCCATTCCCTCGTCCGCCTCGCTTGCGTCCGTCCTTCATGCCGACCCGGCCAGTCCTAATCTCGCTATCGGCGCCTCGATCGCCAACGGCCTGCGCGCCGCCGCCCAGTGGAGCCTGCCCCACCCTAGCCGCATTCAAACCGCGGCGGAAAAGCCCGACCCAGCTTCGTCGGCCGTCACCACCACGCTCTCAGCCGCCGAGATGCAATCGCTGCCCGCAAGCGGACGCCGCTGGGAAGATTTCGTCCTCGACACGCCGGCAGCCGCAGCCCCAGCCGGTTCCTCCCAAGTCTCCCTGCGCGGCGCAGACCAGCAGCAGGCCGACACCTCCATCGATGGCGCAAGCACTCAACTAGCTTTTGGCGGCACTTCCGGCTCCTCCACCGCCTCGCCAGGACAAACCCGGTCAGGGCAGGAAGTGCCCGAACCCCAAGGCATCGGCCAGGTCTGGTCCGGCGGGCGCTATTCCATCAGCGAGGCCGCCGTCAGCTCGGTCGAAACCGTCGCCGGCAACGTCGAAGCCGGCGGCGCCCGCGCCTCGGGCGGTCGCATCAATGTCCAGACGCGGCGCGGCTCCAACGGCTTCCACGGGCAAAGCTTCGTCTTCGACCGCCAGAACACGTGGGGCGCGCGCAATCCCTTCACCCAATGGGTGCAGCAAACCGCCCCGGCCACCTCTACCACCGTTCCAATCTTCACGGCCGCACCCTTTACTCCGCCCGACCACGAGAGCACCGTGGGGCTCGGCATCGGCAGCCAGATACGCCGCGACAAGCTCTTCTGGTTTGCAGCGCTCGACAGCCTGCACCGCAACGATCCGGCACTCTCAACCGTCAAGTGGCCCGGCAACTTCTTTGCCCAGCCGGCCAACGACCAGATGCAACTGCTCGGCGCGCAGCTGGGAACAACCACCAACACCGCCCTCGCCAAATATTCGCAGATGCTTCAACAACTCGACGGCCTGCTCGGCCCCGCACCCCGCACCGCCGCGCAGTGGAGCGGCTTTGTCCGCCTCGATTGGAAGGCCGCGGAACGGCATCGTTTCACCCTCGAAGCCACCGGCGCCAACTGGAACTCGCCCGGCGGCGGACTCACCCGCGTCCTGGAAACCTACGGCAACCATAGCCTCGGATCGAGCCAGGCCAGCAAGCAGTGGCTTCTCGCCCGCTGGGAAGCCTTCCTCACCCCCAACCTGCTGGCCACTACGCAGGTCTCGGCGGGCCGCACCATCCACAGCGCCCACGCTGAAACCCCCTCCACCTTCGAGCAGACGCTCGACCAGAACGTCTGGGGACAACTGCCGCAGATTGTCATCGATTCCCGTTACGGCTTCACCATCGGCAATCCCTCACGCTTCGGCCAGGGCAACTACCCCGACGAGCGCCTCTTCCGCGTGCAGCAGTCGGTCAACTGGGTCAACGACAAGCTGCTTGTCAAAGCCGGCATCGACGCGGGGCACAATGCAGACGCGACCGGCCTGCTGCGCAACCAGACCGGCACCTATTACTACTCCAGCGTGGAAAACTTCGCCTCCGATGCGCTCGCCTTCGCCAGCTACGGATTCTCCGACGCCCTGGACAAATTCAACCCCCACAACTGCGACCAAACCGGCAAGGTTTGGCGCGACTCGACGGGTCAACTCCGCGGGCTGGGTAACCTGCCCTGTTACTCCTCCTATTCGCAGGTCATGGGCCCCACCAACTGGCATCTGAGCACGAACGACTGGGCCGGCTACGCCACCGCCCAGTGGCAGCCCAACAAAACCGTCGTCCTCGCGGCAGGCATGCGCTGGGAGCACGAACAGTCGCCGCCGCCCATCGCCGCGCTGGCCAACCCCGAGCTTCCGCTTACCGGCAAGCTGCCCGGTCTCGGCAATAACTGGGGACCGCGCGTCAGCCTCGCCATCGGCGGCTCCGAGCGGCGCTGGCCGGTCATCAGCCTCGGCTACGGCATGTACTATGGCCGCACCTCCAACGCGACCTTTGAGAACGTGATCACCCGGACCGGCTCGCTGAACGGCGACTTGAACTTCTTCATGCGGCCTACCGACAATCTCCAGGCCGGCGGCGCTCCACCCTTCCCTTACGTCTTTGCCGGCGAACCCTACAACCTGGTCAAGCCCGGAGCCGTCGAGTTTGCGCCCAACTTCCGCAACTCCGAAATCCATCAGGCCGTCGCCGCGGTTGAAGAGTCGCTGCCCGGCCACATCCAGGTCACCGCCAGCGCGCTGCTCAGCCTCGGCCGCCGCCTGCCCGTCACCATCGACACCAATCTGGCTCCCCTGACGCCGCTTGATACCATCACCTACGCCGTTGTGGATAGCACGGGCAAAGGCCCCATCAAAGCCGCGCAGATCACAGTTCCCTTCTACGCCACCTGGCCCTCGTCCATCACGGGAACCGCTGCCACCGGCCGCCTGAATCCCGACTACCAGCAAATTGCGGAGATCTTCAGCCGCGCCAACTCCACCTATGAAGCCGCCATGGTCAAGGTGGTCCGCTACGGCCGGCGCGGCCTCAGTCTCCACGCCCACTACACTTACGCCCACGCCATGGACTGGAACCCCAACGAGAGCTCGCAGGTGATGGGCAGCAACATTCTCGACCCCGCCGACCCAAGCCTCGAGTATGGCGTCAGCAACCTCGACGTGCGCCACTCCGCCGCCGCCATGGTCATCCTCACCTCGCCCTGGAAGCTGCACAACCTGACCGGCAAGCTCGGCAATGGATGGATGGTCTCCGGCATAGGCCAGTTCCGCAGCGGCGTGCCCTACACGATGCGCACCTCCGGCTCACTGCCCAAGGAGTTCAACCAGACAAACGGCGACGCCATCGCCGGCCTCGGCCCCGGAATGAACGGCTCCGGCGGCGACAACCGCGTCTATGGCCTGGGGAGCGACAAGGTCGTCTACAACATCGGCCGCAACACCTACCGCTATCCCTACGTCTGGAAAGCCGATCTCCGTCTCAGCAAACAGTTCGACCTCGGCGCTTTCCGCCAGTTACAGTTGCTCGCCGAATCCTTCAACCTCTTCAACCACCAGAACGTCACCGAACTTGAAACCAACGGCTATTACATCTCCCCCGGCAGTCTCACCGGCTCCTTCCCCACGCTCAACTTCCTCACCGGCCTCAAAGCCAACACCACCGCCTTCGGCCAGCCGCTCAACATCAACTCCACCAACTTCTACCGCGAGCGCCAAATCCAGCTCGGCTTCCGCATGAGGTTTTGACGGAATCGTACCCGCTGGCCCACGTATGGCCAGGTCTCAAGCCGGAACGATATAGTTGTTCTGCGCCCGATTTCGAGTTCCTTCTGGGCTATATTTGCACCGCATTTTGCTCCACCAGGGCAGGGCTGGCGACAGCAGAGACGGCCGCCCAAACCTCGGCACCGCCAACCGTTCGCAATTCCATGTATTCCTACCATCGGAGATTTGAATGAAGACCGGAAAATCCTTTCACAAGCTGGGAAGCGCACTATGCCTCCCCGCCATCGCTTCAGGCCTCTTTGCCTTGCTCTCGCCTCTCGCCATTCAAAGCGCACATGCGCAAAAGAAAGATCCCGTCGCATCTCCCGGAGACTCCCTGCCCACTGCCGGGCTGCTCGCGCAGAATCTCTCTCCCAAATTCACCAGGCCCGAGCTCGCCAAAGCCATGAAGATCGTCGCCGACTGGCAACTGAGCCGCATGCCGGCCGAGGCTCAAGTCGACTGGACCTGGGCCGCGCTTTACGCCGGCTTCATGGGAGTGCCCGATGCCTTTGCCGGCGACAAGTACAAGAAGGCCATGCAGGACATTGGCGACAAGCTCGCCTGGGAGCCGGGTCCGCGCGTCGAGCACGCCGACGACCAAGCCGTGGGCCAGATGTACGTCGAGCAGTACTTCCTCCACAAAAACGCAAAGATGCTCGGCCCCATGAAGGCCCGGCTCGATGTAGAGATCGCAACGCCCGACGACCCGGCCAAACCACTCTGGTGGTGGTGCGACGCACTCTTCATGGCCCCGCCCGTCTTCGCCGATATGGCCAAAGCCACCGGCGACGCCAAGTATCTTGCCTTCATGGATCGCGAGTGGACAATCACCACCGAACTGCTCTACGACAAGAACAAGCACCTCTACTCGCGCGACGCCACCTTCCTAGACAAGCACGAGAAGAACGGCGAAAAGCTCTTCTGGTCCCGCGGCAACGGCTGGGTCATGGGCGGCCTCGTCCGCGTGCTGCAGCAACTCCCTAAAGGCTCTCCTCTGCGCCCCAAATACGTCGCGCTGCTCAAGCAGATGGCCGCCGAGTCGCTCGCCATTCAGGGTAAAGATGGACTCTGGCGTCCCGGCCTGCTCGACGCCGATGCGTACCCGCTGCCTGAAGTGTCCGGAAGCGCCTTTATCACCTACGCGCTGGCCTACGGCGTTAACGAGAAGATCCTCGACAAGAAGACCTACTGGCCCGCGGTCGAGAAGGCCTGGGCCGGCATGTTGACCCACGTCTACGCGGATGGCCGCCTCGGCGCTATCCAGCCTGTTGGCGCGGCGCCGGGCGCTTACGTCGAGTCGTCGAGCTATAACTACGGAGTCGGTGCCTACCTGCTCGCAGGTTCCGAAATCTACCGCACCGCAAAGTAGGGAACCGCTCGTTCCGCAACGAACAACTGGGTGCCCCATCCTTTGCGCGTTCTTTGCGTAAAGGGTGGGATTGAACAATACCCAATCTCGACTTTTAACCCAGCTCTCCTACCCGCGCGGAAACCACTTCACCTCATCCACGCTCACCCGCACAGGCTCGGCAACCACCGGGCGCGCCTCCCACACATCCATTTCGCCCGCAACCGTCCGCTCCACAACCGCCGCGATGCGATGCCCCGCAATATCCAACAGGCAAAACCGCCAGCGCACGGCCTCATCCTCCAGGCTAGGGTCCATCTCCAGCCGAACCCCCTCCGCGCCGCCGAATAAAAACGAAAACTTATCCAGCGGCAACGCCAGACCCATTCCCCGCGCCTTGATGTAGGCCTCTTTCAGCGTCCACAGCGACAACGCACGATCCAGCTTTTCCGCGTCCTCAAGAGTTTCCAGTTGCGCCTGCTCCCGCGCGGAAAACACCTCCGGCGCCAGCTTCAAAATCTCGCCCGCGCGCTCGTGGGATTCAACATCCACCCCCACGCCGGCATCCTCGGCCACAAGGCAAACCACCAGCCCCGGAGAATTCGACAAATTGAACCGCAACCCGCACGCCGGTTCTATCTCTGGCTTGCCATGCGCATTCTCCGCAAAGCGCCAATCCTCCGGCGCGATCGATCGATAGCGGGAGAGCGCCTTCCGCACCAGCGCCCGCGTAGCCAGCGATTCCCGTTGGTGCCGTTCGAACTTGAAGCGCGCCACCCGCGCGCGCTCCTCTTCGGTCAGCAGCGCCAAACACGCCTCCGCGACCGCTTCGTCCAGAAGATCGTCCGGGTAGGCGCACCAAAGATTGAGCGGTTTCAAGTTCATGCCGGTAAGAACAAAGTGGGTGGTTCTCCGTTCTATTCCCTGCTTCTATTCCGGCGGCGGATAGAACGGCAGCTTCTCATTCTTCTCGTTGGCCCGCCGCACCGTCGCATCTTCCAGCAGCAGCGCCGGAGCCAGCACCGTCTGCGGCACATCGCCATAGTAATTCGACACAAACAGGTCCTTGCCCGCCGCCCCCACGCTCGAACGCAGGGCCCGCTGGTCAATATCGTCCAGCACCGCGCCGCGCACCAACTCGCGCTTGCCGTCCGCGCTCACGCGATAGAGCAGCCGCGGCGTCATCTCCCCGCCCATCGTCTGCACAAAATACACGCTCTTCAAATCGCGGTCCTTCGCAAACGCCAGCAGCTTGCTGTTCAGTTCATCGTCCGAAGCACCATTATCCGCCGTCACCTTCAGCACGCCGATCGACGACCGCGCCCCACCGGTAATCCCCGCGCGCCCGTGTCCATTCGACTGCGGAAAGTCGCGCACCGGCTCGCGGCCCAGCAAATAATTCTCCAGCCGGCCCGCGACAACCAGCTTCACAGCCTGCGCCGGCACGCCTTCATCGTCCACGTCGTACGCGCCCACCAGGCCCTTGCCATCCAAGCTCTTCAAGCCCGGATCGTCCACCACGCCGATGAACTCAGGCAACACCTGCGCATGATAACTCGACGCAAACGGCCCGTTGGTGCGCGCCTCTGTGCCCAGCTTCGGCCGCGTCGCCGTCACGCCCGCAGCCAGCAACCCGCGCAGCGTGTCGGCAGCGGCGTCCGAGCTCAACAGCAGCGGCCCGTGATACTCCTCTTCCACAAGCGGCGCCTTGCGCAACTCGGCAAGCGAGGCAATCAGCCCCATCGCGTGCTTCTCGAAAACCTCCGGTGCATCCACGTCCTTCAGCGAGCTGCCCGTCGACGCATACGAGCGATCCAGGCGCATCCCATCCTGCGCCTGCGTGCCCACGGCAAAAGCCTCCTGGTACTCTTCGGCCGTCTTGCGCACAATCGTTCCCTCGCTCGATGCCAGCCAGGTCGTCGTCACACGCCCGTGAAACTCCGCCGTCGAGTACTGCACGTTGCCCGCGCCCGCCCTGGCCGTGGCATCGTTCTTGTAGAGTCCGCTGGCCCGCGCCACGCGCTCCGCCCAGCCATCGGCGTCCACCTTCAGATCGACCGGCGAAGCCAGCGAGATCAGCGCCTTCTCGTGGCTGAAGTCGTCGGCCTGCGGCGGCGTCTGCACCTGCTTGAGCGCCGCCTGTTTCTGCGCATAGGCCGCGAGCGCGCTCTTGTAGGCCGTATCCGTCGCCGACCACAAGGCAGACCGCAGCGCAATCGGATCGTCGTCGAGGCCGGCCAGTTGCAGCGACCCATCCCCGCGCCCGCCCGAGCTGTCGGTCTTGTAGTCGCCCACCCGCACCGTCACCCGCGCAATTCTCTGGTGAGTGTGCTGCGAGCCTTCCGTGGCTCCAAACTCCGCCTTGGTCGCAAAGTCGTCCACGTCCTCAATCCGGTACTGAATAAAGAACGGCTTCTCGAATCCCTTCAACTGCAACTGGCTCATGCTCCGATCCAGTTCAGTGAGCATCGCCTTCAACAACGGATCCTTTTCAGCGTCGGCGCGCGTCTGCTGCGCCGCGCTCAACATCGGTGCGCCCAGGCAAGCCGCAAGAAATCCAACCCCCGCAATCATCGCAACAGAACGAATTGAATTCATTGCGCCTCCTTCATTGCTGCCGCTTGCATCGGCACCCCGGGAATGGAAAGTATCGGCGGCCGCGCCGTCCCCTGCGGCTGCCTCTGCGTTTCCATCTCGCTCACCAGCATCGCCGGAGCCACCGCGCTCACCGGCACCGTGCCCGACTCCGCGCCGCATTCGCCGTTGAACACTTCGCTCTTATCGCCCGTTGCCAAAATCCGCTTCATCGCCGCCAGCGGCGTGCCCACAATGCTCACCCCGCGCACCAACTCATCCGGCCTGCCATCCACATACACCCGCCACACGACCAGCGGGATGACTTGGAACGCCTGCGGCGAACTGCGCTGCGTCACCGCGAATCCAGACGAAATGTCTTCGAAGTAAAGCCCGTACGGCTTGCCCTGCTTTTTCGCTTCCTCAATCAGTTGCTTGCGCAGCTCCGTCTCCGGCACGCTCTTGGTCGAAGTCACAATCAGGTTGCCCTGCCGCCCGATCGGTACATGCCCGGTCTCCGCGCGCCCATGCCCATTCGTGGAACTGAAACTCGCAATCGGCAGCCGCGACATCAGGAAGGTCTTCAGCACTCCATCGTCGATCAGGGCTACGCGCTGCGCCTTCTCGCCCTCATCGTCATACGCGTAATTGCCGCTCAGCCACGTCGTGCCAAACTTCGTCAGCGTCGGATCGTCGGCCACGGAAAGAAAACGCGGCAGCACCGGCTTGCCCACATCCTTGGTAAACGTCTGCCCTTCCTCATCGCCGCGCTGCCGCTGGCCTTCAAGCCGATGCCCCAGTACCTCGTGGAAAAACACCGCCGACGCACGCCCCGACAAAATCGCCGGCCCATCGAACGGTTCCGTCACCGGCGCCTTGCGCAGCGCCTCCAGGCTCTTGCCTAGCGCGCGCATCGCCGCTTCCAACTCAGCCTGCGCCGGCAATCCCTCCACCGTCTCGGCCTCGAACGTTTGCTCGCGGAACAGGTCCATCCCATCCTCGGCGCGCGTCACGGCAATCGCCACAATCCGCGCCTGCATGTGCGGCGTCACCACCCGCGACCCTTCCGACGACGCGTAGTAATCCGTCTCGTTCTGCGCCGTCAGCATCACCACGTTCTGGTAGACATCCGGAAACTCGCGAAAGATCTTCGACAAGTCTCTTACGCGCTTTTCCCACGCTGCCCGGTCCACTGCCACCGGGGGCGCCACGCCGCCCATGTGCGACTGTTGCGTCTCCTGGCTGAAGTCCGGCGAGGTGTCTTCTTCCTTGGCCCTCACCTGCGACTCGGTCTGCACGCGCAGATAGTTGTCCAGAGCCGTTCCGTAGCCCATGTTGGTCCCGAGCCACAGCGAGCGCACCAGCGCTTCCCGATCGTCCGCCAGCGGCAACTGCATGCTGTTCACCGCCGTCCCGCGATGGCTGCCATGCGTGTTGTCCAGCTTCGGGCTGCCCAGCCGTACCTGTACGTCGGCAACCCGCGCATGGTTCGCCGAATTGTCCACCAGCGCACCAAACTGCGCGCGAATGGACACGGCCGTCGCGTCGCTCACCGCGTAACTCAGAAAGTAAGGCGGCAACTGCTTATCTGAATCCGCTTTGCCCGGCGCCTGTTTCCCGAGCGAGGTGAACGCGCGGTGCAACTCAGTCGTCATCGCATCCAGCAAAACGGGGGTAGAAGTCTGCGCGGAGACAGAGGGTACAATCATCAGAACCGTAGCGGCAATCCCCGCGTAAAAGCGCGGCTTGAGCGCTAACTTCCCTGAGACCGCCGAAGTTTTCTCTAGCATAGGTCGGGCTAAATCGAGTAAAAGCATCTGTATCAAAGATTGTCTCAAAGTCCGCCGCCAACATGGAGGATTCTCATGACATTTGCGCGCTGTTCCCTGCTCACGCTCTGTTTTACGATCCTGCTCGCCTGCGTGGCTCCGCGCATCGTTCCGGGACCGAATGTTGCCCCGCGCATTGTGGAAGCGCAAACCGCTCCCGCGCCTCCACCCGCCAACTCCCAGCAGGCCTATACTCTCGCCCCCGACAAGCTCGCCAAGGCCATCGCCATTAGCCGCATCCGCAACAGCATGCACATCGTCGGCGGCCTTTGGGGCATTGCCGTTCTGTGGCTGCTGCTGGCTACACGCTCGGCGGCGCGTCTTGAAGCCTGGGCGCAGCGCATCTCCGCCCGCCGCTGGATCGAGGGCCTCGTCTTCTTCGCCGCCTTCCTCCTCATCACCACCCTCGCCAGCCTGCCCCTTGACTGGTTAAGCCAGCATGTCGAAAAGAGCTACGAAATCAGCGTGCAGGGCTGGGGCAGCTGGCTCGGCGACCAGGCCAAGGGACTTGGTCTCTCCCTGCTCTTCGGCGCGCCCATTCTGCTGCTCTTCAACTGGATTGTCCGCCGCTGGCCCCGCCGTTACTGGTTCGGCATCTGGATCGCAACGCTCCCGCTGCTGATCCTCTCCATCTTTGTATCGCCCCTGCTTGAGCCCGTCTTCAACAAGTTCGAGCCGCTCGAAACCAATCACGCCGGCCTCGTCGCCGAGCTTGAGAGAGTCGTCGCCCGCACCGGAACCAACATCCCGCCCGATCGCATGTTCCTGATGAAGGCCAGCGTCAAAACCAACGGGCTCAACGCCTACGTCAGCGGCATCGGCGCCACCAAACGCATCGTCGTCTGGGACACTACAGCCGGCCGCATTCCCGACGACGAAGTTCTGTTCATCTTTGGCCACGAGAGCGGCCACTACGTTCTCCATCACATCCCCAAGCTGATTGCCGGCACGGCGATTGGCCTGTTCTTCGTCTTCTGGGCCTGCGCCGGGATCTCGGCCTGGCTCGCGCGCCGCTTTGGCTCGCGCTGGGGACTCGGCCCGGCAGACGGAAATCCACTCTCCACTCGCACAGGATTCCTGGTGCTCATGTTCGCCATCTCCGTCGCCAGCTTCTTGCTCGAGCCGGTCAGCAACACCTTCAGCCGCCACTTCGAACACCAGGCAGACGTCTATGGCCAGGAAGCTATTCACGGCATCGTCCCCGACCCGCAAAAAACTGCCGTCTCCTCCTTCAACCATCTCGGCGAAGCCTGGCTTGAAGACCCCAATCCAAGCCCCTTTATCGAGTTCTGGGAGTACAACCACCCCTCCGTCCAAACCCGCGCCAACTTTGCCCAGCACTACGACCCCTGGGCCAACGGCGGCCACGGCGAGTTCTTCGGCAAATAGGGTAAGTGCAGGGAACAGGGAACAGAAAAAGCCTTGCCACATCCGAGGCTTTCTGAGTGAAGCCGAAGAGCCAACTTCTTGATGCGCCGAGCGTGGGATAGCAAGACGCTCCAACAGGCTGCTTTTCTATTCCCTATTCCCTATTCCCTATTCCTCCTTTTGCAGATCATTACTCTCGATCCGCGCATAATGGACATGTACAGCCCGATCAAGCTGAATCCGAGGCAAAAAAGGCCGAGATACCCACCCCCCCTCCTCGTCAATTGCACCGATTATGGTGCACACAAAAAATAACCCCCAAATAATCAACAAGATACAAACGCATCTCTATTACCAAGTAGTAAACAACCCGCGAAATTTAGCCTTTTTTCGTCGATTTCTTGACCAAAAACAGCCCATTTCTCCCCAAAACCCCTTCGCACCGTCACTTTCTGGCAACCAGCAAAAAATCCTCAGCCCGGCGCTTTTCGTTGTTCCCTGCCTTTCTCCTTTTCCTCAGTCTCTCTCCTCAACGCTCGCCATTTACACTGGAGCTTCGCTGTTTTCATCCGACAGGAGCGGACCCACCATGTCTTATCCCACAAACTACCGCTACACCCGTGAACACGAGTGGATCGAGCTGGATGGCGCCATCGGCACCATCGGCATCACCGACTATGCGCAGAACTCTCTCGGCGACATCGTCTATGTAGATGTGCCCAAGGTCGGCGACCCGGTCACGGCCAATGCCACCTTCGGTTCCGTCGAGAGCGTGAAGGCCGTCAGCGACCTCTACTCGCCCGTCACCGGCACCGTCACCGCCATCAACGAAGAGCTTAAGAACGCCCCCGACAAAATCAACGAAGCGCCGCACACAACCTGGATCATCAAGGTCGAGCTCTCGAACCCAGCCGAGTTCAACGCCCTGCTCGACGCTGCCGCGTACGAAGCCTTCATCTCGGAAGAAACGAACAGCTAGCTGCCAGCTTTCAGCTTGTTCTCTGGCGCTAAAAGCCGCGTCGATTTGCCCAGCATTCTCTCTCGGCGAGCCGCAACCTTGGTTCGCCCAACGGACTTTTAGCGAGAAGCTAGAAGCTAGAGGCTAGAAGCTGAAATGCGCTACCTACCCAAATCCCCAGACGAACGCCGCCAGATGCTCGCCGATATTGGCGCGGCCTCCATCGACTCGCTCTTTGAAGTGATCCCGGTCGAGTACCGTCTAGACCGCGACCTCGACATTCCGCGCCAGCAGGCTGAGAGCGAGATCATCGACTACTTCCGCGCCGCCGCCGACAAGAACGCTACCGGCTACGCCAGCTTCCTGGGCGCGGGCGCCTATCGCCACTACCGGCCGGTCATCATCGATTCGCTGGTGCAGCGCGGCGAGTTCCTTACCAGCTACACGCCCTACCAGGCCGAGATCACGCAAGGCACTCTGCAAGCCATCTTCGAGTTCCAGACCATGATCGCCGAACTGACCGGCATGGACGTGGCCAACGCCAGCATGTACGACGGCTCGACGGGCGCGGCTGAAGCCATCATGATGGCCACCCGCATCACCGGCCGTCACAAGTCGGTTGTCGCCGCAACCGTCCATCCCGAGTACCGCGAAGTGATGGCGACCTACGCCAAGCATCAGGGCCTGCCTTCGGCGCTGGTTGGCTACAACCGCGCGACAGGCCACATCGATCTGGCCGCACTCGAAGCGGCAGTGACGGACGAAACCGCCGCCATTCTTGTCCAGAGCCCGAACTTCTTCGGCGTGATTGAAGACATTCCCGCCATCGCCGCCATCGCCCACGCCAAAGGCGCCCTGCTGATCGTGTCGATTGCCGAAGCTGTCTCTCTCGGCGTAGTCCGGCCGCCGACCGAGGCAGACATTGTGAGCATGGAAGCCCAATCGTTCGGCGTCGCCCTCAGCTATGGCGGCCCCTTCTGCGGCGTGATCGCGACCAAGGAAAAATACGTGCGCCAGATCCCCGGTCGTCTCGTCGGCCAAACCGTCGACGGCAACGGAAACCGCGGGTTCGTTTTAACCATCGCCACGCGCGAGCAGCACATCCGCCGCGAGAAGGCCACCTCGAATATCTGCACGAATCAAGCGCTGGTTGCGCTGATGGCCACGATCTTTCTCTCGGTGTACGGCAAAGAAGGCATCCGCGAGTTAGCCGAGCACAACCTGGCCAAGGCGGATTACACGGCCAAAACCCTGAGCGCCGCGCCGGGCGCAAAGCGGTTGTTCACCGGCGCGCCTGGCTTCAACGAGTTTGTGTTGCAGACGGACGAAGCTCCGGCAGCGTGGAGCAAGAGGCTGTTGGATGAAAAGATAGTCGGCGGCATCGAGTTAAGCCGCTGGTACCCGGAGTTGAAAAACGCGACGCTGTGGTGCGCCACCGAAATCATCACCCGCAAACAGATCGACACCGCGGCCAAAGTTCTGGCCGCGGCACCGGTGGAGACATAATGACGACCGACGCAACCACTCGCGTAACTACCGGCAAAGTCCGCCCGCACCCGACGCAGAACGAGGCCCTGCTCTTCGAGAAATCCTCTCCGGGCAAGTGCGCTTACAAGCTGCCGCCACTCGACGTGCCCGCAGTCGACGCCAAATCCCTCTTGGGCGAAGCCCATCGTGCGCAGAGCGCGCAGCTCCCCGAACTGAGCGAGATCGAGATCATCCGGCACTTCACGCGGCTCTCGACGTGGAACTACGCGATCGATCTCGGCATGTATCCGCTGGGGTCTTGCACGATGAAATATAACCCGCGCGTCAACGAGTTCGTCTCTCGCATCGAGGGCTTGGCCGAGGCGCATCCTTACCGGCCCGACTCGCTCGCGCAGGGCATTCTGGAAGTCATCGACCTGCTGCAGCGCTGCCTGATCGAGATCACCGGCATGGACGCAATCACGCTGCAGCCGGCGGCCGGCGCGCATGGCGAGTTCACCGGCATTCAACTGGTCCGCGCATGGCACGAGTCGCAGGGCAACGCGCGCAAGAAGATTCTGATTCCCGACTCGGCGCACGGCACCAATCCGGCCACCGCCGCTGTCTGCGGCTACACGGTTGAAAACCTCAAGTCGAATGCGGAGGGTGGCATCGACCTTGAAGCCCTCACGCGCCAGGTGGACGAAGAGACCGCGGCGCTGATGCTCACGAATCCCTCGACGATTGGAGTTTTCGAGAGCCAGATCGCGAAGATCGCCGACATTCTCCACGCCAAGGGCGCGCTGCTCTACATGGACGGCGCCAACATGAACGCGCTGGTCGGCAAGGCGCGCCCCGGCGACTTCGGCGTGGACGTGATGCACCTGAACCTGCACAAGACGTTTTCGACGCCCCACGGCGGCGGCGGTCCGGGCTCCGGGCCCGTGGCCTGCAAGGCGTTTCTTGAGCCATTTCTTCCGATTCCGGTTCTGGTGAGAAACGCTGACGCACCAAAGTGCGCCGATGCGCAGACCTGGGAATCTCAGGATGCGGACGCGGCGGCTGGTGGTTGCCCGCCTCTATTCCGCGCTCCGTTCTTCGACTCCGCAACCGGCGAGCGAGCGGGCGACGACGATCCGCTGCCTCTCCACACGCCTGGGGACGCTCCACTGCACTGGGAGTACAACAGGCCTCAATCGATTGGCCGCGTACGCGCTTTCTACGGCAATACCGGCATGTTCATCCGCGCGCTGGCTTACATTCTGGCCAACGGGCCGGACGGGCTGAGGCAGACGACCGAAGACGCTGTACTGAACGCCAACTACATCCGGCACAAGCTCCAGGACATTTACGAGCTGCCCTACAAGACCGGCTCGATGCACGAGGTGGTCTTCAGCGACAAGCGCCAGGCCGCCCTCGGCGTCAAAACCGGCGACATCGCCAAGCGGCTGATCGACTACGGCTTCCACCCGTACACAGTGAGCTTCCCGATGATCGTCCACGGCGCGCTGATGATCGAGCCCACCGAGAGCGAGCCGCTTGAAGAACTGGACCTCTTCATCGCCGCCATGCGCAGCATTGCAAAGGAAGTGGAAGAGACGCCGGAGTTGGTGAGGACCGCGCCGCACTCGACCCGCGTCTCCCGCCTGGACGAGGTGCAGGCGGCAAGGAAGCCCATTCTCCGCTGGCGGCCAACGAAGGAGTAACAGTATTCCCTATTCCCTATTCCCTGCTTTTTCGCTCCGCTTGCGGAAGACGACCGCGAGTTCCCGCCGCCAGTGTTCGCTGACGGCAATCAGCTCCCACTCGACCTGCGGAGAAAAGTAGCGCAGCACCGGCTCGTTGGCGGGATGAATCCGCAGCGAAGGTGCAATCAGCAGCAGCCGCGGCGCCAGCGGCGAAACCTCCGCCCCGGCAAAATATCCCTGCCGCTCGAACGCCGTGAGCGGACGTCCGCCTGACACAGGCTGCCGGTCGTCGTTCAACGCCCGCACCCGAATCCAGTAGTCCAGCGCCTGCATTGGCAGATGCAGATCTTCATCCGCCTTGAGTTCAAGCACTACCAAGCGCCCATTGCGATCCAGCGTCAACAGGTCCAGCAGCCCGCGGTCACCGCTCGACATAGCCGGCACCTGTGTATACATCAGGTCGCCGCGCAGCCCCGGCAGCAGCTCCGCGATTCCCTCGCGCAATCGAGACTCAAGCCAGTGCTCCGGCTGCATGCGAAACAACGGATCGTTGTGCGCGCCGTCGGGATAGCGGCTTTGAAATAGCCGCGCGCACAGCTCCCGGCACAGCCCTTCGTTCTCCTCGGTCAGCGGAGTTTCGTTGGCGCCCGCACCGAAGGTAACCTCATCCTTGCGCGCAAACGAGTGGGCCGCCACACCATGCCGCACGCGCGCAAACTCCAACCCATGCAGCACCAACCCCACCTCGGTGGCTGAACTGGCTCGCACCTCCACACGCTCGCGCGCTGTCGCAGGAAGCAACGCCATCAGCCTCGCGATTCCCGCTTCGCAACGCTCGATCGCTGCCGTCGCGGAAAATGCATGAACCAGCCGCGACTCCAGGTTGCCGGTGTCGCGAAAATCTACCTGCGTCAGTTCTTCGCTGCGTTCGTCGAGAGTGAAGAGTTGAAAATCGGCGGCTGCGTGATTCAGCCACGCCATGCGCTCTGCGGTGGTCCGCCAGGCTCCGGCCGGCACAATCACCTTGAGTCCGCCAAAATGCCTTCGCCCATCGCCGTGCTGCCGGCAATAATCGAGCCACAGAACGCCCAGCGTCAGAATCCCGTCGACCATGGCCCCTGACTCAGCTTCGCTGACCCCAATCACCGCCTCGGCCGCCGTGCCCTTGAGCAGCCGCCCGCGCACATACGCCGGTCCAAAGCTGTGCTCAAGGTCCATCGCCGAGCGCAGCCCATCCACCTTCATGTCGAGGAATCTCCGCGTCAGCACGCGCTCCAATAATTTTTGATAGTTGCGGCGGCTGGCGTCGCGCGCGGTGGGAGTGCGCCTATCGCTGGTCGGCACAAGCTCCAGCGCCTGCGGCTTGGTGACGCCCATGCGCCGGGTCATCAGGCGCAGGCATTGCGCGCGCTCCTGCACCTCCACCACCGTGCGCACCAGGTTACGTTCTTCGCTCCAAAGTTGCAGCAGGCAGCGCCCGTGCGACTCGCTTACCGCGTAGCGCGCGATGCGCATGTCGAAGACGACGCGGCCATCCTCAAGCAGTGCCGCCGCGGGATGGTCGGCAAGATAATTCTCGATGCTTTGGACAAGCCGGCCGGCTGAGGCGGCTGCGTCGTCAGGAGCCACGTGCCGCCTACCAGCCCTTGCGTGCGCGCAGGCCGGTAATGTGCGCGGTGTGGTGGCGTCCGTGCCACTCGTAGAGCGCCAGCGCCGTTGCAAGATTCTGGCGGCCGCCCTTGGGATGAACGTAGCCCTTGCGGAAATCATCTTCGGTCATGGATTCCAGCAGCGACACCCAGCGCTGATGCAGCGCTTCGATAAACGCCAGCGAACCGTCGACGGGCAACTTGCTATCCGCCAGTTCGGCCCAGGCCTTCTCGTCATAGGCTTTGATGTCAGGCCAATCCTCGGTGAGTGCCAGCTTGAATCGGACAAAGGAGTTGGCGTGGCTGTCGGCCACGTGATGCACGACCTGGCGCACGGTCCAGCCATCTTCACGGTAGGGTGTATCGAGTTGCACTTCGCTCAACCCGCTCACCGCGGCGCGCAGGCGCTCGGGAAGCACGCGCAGGCCTTGAATGTGCGCGGCGCGAATGCCGGCGATGCTGCTTGCCGGCGGACTGAAGCGCCCAATTGGATACCGCAGTTCGTCAATTTCCGTCATGGCAGAAACATTACCACGGCTGCCGCCCCCGCGTGCAAAACCACTCCCTGGAAACGCTGGCTCTATGACTTGCGATGGGGATGAATTGTGGCGGGGTGCTTGGTTGCCTGGTGTTTGGTATAGGGGTGCGGCGCATTCTTGTGCAGGGGCTTTGGCGGATGCTTGGTGTGGGCGAACGCCGGGCCGGCAAACACCATCAGCAACAGTAAGGCAGCAAGAAACTTCTTCATGCGACAAATCTTACATGATTTTGTGCGACGCAAGCTGCCCTCAAACCGGACAGCGTCAGGGCAGGAATCAGATCAGAAACGGTTGGCCGCCTACTGCTGCCGCCACAGGCGAAAGCGTAAACTAAAAGACACTATGACCCAACCGGCTGCTTCCCCCGCTCCCAGCCATAAGCGCTACTTTTTTGATAAATTTGGCATCACCGAGCGGCTGCTTGAGCGCTGCCTGGGCGAGGCCCTTTCCGCCGGCGGCGACTATGCCGATCTCTACTTTGAATCCGTCACCGCGACGGCGCTCGGGGTCGATGAGCAGATTGTGAAGTCGGCCAGCCAGGGTACCAGCGCCGGATGCGGGATTCGCGTACTTTCAGGCGAACGAACGGGTTACGCCTACACTGACAATCTGAGTCCGGAGCGCCTCTTGCATGCGGCGCGGACGGCGGCTCTGATTGCGTCGGGTCCGGCCAAGCAGCCGGTGCAGGGATTCATCGAGGCTCCAGCGGCCGATCTTTATCCCGTTCCGCTGGGCGGCTATGATCTGAATCTTGCCGAGCGGCTGGAGCTGATTCTTCGCGCCGATCGCGCGGCGCGCGCCTTTGACAACCGCGTCGTGCAGGTTCGCGCAAGCTACTCCGAAGAGCTGCGGCGCATTCTGATTGCGGCCTCCGACGGCGCGTTTGCCAGCGACACACAACCGCTTTGCCGGCTCAATGTTTTTGTGATTGCGAAAGACGGCGACGTCACGACAAAAGGCGGAGCAGGCGGCGGCGGACGGGCTGGACTGGATCAATTCGTTGGCTCGAAAAGTCCGGAGGGCCTGGCGCGCGAGGCGGCGCGCGGGGCGATTCTGCAACTCGGCGCTGTGCCTGCGCCGGCGGGCGAGATGGAAGTGGTTCTCGGTCCCGGCTGGCCGGGAATCCTGCTGCATGAGGCAGTTGGTCACGGACTGGAAGCCGACTTCAACCGCAAGAAAACCTCCGCGTTTACAGGGCTGATCGGCCAATCGGTCGCGAGTTCGAAAGTGACCGTGGTCGACAACGGAACCATCGCCGGAAGGCGCGGCTCGCTCAACGTGGACGACGAAGGCTCGCCGACGCAGGAGACGGTCTTGATTGAAGGCGGCATACTGAAGGGCTATCTGTCCGATAAGCTCTCCGCGCGGCTGATGGGCTGCGCCAATACTGGTTCGGGCCGACGCGAGAGCTACCAGTCCATCCCAATGCCGCGGATGACGAACACCTACATGCTGGCCGGCGACGACGCGCCGGAAGACATTCTGCGCTCGGTGAAACATGGGCTTTACGCGGTCAACTTTGGCGGCGGACAAGTGGACATTACGAACGGGAAGTTTGTCTTTTCGGCTTCGGAGGCTTACCTGATCGAAGACGGCAAGATTACCGCGCCGGTGCGCGACGCGACGCTGATCGGCAACGGGCCTGAAGCGTTGAAACATGTGTCGATGGTTGGGCACGATCTGAAACTCGACGAAGGCATCGGAACGTGCGGGAAAGACGGGCAGTCTGTGCCGGTCGGCGTCGGGATGCCGACGATCAAACTGGACAAGATGACGGTTGGCGGAACGGGACGCTAAAAATTGCACTAACGGGCCGAGATAGGGCCGATTTGGGTCAAAAAAGGGGCGTTTTTCGCTCAAAATTTGCTGAATTTCGCGGGGTAGTTTACTTTCTAGTTACGGGGATGCCATTGCAAATCTTTGATTATAAGATAGTTATTTTTAGCGTGCACCATAATCAGTGCAATTGACGGGGGAGGGGGGTGGGGGTACGGCCCTAATTTGGGCAAATCCAGCCTTTCCCGACCGGAAATACTGCCCGATGGTTGGAGGTTGCGCATACCTTCATTGTGCGCGATTGAGGGGTAATTCTCTGCACGGGGTGGAATCGAATTGGGGCGAGCGGCTCAGTTTTTTGGCCGATATATCTCAAATTTGAGATATACTTGATCTGTGTCCTGGTCAGTAGAGTTACTCAATGAGACCGTAGAAGCTGAGATCGATGCCCTGCCAGAGGACATGCAGGCGAAGTTCCTGAAAATTGCCTCCTTGATTACGAACTTCGGTTTGGAAATGGTTGGGCAGCCTCATGTACGGCATCTGGATGGCAAGTTATGGGAGATGCGGCTCAAAGGCAGGGACGGCATCTCTCGGGCTCTTTATGTAACCGCAATCGGCAAGCGGGTGGTGGTGGTACGCGCATTTGTGAAAAAGACGCAAGAGACTCCGCGAAGTGAAATCAAGTTAGCATTGCGACGTGCGCAGGAGGTTCTATGACGATTCCTTTCGAAGTTTTCAAGGCCAGGATGCTCGCCAACCCAGAGGTAAAGCGGGAGTACGATGCGCTGGAGGCAGAGTTTGAAATTGCGGCTGAGCTGATTCAGGCACGTGCGCGCGCAGGCCTTTCTCAGGCGGAGTTGGCGGAGCGCATGGGCACCAGCCAATCGGCTATAGCGCGTCTGGAAAGCGGCCGGACCCTCCCCAGCGCGAAAACACTGCTTCGTTTCGCGAAAGCCACCGGATCGAAGGTCGAGCTACGACTGTCGGCGGCGTGAGGGTTGCGGGAATTAATAGACAAAATGGGTGTAGCACTGAAAGCCAGAGGAGCGCACCCATAACCGCGCTAACGGAGGAACAATAAGATTCGACGAGACGAAGGCTCTGCCCCTTGCCAGATACGCGGCTCTCTCGGAGGATCAGCAAGTTACATTAGATGAAGCTGGGGGAACGACAAGGTCGCGCCGCTAGCCATTAGGCGCGGCCACTGCAGGTGTAGAATTCTCGCCATGGCACAAGTTGATAGTCCGAACGCGGGGATTAATCGCGCATTCATTGGCATTTCTCGACGCGCTGAATCAATTGATCGAAAGACACTTGTTAAAACTTTCGTGGACATAGGTCCACTGTTTACCGTGCTATCTTCTCGTGATCACCAGATCGTCTACGGTAGGCGCGGAACTGGAAAAACGCACGCCCTCGTGTACTTGGTCGAACAAGAATCCGCAAAGAAGTCTGCCGCAGTGTACATCGACCTGAGGAACATTGGATCTTCAGGCGGCATTTATGGTGACACAAATATTCCGCTTTCGCAGCGTGCGACTCGATTGACGCTGGATCTCGTGGGGACAATTCACGAAGAGCTCTTAAACGCTGTTCTTACTCTCGATTTCGATCTCTCGAACGTTGGGCCGGCCTTGGATGAATTGGCTGCCGCCTCGACGGAAATTGAGGTAATGGGCGAAACGACCGTTGAGTCTTCTAAGACGAGCACAAGAACGGATGTAGAGACAACTCAAGCCCAAATAAACATCCAACAGACTCCCACAATTTGTTTGGGATCCACTTTGAAGCAGAAATCTAGTGCCGGTGACGGTCTGCGTGTGTCGCAGGCTGGAACCTCCCAATACCGACTGCATTTTGGCCGCGTCGGGAATGCTCTGGGTCGAGTTGTTTCCACACTAGCCAATCAAACTCTTCTTGTAATTCTTGACGAATGGAGTACCGTTCCACTGGATTTGCAGCCGTATTTGGCAGATCTTGTTCGTCGAGTACTCTTTCCAGTTGCGGGCCTGACAGTAAAGATTGCAGCCATTGAGCAAAGGACGAATTTCAAAATAGGCGAAGGTACAGACTACATCGGAATTGAAGTAGGAGCCGACGCCTCTGCAGACGTAGACCTAGCCCGGATAATTCGTGAAGCCTGAGTTAGCGAAAGCCTTTTTGTGCTACAA
>CAYQOQ010000058.1:0-25777 GCA_964419175.1 uncultured Occallatibacter sp. | reverse complement strand
CGGTCAAGAAAAAGGGCGGCGATCCGCATGTCGAAATCATGGTTCCGCTCATCGGGTCCATCGAGGAGATGCGCAACCAGACCGCGATCATCCGCCGCGTAGCCGCCGAAGTCTTCGAAGAGAAGGGCTCCTCGGTCAACTACATGGTGGGCACCATGATCGAGCTGCCGCGCGCAGCCCTCACCGCCGATCAGATCGCCGAAGAAGCTGAGTTCTTCAGCTTCGGCACCAACGATCTGACGCAGACCACCTTCGGCATCTCGCGCGACGACATCAACAACTTCCTGCCGGCCTACATGAAGTACGGCATCTTCAAACAGGATCCCTTCGCCACCCTTGACCAGGCCGGCGTCGGGCAACTGGTGAAGATGGCCACGGCCAAGGGACGCAACACCCGCGCCAACCTCAAGGTCGGCATCTGCGGCGAGCATGGCGGCGATCCAGAGTCCGTCAAGTTCTGCCACAAGATCGGCCTCAACTACGTCTCCTGCTCGCCCTTCCGTCTGCTGACGGCAAGGCTTGCGGCGGCACAAGCGGCCATCGAAGAAAAGAACATGGGCAACATCCACACCACCAGCTAGTCCGCAATCCGCACCAAACACGAAGGGCGCAGCCACCGGCTGCGCCCTTCGTGCATCTACTCAAATTTCCTTCAAGTCACCGCGGTGAAGAACCTTTTAAACCGCTTTACTTCTCCGCGTAATACCCTTCGCGCGTCACCACGGTCAGATCGGCGTTCTTGGCCTTCAGCGCAACTTTGTGGAACTCGGTGTCGTTATCCGGCTTGTCCGGCGTATACGTCAGCAGGTACTGGCCGCGCAGCTCTTCGGCAATCGCGTTATAAATCTCTTCCAGGTTGTCCTTCTTCTTGGCTTCGAAGTAGCGGCCTCCGGTACGGGTAGCAATCTGCGTCATGATCTTCTTGCCGTCAATCTGCGGCCCGCGATCACCACCACCACCGCGCCGTCCGCTGCCGCCACCTCCACCGGGGTATCCGCCACCACCGCCGCCTGGATAACCACCACCGCCTCCGCCCGGCCAGCCGCCGCCACCACCGCCGCCCCGCCGCCCGCCGCTAGGAAGCCCTTCGCTCATCTGGCGCTCCTGCTCGCCTTTGAAGTAAACCGTGTAGACGGCCAGATTCGCGTGATCCGCAGCGTCAATCGCGTCGTTCAGGTTTTCCTTGCTGCCGCGGTCCTCACCGTCGGAAAAGACCACCAGCGCCTTGCGGCCGTCTTTGGATTTCATCAGCTCATCCGCGGCCAGAAAAATCGCATCGTAAAGCTGCGTGCCTCCCCCGCGGTTGCCGCGCGGACGATCCCGATCGTCGCCGCTCGTCTCCGGCCCCTGGGAATTGTTCCGCTCCCGCGCCGTCGACCCCATCCCATCGATCTCGTGGTGCAGCTTGTCGCGGGATGTCGTAAAGTCCTGCACCAGTTCCACCTCGCGGTCAAAGTGGATGAGGAATGCCTCGTCGCCCTTGCTCGCGGCCTTCGGATTCTCCGGCAGCATCAGGTCAACGAACTTTCCGGCAGCCTTGCGCTCGTTCTCCATCGCACCCGACAGGCTCCGGCTCGTATCCACAAGCAGCCCAACCCGGAAGGGCAGATTGCTCTCGCGCGAGAAGCTCTTGATCGTCTGCGGCCGCCCGTCCTCGGTCAGCGTGAAGTCCGCAAGCGACAGATTGGCAACCAGCGCGCCATGCTTGTCGCGCACGGTAACAGGCAGCAGAACCTCGCGCGCCTGGACCTTCAGTGTTGTAACCGGCTGGTCCGCGGAGGCTTTGGCCGCCTGCTGAGCTTGCGTTGCCAACGGCAGGCACAACAAAGCCACCGTGGAGAGAGCGTAGAAACGAACACGTTGTTTTCTCATAGCTTTCAGGGGAAACACACCCCGTTAGACGAGCGTAACTCAGGATGGTTGACTCCGTTAGCACCAATTCGAAAGTGACCCCTCCCCGCAGCAAGTTTGCCAACTTCGCCGCAGCCCAGGGCCAGTCAGCTTTGGCTGCCCTTGGGGTGTGGAAAAAGCCCCAGTGTGCAGGATTGGTCTTGCCTCTCAAAGACTGGAATCACTCCTGGGGGAGACTCCGTGCGCGAGGCCGGATCGATACCTATCTATCTCAACTCGTGTAATCTGTAGCTGTTCCCGAGTCTGCTCGTTCTGGTCTCCCCGGTTATTTGAGGTGGGAAGAATGCAAGAAACCGGCCCAGCGCGTACAGCCTCATAAAGCGCCTCCAGATCCCAAAAGGGAGGGATCATGTCAAATCCCAAAGAACCCGGCCTCTCTGACAATTCAATTGGCGCGCTCGCCTACTTTACTCCCGTCCCGGCGATCTTTTTTCTGGCCATCAGGCGCTACAACAAAAGACCCTATGTGCGATTCCACGCCTGGCAATCCCTCGTATTCAGCGCTTTTGTGTTCATCTTCAGCTACATCCTGAACTTTGTTCTGTCGTTTACCACGTTCCTTGGACCTTATATCTTCCTGGGACTAAGGTGGCTGTTCCTGCTGATCTTGGTTGCCGTTTTTCTTGTATGGCTCTGGTGCGTGGTGAACGCGCTGAATGGCAAGCGGTGCAAGCTCCCGATTATTGGCGACTGGGCCGATGAGCAGGCCTACAGGTAACCCATCCGCAGGCCGTTCCGAGTCGGCTTCTCAGGGAACAGCTCAAGCGCCAATCGCTCCGCCGCAGCAAAGCAATGCACAGCCTTATACGCCTGGCGCAACACAGGCCCTAGCAGCAGAGCAAAGCGCGAACAAGTATCCGGATAGTTTCCATGTGGCCTATGCCGCCGATCCCCTTTGCAGCAAGGGGAGGGCCGGCGTAAACTGATTTGCCAGCCAAGCAAAGACGTATGTTCACTCTCTCAAACGAGCGTCGAGAGCGGTTTCGATTCAAGTGCTGACCTTTGAAGATCATGCGAGGGGTCATTTTCTTGTGAAAAATGATCCTTTGCGTCTACGTTTCGGTAAAGAGCAGAATCGAAACCGCTGTAACGTGTGAGAGAGTCTTTTTTCTTTGTTGAGAATTGCGAATCACCAGGAAGCTTTGCCATCATCCGCCGTATTCGAACCAGCGAACAATGAGGAACTGATGATCATTCGAAATCTTACCAGGCTCGTTATTGTGCTGTTCGCCTGCCTGATTCCCGCGCTGCTGACCGCTCAGCAGAGCCAATCCGGCCCGGCTACCGCTGCTTCAACTCCCAAGCAGCAAGCGCCCGCCTCCGCCGCGCAGCCGCCGGCGCAACAGGCCAGTCCGGCGACGCAACCGCCCGGCGCTCCCGTGCAAAATCAGAACCCGCAAGCGCAGTCTCCGAATCCTTCTTCTACCCCGGCCGCTCCCAACCCCGGCTACACCCTGCGCGTCATGTCGCGCCTGGTGGTGCTGGATATGGTGGTCGTGGACAAGAAGGGAAAAGTAGTCAAGGATCTGAACCGCAACGATTTCAAAGTGGAAGAGGAAGGCGAACCGCAGACCGTTCTCAACTTCGAACAGACCGGCATGCACACGCCCGACCCGCAGCTCTCCATCGAGTCGACCGCGGACCTGGACCGTTTGGCTCCGCGCGCTCCGGTCGACATCATCCTGCTTGACGAGTTCAACACGCGCTTTGAAGACATGGCATTTGCGCGCTACTCGCTCAAGAAGTTTCTCGACAAGCAGCCAGACAAGCTGCCAGCGCCCACCATGCTGATTGCCGTCGATCTGCAGCACTTTACCGTGCTGCGGGATTACACGCAGAACAAAGACGAGCTGATCAACGCGCTCGACCATCACTTCGTGTCTTATCCCTGGCAGATGCACCAGGGCGCCTGGGTAGGCGAGCGCTACGCAACAGCCTTCATCACTCTTCGGCGCGTGGCGCAGGCAGTCATCGGCCATCCCGGCCACAAGAACATGATCTGGATCGGCCGTGGTTTTCCTCCGATGCGATTCGACCGTATGGAAATCGACGCGACCAACCGTATCAATAATGCCGTCCAGGATTGTGTGAACGTGTTGCGCGACGCCCGCGTAACCCTCTACACCATCGACCCTGCCGGTCTGCAAGTGAACCCCGGCGCTTACGGCGGCGATCCGATGGTGGACCCGTTCGGCGGAAATTATGAGTTCAACCGGCTGGCCAAAGCCACCGGCGGGCGCACCCTCTACGGACGCAACGATGTCGATATGGAGATCGGCACCGCGATCCAGGATGGCTCCAGCTTTTATACTCTCACCTACCGGCCCAGCAATACGTCGCCCGATCCGCGCAAGTTCCGCCACATCAAAGTCACGCTCAGCCGCCCCGATCTCTCTGTCATCACGCGCGCCGGCTACTATCTTGAGCACGGCCCAGGCCGCGTAGACCCGGTGAATCCATCGCGGCGGCTGATTACCGACCTGGTTGCGGCGGACTCGAGCACCATGGTCTACGACGGCGTGCGCATCAACGTTGAAGCCTCACCGGCAGATCCGGAACAGTTCATCATCCATGTGGATGGGCACAACCTGGCCTGGACGCCTGCCACCGACACGGAACCGCGCCACGCCGAAGTCATTCTTGTGGTCTCCACCTATGACAAGAAGGACAAGGAACTGAGCCGCGTCGCCAATGTTGTTCGGTCCAACGCACCGCGCACCGCGCCCCCCACCGGCAGGATGCTGTTGGATATGAACATACCTCACAAAATCGCATACAATCCGAAGGCTGTGCGTGCCCGGTTTACCGTGCGGGTGGATGCCTCGGGCCGCATCGGAACCGCGGATGTGCAGCTTGGCCCCCACGCTGCAAGCCCGGCGCCGCAACCGGCCCCCACGCCCGCCGCCCAGAGTGCGCGTTAAGGGGGGCGCCCGGCTCCGCTTTAACCGTTTCCCCAAAAAAGCGAAAGCCCGCCAGATTGGCGGGCTTTCGCTTTAAATTTTTGGTAGCGCTACCGGGAATTGAACCCGGGTTTTAAGATTGAGAATCTCACGTCCTAACCCCTAGACGATAGCGCCACTATTTTCAACAACTTACAGCAAGACTCGCGCTTACTAGCGCTCCTGCTTGAATTCCCCATCAGAAAGGCATGGGCAGACGAGGGGCGGCTCTCTAAAAAGTACCCTTCGTACTAGCAGACTGGAAGGAGCGGCATGGATAGTAAGCAGCGACATCCTGTGAGCCTTAAACAGTATCGCAAGGTACGCGGGAAATGGCAATTCGTGCCGGTGGCCCGCGACGCCAGGGGCAACCCCAACCCGCGCCTCGTTTTCGTCAATGGAGAGCCGGTCGGCTCGAAGGGCGGCACCTTCTAGAGCGGTTTCGATTCAAGTGCTTCCATTTGAAGATCATGCGAGGGGTCATTTTCTTGAGAAAAATGACCCTTGGCGCCTACGTTTCTGTAAAGAGCAGAATCGAAACCGCTGTAACTCGAATTCAAACGCCAAGGAAGACGCCAGCAAGGGTCTGTCGGGACGGCTCCGCGAGAGGCCCTCGAAGCCTGGCGGACAAAGTGCGCCATCCTCACCGGCCAGATAGAGCCCGCCCCTGAAGCGCAGGAGGCGGAGATTGGCCTGAGGATCGATCAGGCGATCGAAAAGTACCTGGTCGAGGTGGAAACCACCAAAGGCGAGAGAACCTACCGGCAGTACCGCCGGGAGTTGGAGTGGTTCCGGACGCACTGCAAAATGCTCTGTATCTCCCAACTGGACCGGAGTGATGCAATGGCGCTGTTCGCGCGGGGAACTGCGTCGGAATCATGGGACGCGGCCTTGCGCTCCAATTCAAGGACAGATTTTCTGAGAATTTTATGGCCTATGCCGCCGCATGTGAGCGCAACGAGCGCGGCCTCAGAGGGAATTGACTCGTTCAGGTTTGATCGAAGCATACTGGAATGGCGGAGAGTGCACGGAGCATCTATACGATGATTAATAGACTGGTGCGAGTCCACATTTTCAGCAAAGTTGAACATGCTCTTGCATTAAGTTTCGTATACCTCGATCAGAACAATTCGATGGCCGGGCCGCCTTGGTCGTTGTCTGACTCGCCGCCGGCCACAGCAAGATGGGTTATCGTCTGACTGGCCATTTTGTAATTATTGAGGTGGGAGTCCAGCAATGTCTTGAACGTTGTATCGAAGAGGCCGTCCCAACCGGGACGATCCTGCGTTTCGGTCAGCCGCAGCAAGTGGTTTCGCATCTCCACCAGCGCTTCCTGCACATGCTCCATTCTCTGCCGCATTACATCCTGAAATTGGATGTGCCCCATCGCCACCAACAAGTGGTCCACACCCTCCTGATGACCTGCTTCCACGTCGGAGATAATGTCAAGCTGCAACTGTGAGCTATGGCTGAAATCCTGCTGCATCACAGTCAAGTCGTGGACCAACTCCTGCAACTCGTCTAGACCGTGCTTTTCTTCAAGCGCCTTCTGTGCCTCGGCCATTTTGCCGGCCACCTTGCTGGCCGTAGCGTTGAGTTTCTCAGCGATCTCCGCAGCCGCGCTGGTAGACCGCTTGGACAACTCTCTGACTTCATTCGCAACCACGGAGAATCCCCGGCCGGCATTCCCCGCGCGGGCTGCCTCGATCCCCGCGTTGAGGGCCAACAGACTGGTCTGTTTGGCGATGGATGAGATGACCTGGATGATGGGCGTTAGGGCCTTGACATCGTCGGCTAGCAAGCGGATCTGCTCGTAGTTGCCATGCATTTCGCTGGCTTGTTCGCTCAACTTGGTTTCCAGTTTGGAGATGAGCTGATTGTTCCGCTCCGCTCGACTGCTGGTAACTTCAGTCAGAGCCTTCCCGCTCTGGACGGACTGGGTGATGCGCACCATCTGCTGGCTGGATTGCGCACTCAGCAGATTGAGTTGCTCGATCAGGAGGATAATTTCGTGCTCTGACTCGGCGAGAGACCCACCGATCTGCTCGTGCATCACGTCGATGTAGGGCTTGGAGTCTTTGATGTCTCTGCCGATTGCATTATGGATGGCCCGTTCACGCGATAGGTCCTCGTAGCTAAGTTGACCGAAGGCCCACATGGAGGAGATGTCGCGACGAGCCATAATCCAGTTCCACCATTCGGCGATCAGCAGCGGTACAAACTTGAGAAGCACGAGCGCGACGGCGATGCTTATCCAATCGGCGATGAAAGCCCGCCTCTGAATGCAGAATAAGACCACAAGAAACAGGACGTTGCAAAAGAACGCAAGCGCCACTTGAAGAAGCAGTCGCTTCTTAACGCGGTGAAGCCTACTTTCGTTCGCGATCATGATTCCCGCTCCGTCAATCCGATGCGACCAACTGGCATGTGAAGAATCTCTTACAGCTCTGTAGTCCGCTTCAACATAGTGACCTTAGGTTCCAGGCAGAAGCTGCTTAATAACTTTGAGCAGGTCACCACCCGAAATCGGTTTCACGAGCCAACCTGTGGCGCCGAGGCGCCTGCCCTCGTCGCGCTTGGCCATCTGGCTCTCGGTGGTCAACGTCAGAATTGGAAAGAATCGGCAACCTGGCAGCGCACGTACTTTGCCGATCATTTCAAGGCCGCCCATCACTGGCATATTGATGTCAGTGAGAATGAGGCTGGGCTTGACTCCGGCTTTCAACTTGTCTAGCGCTTCCTGACCATTGCCGGCAATCTCAACTTGAAAGCCGCCCAGGGACAGAGAGCTCTTGAGGCTCATCAACATGGTGGCAGAATCATCGACAATGAGAATTGTTTTCGCCATGGAATTACCTCATTCCGCAGGTTTCAATGCCGGTTCCAGCCATGCCCGCAGTTCGTCATTCTTCGGCCAGCTGGATATGGCTATTTTCGCCGCCATCAAGACCTGGAGGTTGGCGGTGTGAAGGTGGCTCAAAGCAGACAGATCCGCTTTAGCATTGGGTTTCGTCTGGAGCCATTCAAGCAGTCCTTCCGCTTCTTCCACGTTCACTTCGTCACGAAATAGAACGCGGTTCTTCTTAAATTCGATTGGCATCAGACAATCTCCCGAATGTTGAGGATCATGAGCACCGATCCATCCCCCATGAGAGCTGAGCCGGAGTAGGCAGACAGATTGGATAGAAAACCATTCAAAGGTTTCTGAATAACACCTATTGTTTCCTGGAATCCATCGACCAGAAGACCCAACTCCGCGCTCCCCGCCTGAACAAGGAGTGCAGCTAGTTCATCGTCAGAATTCGCTTGAGGGACAGCGCTGATCCCTAACAGGGCATTCAGACTTTTCAACGGAACAATGCGTCCGCGTAAGACAGCCGTCTGACTTTGCTTGATCGTGTGGATTTCGCTCCTGGGAATGCGAACTGTTTCAACAACATGATCCATCGGTACGCCAAATAACTGCTGGTCGGACTCGACGATCATTACCTGCGTTACCGCCATTGAAAGGGGTAGTGAGATGCGGATCGCTGTGCCTTTGCCGAGTTCGCTGCTTATGGTGACAGTGCCATTGATCTTCTCGACAGCAGAGCGAACCACATCCATACCCACTCCGCGGCCCGAAAGATCGGACACAACCTTGGCAGTAGATAGGCCGGCAGCGAAGATCAGATTGACGGCCTCCTGGTCGCCTATGCGCTCCAGCGTCGCTTCGCCGATGATTCCTTTTTCGTAGGCCTTCTGTTTGATTACGGCCGGGTCAATGCCTTTGCCATCGTCGATGATCTCGATCACGACGCGGTCCGCCTGCTGCGCGGCGCGGATGGTCAACTTGCCGGTTGCCGGCTTGCCCACGGCAAGTCGGACCTCGGGAGTTTCCAGGCCGTGATCCAGGCTGTTGCGAACGATGTGAATGAGCGGGTCGGCAAGCGACTCGATAATGTTTTTGTCGGCCTCGGTCTGCTCTCCTTCGAGCACAAGTTGAACTTCCTTGCCAAGCTTCCGGGAGGTGTCGCGCACCAGGCGCGGAAAGCGCTGGAAGATGAAGGAGACAGCCATCATGCGAACCTGCATGATCGCGTCTTGCATCTCATCGGCGATGCGGTTGATGATTGAGTACTGCCCCTTGATCTCCCGCGAAAGTTCGCGCACGCCGAATTGCGATTCCGCCCGTTCTGCCAAATACGGAAGCGCGTTCTTCGACACCACCAGTTCGCCGATCAGGTTCATCAGGCGGTCGACCTTCGCTTGATCTACTTTAAGGCTCTTGGGACCATTCAGTGCATCTTCAGCGCGTCTGCCGAGCTTAGCGGGTTCATTCGCCGGAGCTTTGCCGGAGCCGCTTTCCGGCGCGGGACTGTCGTCGTCTTTATGTTCGGCCGCAGTTGCGACGATACTATCGTCACTGCCAGGGAGGCACGGAAGACTGGACTTAGGATGGTTGAATTCTTGCGCATCGAGCCACGCCACCAAAAGCGTATTGTGGCCGGTCGCGAGAGCGTTGTCGAGTGCCGCTTGAATGTCGGTCAGGGCAGAATGATCGCCAATTGCCTGGCAGAGGTTCGCGAGCACTGTCGCAACAGACTTGAGCCGCCCAGCGTGCCACGCGGGACGATCGTCAAGCAGAAGAATCTGCCGCTGCGACGCGAGAATCTGGCTGAGCGCGGCCTGGTCGTTCTCCGAGAGTGGAGCAACCCGCTTCGCAGTCGATGACACCTGGCTCTGCCCGTTCACAAGCCACTGCGGAGGAATGGCCGATATTTCCACTTGATCCAGAAGATAGCGGTAATACTGGTCAAGTTCCTCGCGAGGGCAGGAAGTAAGCAGCTCGAATCCGAGGAGGCAACTATAGGTGTCCAATTCGGCCAGTGGCGGCAACGCCTCCGAAAGAACGATGCGGCCCCAAATAAGTCCGGGAGCCTGCCGTGCGCTATTCAGCGGGTCATCCCCGTGGAAGAAACACTCCCGCTGCGGTTTATAGACAATCCAATGTAGTTGCTCTCCCTGCTGGCATTGCACGATGGCCGCCATTCGCACGGCTTCGGGAATGCTATCAAACGGCAACAGCCCGGAAGCTGGAACCTCTGCTGGTGCGGCCTGATGGTTTGTGACGGTGAAAGAAGCACTGTTCAAGTCGGCCGATTTGGCTTCTTCCTGGTTCGCGCCCACACTCGGCATCAAAGCCCGCAGTGCTTTGACCATACGGCGAGAGTCCTTGGCGCGAGAAGCATTTATGTGCTGAGAGGATTCAATATCACCGCAAAGCACACCCACAAGATCCATTGCTTCAAGCAAACTGTCCGCCAACTCTCGCGAGTAGACAACGTCGCCGCTTCTGACCGTTCCCATCAGGTCTTCGCCTGCATGAAGCAAAGTTGTCATCTCAGGAAAGGTGAACAAGCCGCTGTTGCCCTTCAACGTGTGAACGGAGCGAAAGAGTTCATTGATTATTTCCTGATCGCCGGGCGCGGCTTCCAGTTGCATCAGCTTGTTGCCGGTACTTTCCAAAAGGTCGCGGGCTTCGGAGAGGAATTGTTCCAATAATGGGTTCATGGGCAAAGATGTCGATGTCATTGACTTGCCCCTCCAAGCAAAAGGCAGGTATAGGAAAGAAGCTGCGACGGGTGGACAGGTTTGATGAGGTAGCTGTTGGCGCCCGAGCGATAGGCAGCCACTTCGTCCCTGGCGGCGGCTTCGGTGGAAATCATGATGGCGGGTGAAGTGGTAATGTCCTGTTGGCGCAGTTCGCGCAGAAAGCCAAATCCATCGAGCTTGGGCATATTGATGTCCACGATGTAGAGATCGAAGGGTGCATCGAGGGCCTTCTCCAAAGCCTCGATGCCATTCCATGCCTCCTCGACCGCGTAACCGGAGGATTCAAGAATGCCGCGGTGATACATGCGCACTGTGGCCGCATCGTCAATAATCAGGACGCGTTTCACTTGGTCTCCAGACCTTTCTGATAAACGATCGCTTCAGGAAATTTGCGAACCTTGAACAAAGAAGAGATGCGGCTCATCGATTCGGAGTGCCCCAGACATATGAAGCCTCCCGGATTCATTGCTTCATAAAATGTCTCGGCGGCCGTCTGTCGGGATGTGTCATCGAAATAGATGAGCAGGTTTCGGCAGAAGATCACGTCGAAATTGCGATAACTGAGAGTTTCTGTCGCTTCCGAGAGATTGACCCGCGTGAACTCAACGGCCTCCCGGATGTCGTCGCACAGTTGGTATTCTTCGCCGATGCCTTTGAAGTATTTCTTCAGCCAGGGCGCTGGCATATGCTGTACGGAACGAAGGGAATAACGGCCTGCCCGCGCGCGGCGCAGGATGCTGGTGTCTATATCGGACGAGATGATCTCGACATCCCACTCGGCGATTCCGCTCCAGTGTTCCAGCAGGTACATGGCGATCGAATAAGGCTCCTCCCCAGAGGACGAAGGGATACACCAGATGCGAATTGCATCCGCGCCGATTCTTTGCCGGACAATCTCAGGAAGAATGGAATCGACCAGGCAGCGGAACTGATACTCTTCGCGCAAAAAATATGTTTCGTTCACCGTCATCAGGTTGGTGAGCTGTTGTAATTCCTCACCCGAAGCCTGAAAGCGCAGGAGTGTAAAGTAGCCGCGAAACGTTCCCGTGCCAGTTGACTCAATTCGTTCGACCAGGCGCTTATCCACGAAGTAGCGCTTGGTCGGCTCGAAGTTGATGCCGGTCCTGCGATAGAAGAACTCCTTGAACTTCAAGAAGTCTTCGTCGCTGATGATTGGTTCGGATTCTGGTAAAGGCGCGTATGCCGTGGTCACAGCGTTAGACCTCACGAATGCGTTTGAGCGCCAGATCTGCGGCAAACTGGATATAGGGTTCGGACAGAAAGCGGGCTTTGAGCCGGATCAGGGGATCAACCGCTGCCTCCGTGGCAACTTCGCAGAGCAGATCGACCGCGGTGGCGCAAACATTGACGTGGGAATCGCGTTCGATGACTTTGATCAGCCAGCTCTCAGCTTCGGTGTGCCGCTCGGAATCGAGGATATTTACGACGAAGATACGAACATCCGGATCTGGATCGGCAAGCAAGGAATGCAGAATGGGGTCTACTTCACTGCCCATTTGCTTGAATGCTTCTATCACTTCATTTCGCAAGGCCGCGTCTTCGCTGCGGAGACAATCGACCAGTCCTCTAACTGCCGATGGATTGTTCAGGCGAAGCAGTGTGTTGAGGATCATCTCTCGGACTGCTACATCGTCCTCGCGTGTCAGGCGGCTCACCAGCGCCATGGCAGCCTCAGGGCAATGGACGATATCTCGCGCAGCCTGACGCCGGCCGGCAGCATCTGCGTCCTCCAGAGCTGTCTGAAGCTGGTCATAGTCCCGCTGCGGTTTCGGCTTGCCGCGATCAGAAAGTTGAGCGATCTTTTGTTTTACAAGACCCATGATTTTTCCCCTACTCACCCGGCAAGCTTGAAACCTGCACAGTGTACTTTCCCTTAACGAGCCGCCCAGGCAACGAGTTGCGCGGCGACTTTCTCTGCATTGAGGATGAGGCTTGCTCCGCTCTTTCTGACCAGTTCTGCCGGCATACCGTATACCACTGCCGACTCTTCCGATTCGGCGATGGTTCTACCCCCGCGTTTTTTTATCTCGGTAAATGCATCCGACCCGTCGTGACCCATCCCAGTCAATAACACCGCGGTCGTTTTCGCTGGATCGTAATGCTGCAGCACCGATTGTCCGAGCAACTCGACCGAAGGGTGCCACAGATACTGCGAATTCTCTGGCGCGGGCAAAACAGTGAGCTTGCCGGCCCGGCTGGCCAGCAGCGTGTCCGCTCCACCTCGCCCAATGTAGACACAGCCGGGCACAATTGGCATGGCACTACCTGCCTCGACAACTGACATTGCGCAACACTGATTCAGCCGCTCGGCGAAGGCCCTGGTAAACGCCGCGGGCATATGCTGCGCCACTAGCACAGGCCATGGAAACTCCGCCGGCAATCCAGATAGAACAATCTCAAGAGCGCGCGGACCGCCTGTGGATGCGCCGATGACTACCACGCCATCGCTTGCTCCCTTGCGCGCAGCCAGGGCAGCGGAAGCAGCGGCGGCCTTTGTGCGCTCATCCTGCATGCGGCGAACTACCGCTCCGGCACCTAGACTCTTTGCCCTTTTGCCCTTCGGTCGAGCCCGTGCGGCGCCGCGAACCTTCGCCACCAGTTCAGCAGCGACTCTGTCGATAGACAGGGAGATAGTTCCGCCAGGTTTGGTAATGTAATCCACCGCGCCCAGATTCAGGGCTTCGAAGGTGGCCAACGCACCTTGCGCGGTGAGTGAGGAAACCATCACCACCGCGACAGGCCGCTCAGCCATAATCAGAGAAAGCGCTGTCAATCCGTCCATCTCCGGCATGTTGATGTCCAATGTCACAACATCCGGCTCGAACTCGCGATTTTCCCGCACCGCCTCTTCACCGTTTCTGGCCTGGCGGATGTCAAAGTCTTCCTCGGCCTGAAACGTCGCCATCAGCTGGCGGCGCATCACGGCCGAGTCGTCGACAATCAGCAGCTTGATCATTGGATTATCCCGTGACCGCTGCTAGCGTCACCAGTTCCTTTTGTTCCATCAGGTGAGGAGGATCGATCAGTTGAACCATCCGCTTCTGCTTCTCGAGGTTGGCCATACGGCTCAGCAGCCGGCTCTGGTCCTTGGAAAGCTGTGGCGCAGGTTCAATGGCCGCCTTGGGAATCTTCAACACCTCGGCCACCTGATCGACAATAAAGCCGGTACGTACATCGGAGATGAGAAACACCATGATCCGTTGACGATCGGTCCGCTCCACCTGTTTGAGCCCCAGGCGCAGGCGCAAGTCAATCACCGGCAGCACACTTCCTCGGAGATTGATGACGCCCTCAACGAACGATGGCGCCTTAGGTACACGGATGAGTTCTTCCGGCACGCGCACAATCTCTTGCACGGTGGCAATTGGCGCACCGAACTCTTCTTTATCCAGTCGGAAGATGACCACTTGTTCGTCATCGTCGAGGTCCTCGTTCGTCTGCTTCGTTTGTCGATCCTCTTCGAGTTCACTATCATTCACGGCGCTCAGTGCCTCCTTGATTACGGAATGGCCAAAGAGATTGCGCGCGGTCACAATCGACACCATGCGTTTTCCATTGTCCAGCCTGCAGATTGCGGTTATCTCGGCGAGATTCCCCTCACGCGCCAGCAATGCGGGAAGCGCGTCCACGCCGGACTTTGAAACCCGGAGCACTTCGCTCACCGCATCCACCACTACGCCCACCGAAACCCCGCCTAACGTAAGCACGACGATGCGGCTTTTCTCGTCCAAATCACGATGCGGCAGAGCGAACATGCTGCGCAAGTTGACCAGCGGCAGCAGGCGGCTGCGCAATGTCATCACGCCGAGAACGTGAGACTCAGAGTGAGGCACATGAATTACGGCCTCCGGCACCTGCACGATCTCCTGAACATCTTCGATGGCGATGGCATATTCCTGGCCATCGACATCGAAGCTGACCAGCTGCAGTTCATCGCTGGTATCTTCTTCTTCGCTTTGTCCGCCGGCTTCGACGGTCCCTGCCACGCCAGTGCTTTTTGAGATGGCCGCAATCTGCGAGAACTCACGCTCGATGAGCTTGGCAAAGTTCAGCACCATGATCATCGCGTGACCGCCCACGTCCTTGATGAGGCTTGACAGCACTTCGGTATTCACCGTGGTCTTGATTGAGCCCACGTCTTCGATGTGGCTGGCTTCGACACCGACCACGCTTGATACGCGGTCGACTACAAAACCCACCGGCTGACCAACGTCCACAACCAGGGCGCGGGTCGAGTCGTCGTGTTCTAACTCGGGAAAGCCGAAGAGCCGGCGCAGTGAAATGATAGGCAGCACCTTACCGCGAAGATTCGCCAGGCCTTCCAATGCGGAAGGCGCAAGGGGCACGCGCACCACCTCGGGAACGCGAATGATCTCCTTCACCGGCGACATGTCTGCCGCGAAGACCTCGTCCCCGGCCATGAACGTGACGAACTGTTGCGTGCCTTGTTGATTATTTGAAGCGCTCTCGTCGACTTCGCCCTCTTCGATCGCCGCCTCGTTCAGTTGTATCTCCGGGGCGAGCTCCTCGATGATTGGCTCCTCGAGAAGCGCGGCCCCACCTGTTTGCTGCTTCGATGTTCGTGTCGTCATGATGGCCTCCCTTTACGCTGCGCTCTGCAGTTCATCCGCGAGAGAAGAAATCTCTTCGATAGCTGCTGCCAGATCCTCGGCACCCTTGGACTGTTGTTGAGCTGCGCCGGATGCTTCTGTGGCTGCTTTGTCTGCCTCAGTTGCGGCCGCGGAAATCTGCTCGATGCCTTTCTTTACCTGGCCGAGAGCCGCGGCGATTTCCTCCGATGCGGAGAGAATCTCCTGCGTGCCCTTTTCGACCGCAAGAATGTCGGTTTCTATTAACACCAAGTCAGTTGTCGTGGTCTTGGCCTTCGCCACTTCGGTCACAGCCGACGCAACGATCTCGGCCAAATCGCGCCCCACAATGCCAATCTGATCCTGGACAGCCTTCACCAAATCCTTGATCCGGTCAGCGTTCTCTGCCGAGTCATGGGCCAGGTTCCGGATGTCGGTAGCAACCACGACGAAGCCTTTGCCAAACTCTCCGGCGCGAGCCGCTTCAATGGCGCCATTCACAGCCAGCATGTTGGTCTGGATCGAAACTGTGCTAATGGCCTCAACGATCTTGTCGATCCTTCTGGAGACTAGTTCCAGGTCATTCATCTGCTTGATGCTGCCGCGCGAGGCGTCGGCTGATGTGGATAGACCTTCGATCAACCCATTGACGGCCGTCTTGTTCTCGCCGAGCAGCTTCTTGATGGAAACCACCTTTTCCGCACTCACAGCGGCGCGCTTCTGGGCGACTTCCAATCCCTTTTCGATCTGATTGGTGGCCGCGGAGGACTCTTCAGAGGCTGCGGACTGAACCTCGGCGCCCTTGCGGATCTGTCCTAGAGCCGTCATGATCTGAGCGCTGGAGCGATTGATTTCCTGCACGGCCGATGAGAGCTCCTCAGAGGAGGAAGCCACCTGCTCGGCACTCTTGGCCACATCGGTCGAGTTCTTCAGGTCTTCTGCCAACTCTGCCAGCGCCTGCGCAGCCTGCTCGCATTCGGCCAGTGCCTGGGTTTGCTCGGCAACAGTCTTGCCGGATTCTTCCGCAGCGGCGGACTGCTCCTCGGCCGCGGCCGCAATATTTTGCGAGCCCTTCAACGCCTGCTGGGATGCGGCGTTGGACTGCGTGGCGTTGGCGGAGATCTCAGCGATGCCCTTCACGATTTCAACCGCATCGAGGCGAATCTGCTCCAGTTGCACCGTTACGATCTTGCCCTTCTCAACCTCCTCTTCCATCGTCTTGGCGGACGTGTTGATGCCGCCGGCGATGTTCTTGACCTCTTGCTGGATCTGCCCAACCAATTCCTGAATCTGCTTGGCGCTCTTCTCGGAAGTCTCGGCCAGAGTCCGCACTTCATCGGCGACGACTGCGAAGCCCTTGCCGTGCTTGCCGGCGCGCGCTGCCTCAATGGCCGCATTTAAAGCCAACAGGTTGGTCTGGTCGGCAATACGAGCGACAGCCTTGACGATATCGCCGATGTTGGCGGCCTGTGTTTCGAGTTCTGTAACCATCTTGACTGAAGCGAGCTGGCGCTGCGCGGCAACCCCAACATTGGAGATCAGGCTGGCAACATCGCCACTGGTGCGGGCGATCAGCGTTTGGCAGGCCTCGCCCTTGCTGCTGCTCAGCTCGGCGTTCTGTAATTGACGTGTGATGGAGACACCCACCTGCTGAAAGGCCGCCAGAGACTCTTGCGCGGCGCTCGATGCCTCTTCAGCGCCGGTTGCGATCTGATCGCTGGCACGCTTCAGTTCCTCGGCGGCCGACGATGCCTGGGCAATGCCAGAGGCCAACTGTCCGGTGGCTGCGGCAATGCGCTCCGCTGCCTGCTGTTGTTTGGCGAGTGTCCTCGCCTTCTTGCGTTGCGCTTCCGCCTCGCGGGCGGTCACAGCCGAAGTTTTTCCTTCAAGGGCAGAGATTGCCTGTACGGCAGCCTTCCTGACGAGTGCCATGGGTCCATTCCTTTTGTGCTGGCTTTCCAGAGTCGGAGTCCGGTGATTTCCTTAGGCTGGAATTCGCGAAGCGGTGAGAAGTGCGTAAGAGCGTACGTAGACGCGGAAGAGATGCGCCCGGTGGGTTACGTTCTTATTTGCGGTCCACAGGCAGAAATTCTCAACCGGAAAGCTGTTCAATCGTGCACAATATTGAAAATTTTTTCCGATTGGGAAACCTGACCAAATTAGGATCGTCGTTGCGCGATTTAGTGCAGGCAAGCACTAAAGTGCTGCGTAACAGGTGCGACGGATGGCTAGGAAAAACCGTTGGTCATGTGTCGTCGCGTTGAGAAGATATTGCGAATCAACCACATGCCATCCCCATGCGCGATTAATGCACATTGGTCGGCAAAAAAGGAGATTCAGTGAAACATATGCGAGGAAGAGGTGTGCTCCTCAATCGTTTACGAGTCCGGGAGGGCCACCGATGGGATAACGTGCCCGCAAAGTGGGTCGTCTTGTTCTCTGGAATTCGCGGGAATTTTATTTGCGGGATCGTTCGCCGACGCAACATCATGCCCCTGCATCGCACTCGTTCTTGATTGCATCTCTGAGCAGCAGAAACTGCTCTTCCAACTCGGCCATGAGGATGTTGACACCATCCAGGTCTCCGGCATCGGCCGCCTTTTCTATCTCCGTCACAACCTTGCGAAGACCTTCCCCGCCGACACTTGCGGAAGCGCCCCTGATCGAGTGGGCCTGCCGTGCGGAACCAGCCGTATCTCCGCTTTTCACTAGATCCTTCGACGCCTGAATCTGTTGCGGAATATCCTCAAGAAATTCCGCAAAGATAATCCGCAGCCTTCGCCTCAAGTTCTTTGGCGGCTCGAAACCATCCACGTTCGATAGTGGCGCCGCCAGGCAACGCGCAAGATGAGAAGCACGCCGGGTCGGAAAGGAACCATCGGTAGGAAGAAAAGAGTCGTTGCCGAGAGCTGAGCCAGGGTTGAATTCTCGGGATCAAAACCAATACTGGCTTACTAGCAGTCCTTATTAGCACAACTCGCGAAGACCGCAAAGAAGTGACCATTATGGTGCAATTCTGGTAAAAAAATGCAAAGGCGCAATTATGTATTTAAGCCATTTGTTTTGAAGGTATTGTCTGATTTTAGAGGACTTGCTGCTTCGCGAAGGATATGAATCTCACGTCCTAACCCCTAGACGATAGCGCCACACACTTTGAGTGGTAGCCGTCTCCGGCCACTCTCCTAATTTAATGAAAAACAACCCGGAGCCAAAGACAAACCGCCCCGGCAACCCCGCGTATCCCGATTCTCCCCTGTCCGGAAAAAGCCCGGTCAGATGCCCAGTTTGCGCACTTCGTCGTTGTAGTACTTGCGGTAGAGAATCTCCCACTCCTGGGAGCCTTCCTGGATGATCTTGCGCTGGTTGGCGATCTTCAGCCGCGCCGCGGTATCGATCCGCGCCTCATCCGTCAGCAGCGCCGTGAGCGCCTTGCGCGCCTCCTGGCGAATGGTGTTGCGATCTTCGAGGAATCCTACCTCGTCAATCTCGGCCAGTGTGTCGGCCACCGTGTGCGCCAGCTTGTTGAGCTTGTCGGGGCTGATCCTCATAGCACCGCCTTGTACTTCTTGGTCAGCTCGGTCTTCACCTTCTTGAACATCTCGGCGTACTGCGCGCCGGATTTTCGCATCTCCTCGGAGTAGGCCTCAAGTATCACGCGGACCTCTTCGTTGACGCGGTCTTCAAGGGAAAGTTCGTCCAGCAGACCCCCATTAACGCGCGCTTCGGTCACCTTCAAGTCGCTGGTGGTGATCATCTTGGCGTCGATGAGGTGCTTGACCGTTCGGCGGGCCAGATACCCTATGTAATCTCGTGAAAAAATCATTGGTTAAACGTCAGGATAACGCATCGGGCTGCAGCCTGTACACTCAACGTCCAAATTGAATCGAAAGGTTTCCGCCCCAGGGCAAAGCAGGACTCGCCGTCGCCATCCTGCAGACTGCTCTTCCCCCTCTATTTCATCATTTCCACTAAATCAAATGAATAAGAGCAGCTCGGTCAATCATTCTGCGCTATAGTGGCCTATCCCCCCAGCCCGGAAGATATTTGCCGGATAATAACCCAACGATAAGGAGAGCATCGTGGCTAATTTCTGTTCCAAATGTGGAGCTCAATTGTCCTCCGACGCGCAAGCATGCTCTGCATGTGGCGCTCCCGCGGCCCCCGCGGCCGTAACGCCCGCCGTCGCACCTGCACAACCAGTCGCCGCACCGGGCCAGTCCGGAAATAACGCACTCAAGATCGTCCTGATTATCGTCGCCGTCTTCGTAGGCCTCGGCATTCTCGGAGCGGGAGCTGTCGGGTTTTTCGCGTGGCGCGTGGCGCGCACCGTCCACGTCTCCGAAGGCCAGGTCACGGTGCATACTCCGGGAGGCACTCTCACCGCAAACACCACCGAAAACTACAGTGCATCCGATCTTGGCACCGACGTCTATCCCGGAGCCCAATCCGGCAAGGGAAGCATGCGCATGACTCTGCCCACTGGCTCTATGGTGACAGCCGTTTACGTCACCTCGGACTCCATCGACCAGGTTCTCAGCTTTTACAAAAGCAAATTCGGCAGCAGTGCTTCTGTCTTTGAATCTCCGGGCGCCACCGTCCTCACACTCAACAAAGGCCAGCAGGAATCCGTCGTGGTCACAATCACCACGGGTTCATCTGAGTATCCTGGCAAGACCGAGATCCACATCGTGCATTCGACGTCCAGCAAGCCCTAGGGCCTACCGCATAACAAGGCGCGGGACGCTCACACCGCCCACCCCGCGCCTCGCTCCTCATCCCTGGTGCGGACAGTTCTTCGTATTCAGGCATTCCTCCGCCACGCGCAGCCGCTCCACCGGCCGCCCGCCCACAAGATGCTCCTGCACAATCGCCGCCGCGTCTTCCGGCTGCACATTTCCGTACCAGACCGCCTCCGGATAAACCACCATCATCGGACCATGCTCGCACTGGTCCAGGCAGCCGGACTTGTTAATCCGCACCCGTCCGGCAAGCCCCGCCTCTTTGGTCAACTGCTGCAGCCGCGTGTGCAGGTCGCTCTTTCCGTCCACAGTGCAGGAACACCGCGGCGCACCCGCCGGACGGGAATTATGACAAACAAATACGTGATGTTCGAAGCTGGGCAAGTGAATGTTCTCCTCGTAAACGGCTTTAGTCAGGGGCCTCGATTGGCCCAGCGGCAGAGCGTCATCCCTCTGCTTTTAGATTAGAGCCTCGGCCCCCTCTATCTCCGCCCTGCCCACCAACTTTCCACAACCCACCTCTGCACCCACCCGAATCTGAGAGAATAGATGCTTGACTATGAGTTCTGACAACCTGCTCTCTCTCAAAGACGACATGGTGGCCTTTATCGAAGGTCACGGCCTGCACCGCCTCCCCGGTTACGTCACCGAGGACATTCCCTCCATCGTGTGGGAAGGCCAGGACAACCCCGACGCATGGAAAGATTTTGTGGAGATGGCCAAGCACGTTGGCGCTCCCTTCGTCACCTTCAGCGAGATGACGCTCGAACGCGAAGAGCTCGACGCACTCATCGAAGAAGCCGGCGAGATGAACTTCCCCGATGAAGAAGCCACCGAGCTTGTCGAGGCCAAGTGGCTCCGCAAGTACGCCGGCATGTTGGGCTACATCCAGCTCGGCTTCGTCTACCAGGGCCTCGTCTTTTTGCACGAAACCACCACCGAGTGGTACGAGCGCTTCCAGACCCTGCTTGAAGACATCGAGGCCTTTCAGGACATCGTCATCGACGACGCCCACCACCACCACGACGAAGAGGACGAGTAGGCCTCTTGACCAGCCAGGCCACCGTCACCGGGGCTAGCCCAGCCGTCGCTGTATCTACTCCCGCCGAGCGCACTCCTTCGCCGCGCAAACTGCCGCGCCAGCGCTGGTCGCTGGCTGAAACGGACCGTCCCGCCGCAGAGGCCCTCGCCAAAGAAGCGCGCCTGCCCCAGGTCCTCGCCGAGCTGCTCATCGCTCGCGGCATCACGGATTCGGCCGCGGCCTACGCCTTCCTCAATCCCGAAGCCGCTCACCTCAACGATCCTTTCCTGATGCTCGGCATGACGGCCGCCGTCGAGCGCCTTGAGCGCGCCATCGCCAACAAAGAGCCCGTCCTGCTCTACGGCGACTACGACGTCGACGGCACCACCGCTGTCGTCCTGCTCAAAACCGCCATCGAGATGCTCGGCGGCGAAGCCCGCTTCCATGTGCCCCACCGCCTGCGCGAAGGCTACGGACTGCAATCCAGCGTGCTTGAAACCGCGCACGCTGAAGGTGTGCGCCTCGTCATCACGGTCGACACCGGCATGCGCGCCTTTGCCGAAGCCGAAACCGCGCAACGCCTCGGCCTCGATCTCATTATCACCGACCATCACCTCACGCAGGCCGACGACGCCGTCCCCGTCGCGCTCGCCATTCTCAATCCCAACCAGACCGGCTGCTCCTACCCGGAGAAATCGCTGTGCGGCGCCGCCATCGCTCTCAAGCTCGCCCAGGCCATCCTAGAACGCCGCGACCCGGCCCGTTGCCGCGAGAAGACCCTGCCCAGTTTCTTGAAGATGGCCGCCATCGCCACCATCGCCGACGCCGTGCCGCTCAAAGGCGAGAATCGCGTCATCGCCGCCCTCGGCCTCCGCGAACTCCGCCGCCCCTCCGGTGCCGGCCTGCGCGCTCTGTTCGCCGCCGCCGCTCTCGATCCCGCTGCCAAGCAGATCACCGGCTTCGACGTCGCCTTCCGCCTAGCCCCGCGCATCAACGCCGCCGGCCGCATGGACGTTGCCTCCGAAGTCATCGAGCTCTTTTCGACCCGCGACTCCCACCGCGCCACCGAACTCGCCAACAAACTTGAACGCCTCAACCGCGAACGCCGCGATGCCGAAGCCAGCGCCCTCAGCGTGATAGAACAGCGCCTCGCCACCGAAGAGGACCTTATCTCTGACCGTCTGCTCGTCGTCGATGGAGAAGGCTGGCATCGCGGCGTCATCGGCATCCTCGCCTCCCGCGTTGTCGAGCGCACCGCCAAGCCGGCCATCGTCGTCAGTGTGGAGGATGGCGTCGCTCATGGCTCCGGCCGCTCCGTAGACGGATTCCATCTGCTGAATGCCATCGAAAGCTGCGCCGATCTCTTCACGCGCTTCGGCGGCCACGCCTTCGCCATTGGCTTTGCCCTGCCCGCCGCGTCGCTGCCTGAGTTAAAGCGCCGCCTGCGCCTCTACGCCGCCGAACACCTGGCCGCGCGCGAGCCCGAGCGCCTCCTCCGCATCCACGCCGAGCTGCCGCTGGACCGCATCACGCCCGTACTCGCCGGCTGGCTCCACAAGCTCGAACCCCTAGGCCACGGCAATCCCGAACCTATCTTCGTCGCTCGTAGCGTGCGCCTAGTCTCGGCGCCGCGCATCATGAAGGAGCGCCACATCCGCCTCGAGCTTGCCCAGGAAACCGCGGGTTCAGCCGCCTCTGGCACAAGAACCGCCAGCAGCGTACTCCGCGCCGTTGGATGGGATCTGGCCGCGCGTGCCGCCGAGCTGGCGCTCAAAGCAGGCAGCCTCATCGACGTCGCCTACCGCATCCGCGAAAACGATCACCCCACATACGGCGGCCTCGAAGCTGAGATCGCCGGCATCGAGATCGCAACCCCATGATGCAACAAGGCCCACGGGATACCGTGGGCCTTGTTGGTTCAGAAGCAAAACCAGTCTCAATGCTGGTGGTCTTTTTCCCCTTTAGCGTCCGAATGTTGCGCCTGTCCACTGTGCTGCTGTTGCTGTGGTGCGGCGTGTTGCTGTTGCTGAGGCGCAGGCCGAGACTGCTGCTGAGGCGCGGCTTGCTGCCGTTGCTGCGGCGCGGCGTGCATTTGCTCCGGTACGGCATGCGACTGCGGCTGCTGCCGTAACTCCTGCGGCTGCCGGTTCTGGTTATTTCCATTGTTGGGCTGTGCATTGTTGAAGTTGCGGTTCTGGTTGTTCGGCTGCGCATTGTTGAAATTGCGGTTCCCGCCATTGGGCTGGTTCGCGTTCGGCGCATTGTTAAAGCTGCCGCGCCCCTGGCCGCCGCCGCCCAATGGCCGCACCACCGCCGCGTTGCCCGGATGCCCGCCGTTATTGCGCGCAAAGCTCGACCGGTCCCCCATGGCCGCCGACTCGTGCGAGTGCTGGAACTGCGTAGCCGCTACGTGCCGGTCGCGCTCGGCAAACCGCTCCTCGGCAGTTGGGCCGTGGTTGATGCCGCCCGGGCCGCCGCTGAAGGCTACATGCCTGTCGTTCCTGACCGTGTACCGGTCCACGCTCCCCCGATCCATGTAGGTATTGCGAATGCCTCCGCCCACGCGCATTACTGCGGTGTTGTACATAAAATCGTGACCGCGCCACATGCCGCCCACAAACCCGATGCCCATGTAGCCGAAGCCGTAATTCACACCGCCGTAGTAACCCACGTGATTGCCCCAATAGCCGGGGTGGAACATGTACAACCCGCCTTCCCAACCCCAATAGGGAGGCGTCCACAACGCTCCCTCATAAGGCGCGGGCACCCACGTACCCGGAACCCAGTAGTAGCCGTCCTGGTCGTACGCCCAGTAACCCGGAGTCCACATCAGCCCGGGCTCGGGGCACGGCGGCTGCTCGTAGACCGGCAGCACCGGCGGCGCAAAACCCACGCTGATAAAAACGCCTGCGAACAATGTAGCTGGAATCAGAGAGACAAAAAGCGCCAGAATCAACAGGCGCAAAGTGCGGAAATATTTCATGGGAATTCCCTCCAGATCTTTCATGCCGGCTCCGCCCGTGAGATCGACTCGTCCTCAACAAAGCGCCCCGGCGAGGTTATGGCGGATTCAGAAAAATCCACTCCAAATCCGAACTCGGTCAAAGTACATTCCGCCCGGAGGCCAAACAGCCTCCCGGCCCATCAGCCGCCGGTCTGCACACTGCGCAACTACCTGTGCCTGGAACCTTTAACCGGCAACCCCAATCAGGCTACTCCCATTGGAACCCATCTGCGGATTTTTAGTTGTGTGCGCCTCGGTTGTTCTGCCTTCCACCGCTCACTAATAAGAAACAAAAATGCAAGTTCAACAAAACGCGATGCCGTCATGCAGTTCTACGGACTCCCACCCATCGGACAAAAACAAAGACATCCGATGGATGGGGCACAGTTTCATTCCCCGCGGGTCGGTGAAGTCGGTGGGAGACTTCACAGAAACCGCGGGCTCCCCATCCTGACGCGGCCTCATCGCGTCAGGATGGGTTCGCATGATGCCCACTCGCTGAAAATACGAAAACTCTATACACGCGCACCTGCGCTAATTCGCCGCTTTCATCACGGCCTGATGCTCAACCCGAGGCCAATGATGTGCCGCGCCTCGATGTTCACATTCAGCGGCGCATAGGGCTGTGCAGGAATTCCTGTCGGCACCAGCGTGGTGCCGATATTCCCCGCCACCTGCCCAATTCCAAAATCAAGCGCAAAGTGCGGATGTTCCTTCTGCGTCACGCGAATCGCGTAGTCCAGCGTCGTCGGCAGGTGCGCCCTGCCCTGAATCAAATAGACGCTCGTAGCCGACAGAGGTCCCAGATTCTTCGACGTCGGCGGCTCTTGCGAAAATCCCGCCGAGGGCACAATCGCCGTCTTGAAAAAGAACGGCAGCGGAATCCCGACGCCGCCAAACACGCGCCCGCCAAACCGCGTCGCCTGCCCGCCCAGCCCGAAGATCGAAGCATTGGTAAACTTCCAGCCAAAGTTCACGAGAAACGGCACCGGCGGATGCAGCCACGTCTTGGTCGCCACCGCGTACACATCCCCGTTGGTGTAGCTCTTGCCGTCCAGATGGCCCGTCACATAGTGGTCGCCCGTACGCACCACAAATCCGCCCGCCAGGCCCGGCGTCCACGTGCCAAACTGCCCATCCTTCACCGCCACAGCCTTGCCGTTGAAGATGTTCATCCCCGACGTATTCCACAACGAGCTGAACAGCGCGCTGTCGCCGGTCCAGTGCACGTTGCGCGTGTAGCCCGCCTCGGCCCGGTTCGCGAATCCTTCTTCAATGCTGAAGGTCTGCACATCGCCAAGCACCTTGTTTGCATTCACAAAGTGGTAGCCGACGGCGGGGTGAGAGAATCTTTGCCCCTTCTCCGCGAAAACAACATAGGCGGTGGGCGTAATGAAGCCGCCGGTTTGCCCTTCCAGGGTCAGGTTTTGGGCATTGAGCCGGTTGCTCGGCAGCAGAACAGTCGCTGCAAAGGCGAAAAGAAAAAACAAAAATCTACTTGGTTTCATATCGGACTCCGAGGGAGCGCAGTCGCCTGCCTCCGGGGGGGCATTTTGGAAAATTACCCTCTTTTAACACAATGGATACACGATCGTCGCCAACATTCGTCACAGTGGTAGACTGAGCGCAATGTCACGCGGTCTATTCATCACGCTCGAAGGCCTTGACGGTTCCGGCAAGACCACCCAAATCAAGCGCTTGGCCCTCTGGCTTGAGAAGCGCGGCCTCAAGCCCGTCATCACCCGCCAGCCCGGCGGAACCGCGACCGGCGACCGCATCCGCGAAATTCTTCTCGACGCCCGCTCCACCGGCCTCGCCCCCATGACCGAAATGGCGCTCATGTTCGGCGACCGCGCCCAGGCCATCGCCGAAGTCATCCAGCCCGCTCTCGACGCCGGAAAAATGGTCCTCTGCGACCGCTTCACCGACTCGACCGAAGCCTACCAGGGCGGCGGCCG